>CAZWAT010000099.1:0-10263 GCA_964632015.1 uncultured Planctomycetaceae bacterium
CTCCGCGTTTACGCCTTCACGCGTACCTGAGCAGTGGCCCAAGACGTGGCAGTACGGCACGTACAAGTTCCCCAATATGGCTCCGTGGGTTCCACCCCGCAGAGATGCCGCCCCAGACCATATAGAGCTTAACAGGGTTGTGGATTTTCTGATCGGATGAGGAAGGTGCGGACATGGTAGATAAAAGCAACACACCGCTGCCCGATTCGCAAATACCGGGCGACCCGGTGTCATCCCCGCCTCCTGAGGCGCCAAAGCCAAAAGCTAATTCATCGCCACCACTTCATCACCAGAAACAGGCTCACGAATTGCTGGGCATTCCCAATGACCCCCCCGCCGACATCCAACAGGTCGTCCCCGCACAGAATCTGTTCGAACGCGAAGAGCCGATTACCGACAAAGAGTTCGACGAAGCGCTTCTCGGCGCGACCAGGGGCATTGACATGCTGGGAGCACTGCGACGGAAGCTGGGAGCTTGGCCGCTGCTGGTGTTCATATCCTGCGCTGTCATTCTGTTTCTCATATCGCAGATGCTGACATTTGTGAATCAGCTTCAGACCCTGCCCGAACCCGTTCGCCTCGGCGGGTACGCGGTTTTGACGCTGTTGGTTGTCGGCATCATGTGGGCGCTGTGGCGTCTGACAAAGGTTTTTGCAAGGGTCAGAACTACTCCACGCGTCCAGGTCGAGGCACTGCGAAAGCTTTCACAAAGAGCCGAGTTGCGACGACAGGCCAATGCCAGATTGCACCAGGCAAAATCTACGCTTCTGGACTTTCTTGCCCAGTACCCCCTGACCGATCGTTCCGAGGCTGTCATACTTCTTGGCAAGTGTCTTAACGACGCCGACGGGCGCACCTTCAGGGCGAACGCTCAGGCGCTTCTCACAGAGGAAAGCTCCACGACCGAGGGTTGGTTGGAACAGTTCGACAGGCAGTTTCTGGGTTATCTTGACGCCGCGGCAAGAAACCGCATCAGTCAATACGCCAAGCTTGTTGGCGTCAAGACAGCCGCCCTGCCCTCAGGGCTTGATACTCCTGTGGTTCTGCTGAACGCCTATCTGCTGGCGGGCGATTTGTGCATCATTTACAATCTGCGCACCACGGGCACAGGGACTGTGGCGATACTCGCGCGGGTACTCTTCAACGCCTTCGCCGCAAGCCAGGCGTCGGAATGGACGCAATCAGCAGCCGATCTACTGTTCGAGGGCGGTGGCGTGGTGGCCGGAGCCGCAAAAGCAGTGGCGTCACGTGCTGCCGAAGGGGGCGCGAACTATTTCCTGTTCCGAAGACTCGGGGCAGCCATGGTCAGATACCTGCGCCCGATCTGGCCTCCGCATAAGTAGCGATCGGGCAGCCGAGGTTGTGCTGGTTGGGTTGTTCGCACCGTTGTCTGCGATAAACTTCCAGGTTTGCGGGCTTCCAGATGCCCACTGGCGGTCAGCGCCGTGACGTCGTATTATTGTTTCATTGACATATTTATATGCCTCACTACTATATTCATCTCGCTTCTACGCGCTTGCGTATGCAAGAGTTTGCGGTAGAGTAAGCCGCTTTGACAAGGATTTTAACATGCTTAGTGGAAACATCGCAGACGCCCAAGCGTTTATGGCTGAGCGTCCTGACCTGCGTCGGGCGATAGAGTATCTTCGCCGGCTTGACCTTTCATCGCTTCGACCTGGGGAGGTTGAAATAGACGCCCGACGCCTGTACGCCAATGTCATCGAGGGCGAGGGGCGAGGGCATGCAGGCCCGCTCGAGGCACACAATGATTATATCGACGTTCACTTCACGGTTTCGGGGATGGAGGAGATTGGTTACGCCCCCCGCCGCGACTGCCGACTCAGCAGGGGAGGATACAACGCCGATGGCGATGTCGAGCTGTTCGATGACGACGTGAAGCAGTGGAAATTCAACCCGCCCGGCGGTTTTCAGGTGTTTTATCCACAGGACGCCCACGCTCCGATGGGCGGGCATGGTGAAATTCGCAAGGTTGTGGTCAAAATACGGCTGTAAATTGTTGCGATTCTTCACTTACAATACCGCTCGTCACGTGTCACAAATGTAAAGGAGTAGTTTATGCTTATGAGATATCCTGGCGTGTTTGGCTTGGTGGCGATAACGTTGATCTGCGGAATTGTGGCGGATCCATCATCGGCGTTTGCACAGCCTGACAAATGGGTTACGGTAACCGCTCGTCATGCAGGTGTAGGACCGGCAGCGGAGGATCGCGCGACCCAGGATGCGCTTCGGCTTGCGGTGGAGCAGGCGTGCGGGGTGTTTTTGACGGGAAGGTCGCAGACCAGTGATTATAAGCTGGTGTACGACAAGGTCTTCGCAGATGCCGTGGGATATGTGAAGGAATACAAGAAGACCGAGGTCTTCGCCGAGGCAGGCGTAACTTCAGTTACTGTCAGGGCATTGGTTTCCACGCAGAAGTTCGAGCACGACTGGGCATCCATCGCCCACACGGTCGCCGTCGAGGGAAACCCGCGGGTGATGATCATCGTCGCCGAAAGCATATATACTAACTTCGATACGAGCCAGCCCGTCGAAACGTCGGGCATCGTCCAGCCCAGGCTCGAGGAGTTCTTCCTGTCAAAGGGACTCAGGCTCATTGATCAGACGACGGCATCGGACATCAGTTTTCGCGATCAGCAACTGGCGGTCGTCAAGGACGACGTATCGGAGCTGGCGGCGATAGGCGCACGCTTCAAGGCGGATGTGGTCGTCGCGGCCCGCGCAATCGCCAGGTACGCAAAGCCCGTGCGCATTCAGGGAAGGACGCTTCACCAGTTTTCGGGCAACATGAGCGTGCGGGTGATTCAGACCGACTCGGCGGCACTGCTTGCGTCGATGCCCTTTCCGCAGGCGTCGATGAACTCGTTCAATGTCGCGGGCGGCGGAGAAAAAGTGCTGCTCAAAATTGTGGATGACAACAAGGACACGCTCCTGTCGAGCATCGTCGAGGCGTGGCGAAAGCGGGCACAGGTCAAGCGAACCATAGACGTGAGCGTGGTAGGAATGGACTATGCCAGCTTCAAGACCCTGCGGGACGAGTTGTCAGTCACTCGTGGCGTGAGGTCGGTCAATCTAAGGCAACTTGCCGAGGGCGTCGCCGACATCGAGGTCGATTGCGAGTTCAACCTGTACGCACTTGCCGACATGCTCAGCGAGATGAAAAGCGTCAACCTTACCGTGGTCGAGATAACCGCCAATCGCCTGAAACTTCAGGTCGCCAGATGACATCCAGACCCGTTGAAAAGTACACATCCTGCGATATCGAAATTCGCGTGCGCTATGCCGAGGTCGACGCGATGGGCATGCTCCATCACAGCCGATACTGGGTGTACTTCGAGATGGGCAGAACAGAGCTGCTGCGACAGAGCAACGTCGCATACCGCGATCTCGAACAGCAGGGAGTGTTCTTCGTCGTCGCAAGGTGCGAAGCGAAGTATCTCGCCCCGGCCCGTTATGACGACGTGCTGGTTCTAACAACCACCATAACCCGTGTCGGCGCGGCGAGGATCGATCACGCCTACTCGCTCACCAGAAAGCTTGACGGCGTGGTTCTGGCCACCGCCCGCACAACACTGGCGTGCGTTGACACCACGGGCAGGATGATCGCCATACCCCCCGCCGCCAGACCCGACAGCTTGAGCGATCAGGCGAACACTACCGACGCATAACCAACCGTCGTGTCGTCGGGATCGTCAGGATAGAGCCTGTGCATCACCTCGTAGCTGGTGGTGTAGTCGAGCAAGACGCTTCGAGTAGCGCCCATCCGCTTGCACGCGCCGATAGCTGCGGCAATCGCACCGGCACCGCACGAGTTCTGATGTTCGTGGGCTTCGGGCACTATCTCGGCAGCGTCGAGACGCTCGATTATGTCCAGCAGCCGACGATCATTACCCCTTGCCCACTCCTCGCCCGCCGCCCCCCTTCCACCCGGCGACGGAAACCGCCCGCCCCCGTGATGGGTCATGTCGCTACTGGCGACCACTTTGACATCTTCCATCCCCGCCAGAGCCTTCCCGATGCCCAGGCCTATCTCAACAGCCATAGGCGTGGGAGGAACGGTGATGGGCACTATGCCCGCCGACGGAGCCGACACCTGCACGATTGGAACCTGCACCTCGATGGAGTGTTCCCGCGAGTGCGCCTGCGGATTGGAACGAAGCACATCCCCCGCCGCCTGCACAAGCTCTTTTGCAAGCTCACTATCGACGGTGGCATCTCCCAGGGGTGTCCGCCACACACCCGAGTCGTACACTTCGCCAACCTCCGCCACACCAACATGATCGGTACCCAGAAGCACGATGGTTCGTACCCGCTCGCGAGTCAACGCCTTGAACACCTGGGCTGCGAGCGGACCTGAATACACCCATCCCGCGTGCGGAACAATTCCTCCGAACAGCCGATCGTCAAGGTCGTTGGGCACCACCGCCTGGTTGATGAGCTTTTGGGCGTGATGCCTGCACGACGCGGCTGACGATTCGTAAAATGCCCCCGCCTGCACCGGGTATCTTATATTCATGTCGTGTCTCCGCGGGGCGATGAACCGTCGGCATTGAAAATCATTGGCCCAATCGACCCGCAAGTGTATTATTCATTATAACCTCAACAGGAAAGGACGTCATGCCTGAAGGGAACGACAATACCGACAACAGGAACAATGAACCCGCCGACGCACTGAAGGCCCTCGCCGAGGGCACAGCGCCGCTTGAATCATCTGATATAGACGAGCCCACCACTACACCAGACACCGAGGAATCTGGGCCTCAGATCGATCCGCCGGTGGACTTTGACATCACCCCGTCAACCCAAGGCGCCGCCACAAACAGGATCGCGCGTTCGTCGAACTGGCAGAAGGCGGCCAAGCAGGCACAGGCACACCAGTACAAAAAGACCATGATCCCCCTGCTGGTGACGTTGTCGCTGGTGCTCATGGTCTGCGCCCTTGTGGTGGTGTACAGAATCGCCAACCAGCCCGCGTATCTTCAGGATGACCTGTACCCCCAGCAAATGCGGACGAACCCCACAGACGGGTGGCGGTGGTTCCCTTATGTCGCGTTTCCGATGGCGATTGCATTGCTCGGGGGCGCGTGGTTCTTTCATCGTGAAGTGAGAGCCTGCAAACCTGCCGATGCAAAGGCCGGGAATGAGTGAAAGCCGACAAACCATCCTCAGCACGCTCAATTGGCCCAACAGAATCAGCATAATGAGGCTGTTGCTTGTGGCCCCGCTGGTCATCGCTCTGATGAACCAGCAGACGTGGGAACCCGCACGCCACATCGCGCTGGTGATATTCGTCATAATGGGCATTTCCGATGCCCTCGACGGCATGCTCGCACGCAGAACCGGGGCAAGAACCAGGCTTGGAGCGATTCTCGACCCCCTTGCCGACAAGGTAATGGTCATCTGCACGGTGGTGCTTCTGTCGCTGCAGGAGTCTTCAGTTCCCGACGCCCGCCTTCCGGGTTACGTCGTCGTCGCAATTGTCGGCAAGGATCTTTGGGTCATTGCCGGTTTCATGGTAATCTACCTGGTGACTGACAGGTTCAGGATTCAGCCCACGCCGGCGGGAAAGCTGTCCACCTTCGCCCAGATAGTCATGATCGCGCTGACCCTGCTCGCCCCCGACATCAACGGCGTGCAGGATAAGCTCGGATCTTACCTGGCAATCGGCGCGGCATGGATCGTGGTAGCGTTGAGCATTCTCGCAGCCGCGAGCTACACCGCCCTGGGCCTGAGATTTATCGCACGCGAAGAAAAGCCGCTGGACGAACACAACGAGGAGTACGACAATACTAAAAATGAACACCATTGAAGAAGTCATTGAAGATCTGCGCCAGGGCAGGCCGATCGTCCTGGTTGACGACGAGTCCCGCGAAAACGAGGGCGACGTCGTGTGCGCTGCCGAGCACATAAATCATGACCTGCTGCATTTCATGTGGAAAAACGCAGGTGGACAAATCTGCCTGACCATGACAAACGAGCGGGCGGATGAACTCGGACTCTACCCCCAGTCACCCCAGAATACCTCGCGATTCTCAACCGCGTTTACCGTGTCTATCGACGCGGCCACGGGCATCACGACCGGAATATCCATTGCCGATCGCGTCAGAACCATACAGGTCGCATGCGACGAGAACTCACGACCGTGCGATCTCGTCAGACCCGGGCACATGTTCCCGCTCAGGGCTCGTGAGGGCGGCTCGCTGGTTCGGGCCGGACAGACCGAGGGAAGCGTCGACCTGTGCAGACTCGCGGGGCTAAAACCCTTGGCAGTTATCTGCGAAATAATGAACGAAGACGGAAGAATGGCCCGCAGGGACGATCTCGAAATCTACTGCCAGAAGCACAATCTCAAGATGTGCTCCGTCGCGGACATCATCCGCCACCGCCTCAAGAGCGAGCGACTCATCCAACGGGCCGTCGAGGTCGACCTGCCTACAGAACTGGGCACCTTCAGACTCATCGCATATGACTCGGAAGTGGACTCCCAACCCCACCTGGCGCTGTGCATGGGCGGCGTCGGAGAGCTTGACGAGTCGGGCAATCCCAAACCCCACGAAGACGCCGTACTCGTGCGGATGCACAGCGAATGCCTCACCGGCGACATCTTCGGATCGCTCAGGTGCGACTGCGGAATGCAACTGTGGAGCGCGCTTGGACAAATCGCCAGGGAAGGCAAAGGCGCACTGATCTATGTCAGGCAGGAAGGTCGAGGAATCGGACTGATCAACAAGCTCAAGGCCTACAAGCTCCAGATCGAGCAGGGCATGGACACCGTCGAAGCAAACCTGCACCTGGGCTTTGAAGCCGACAAGCGGGATTACGGCATCGGAAGCCAGATCCTCAGAGACCTGGGACTCTCGAAACTCAGGTTGATGACCAATAACCCCCGAAAAATCTACGGGCTCGAAGGGTTCGGAATCAAAATTGTCGAACGCCTCCCCCTAGAATCGCCCCCCCAACCCCTGAACAGACGCTACCTGATGACCAAAAGAGACAAAATGGGTCATATTCTTAACGGATTGGGCGATTCTACCGACAACTAGGACTGTCCATCGTAACTTCGCTTAGGTATACTCACGATCATGAACGCTACAGAAGAAACAACGAAACGTGAAGCACACGCCGGCAAGCAAAAACCCCGGCGCGGCAATGTGGGAATTATTGTCCTTGTCGCCTGCCTCATCATCGCAGCAGGTGCAGCTATTGGGGCGTTCACAGCTCTGTCAATGCCTTCAAATCAACCACAGAACCAACACGCTGACGCCTCGACCACGACCAACGATGAGCTGCAAAGGCAGATGGACAACCTGCTTGTGAAAATCGAAGAAACAAACACCCGCAGCGACCGTGTTCAGGCCCAGCTACTGGAATCCAACCAGCGAAACCAGCAGCTTAGCGAGCAGATCGCCACGCTGCGAAACCGCTCCTCCAACGACAACCAGCCCGGTATCGAAACCCTCAGAAAAGAGCTCGCATCCCTTTCTACCGACCACGCCCGCGAACTGGCAAACAAAGATGCTCTCATCGCCGCCAGTCAGCGACAACTTGAAGATGCGCGAAAGCAAAACGAGGAAATTCAGGCCCAACTCGCGAAAGAACGTTCCCTTCTGAGCGAAAAGGACCAGAAAATCGCCAACCTCGAAAAGGAACTTGAAAACGTCAAGCACGTGCAGGCAAAGGAAAGCGACAAACACCGCCTCATCAGGCAGGACCTCGAACTCCTTCAAATTCGTTGGGCGGTCATGCAGGCCGATTTCGAACGTGCATACCTACAGGCACATGGCGGTGGAAAGACTTCCATCGTCGCCGCACAGAACGCACTGAACAAGACGAACCTGCTCGACCGCTGCTCGCAGATGAGAAAACAGGCGACAACCACAGAAAAGAAAAACCTGCTCGACAAACTCGAAGCCGTACTCACCCGCCTGACCATGCTCGACGTGACCGGGTACGAAGCACAGTATTCGTTCCGATCAACGCTCGAAAGCTCGAACGTTCTTGACCAGATAACACTTATCCTGAGCATGCCTGGCGAAGAAAAAAGCTATCGCACCCTCCTCACCGAGGCGAGGATGATACTCCTGGGAGCGGATCGTGTCGAATAAAGTCCACCTGATGAAAATAGTCGTTCCCGCCGCCATCGTCGCGGTGCTTGCCCTTCACGCCGGCTGCGACAAGCCCCTGAACCTGCTGGGCAAAAAAACCACCACTACCAACCAGCCCCAAGACGCCAACATAAAGGACTTCGATCAGGCAGTCGCCGACGCCGCAGCCTTGCGGTACGACTCAGCCGCCAAACAATTCGCAAAACTTATCAGCGTCTTCGAAGAAGCCCAAGACGTCGAACACGCCTCCGACTCGATGTTCTGGCTGGCGTTCTGCTACGAAAAAACCAACCGCAAAGAACAGGCGGTAATCTTCTACGAGCATCTTCAGAAGAAGTATCCCGACACAAAGGCCGCCGGTTTCGCCGCCAGACGCCACGAGGCAGTCGACCTACGAGGGCCAATGGCGGCGACATCGCGGTAACCGCCGCACCGCACCCGACTCTTTGAACTTTTCGCCCGCCCCATGAGGGTTTCCGCATCTTGGTGCATAAAGTTTCCTGGTTGGTCATCAGGACCACCACAAGCAAAAGGAAATAATTATGCGCCTGGTTCTTGCCATGCCCACTGGCGTCCAAGTGGGATATGACAGTTACTTCTCGACATCCCCACTGGGCATTGAATCGCTGGCCGCTCACGCGCGTCAGCACGCAAACGTATGCCTGACCGACCTGAGATTCTTCGGCCACGACGTTCAACATCACGCCGATATGCTCCTCGCGGGCCAACCAGACATGGTGGGACTGAGCCTCAACAGCGCCCCACACACCAAACATACGCTTGCGCTGGCAAAGACGCTTCGACAACGACAAGCCAACCTTCAAATAATCGTCGGCGGACAGCACGCGACCTTCCTCACCCGCGAAATGCTTGCCGATGGCTCGATCAACGCCGTCATCAGAGGCGAAGGCGAACGAACGCTCGTCGAGATAATCACCACCGGACAATACGCAGGCGTGCCCGGCGTGTCATGGATACACAACGGAAAGATAACGCACGAGCCCGACCGGCCGCTAATCGCCAACCTCGACGAGCTCATCAATCCCGCAAGAGAACTCCTGCCCGACAGACGCCATTACAAGGTCGGCTCCTACCGCGTCGAGGGTATCGAAACCTCGCGAGGATGCCCGTACCAGTGCTCCTTCTGCTCCATCAGGAACTTCCACCGCGGACTGTGGAGGCCGAAAACCGTCGAAAAAACCATGTGCGAAATCGACCAAATCACCGCAAGCTATTCCGGGCCCATGGTCATCTATTTCGCCGATGACAACTTCGCAACCGACATAGACAGGGTCGTAAAAATCTGCAAAGCCATCGCACAACGCAACCTCGACACCTACTTCTGGTGCCAAGCGAGGGTCGACCTGCTCGCCAAAAATCCACACGTCGTGGAGTGGATGGGAAAAGCAAAATTCGCTGCCGTTCTCACCGGAATCGAAACACCCGTGCCACGACTGCTCAAGGCCGCCAGAAAAGGTACATCCGTTCAACAGATCACAGACGCGATCAGCCTGCTGCACAAACATGATATCGGCGTCTGGGGAACCTTCACTCTCGCACTACCCGGCGAGACACACGAAGAAACCGCACAAACCGCCAAGTACATCACGCAGGCCAACGTGGATGTCGCACAGATAACCGTCGTCACACCCATTCCAGGCTCAGACCTGTACGACAAGGCAATCAAGGACAACGCGCTTCTTCACACAGACTGGGACCGCTACGACTTCACCTCCCCCACCATGAAAGACCAACCACCCGCCGAAATGCTCGACAGGCTCATGCACAGGGCATACTTAGGCGTATACCTCAGCCGACGGTTCCTGCTCTCTCCATTCCACCTCAACACTAACCTCGGCAGACTTCGGGCGACCGCGTTCGCAATCTTCCGGTCGTGGATATGGTTCCTCATCAAAACCAGACTGCTAGAACTCCTCCACTTCCGCCGCCGTCCACGGCCCACACATGACAACGCCCACCACATCGCCCGCGTGCCACGACCCACGAAAGCTGAAAAATCGATCAGGTGAACAACTGCTTCACTCTCTCGGGCGAATGGCCCGCGCGCGGCTTTGGGTTCCCTTGGAAGCATGCGCGGAGACGTTTTTGGGAATGTCAAGGGTTAGGACTATGTCAGGGT
>CAZWAT010000100.1:0-10228 GCA_964632015.1 uncultured Planctomycetaceae bacterium
GTTCCGGACGCAGTGGAGAAATGCACGAGCCTACGCAAGGGGCTCGTGCTCGTGACCGGCGAGACGGGCTCCGGCAAGTCGACCACGCTGGCGTCGATGATCGAGCGCATCAACGAAGAGCGCGCCTGCCACATCATCACGTTGGAGGACCCTGTTGAATACGTCCTTCACAGCCAGAAAAGCGTGATTGAGCAGCGGGAACTCGGCAGCGACGTGCCCACATTCGCATCGGGTCTTCGTCACGCGCTGCGACAGGACCCCGACATCATTCTGGTCGGCGAAATGCGAGACCTTGAAACAACCTCAGCGGCTATCAGTGCCGCCGAAACAGGTCACCTCGTGCTGGCGACGCTTCACACCCAGAACGCCGCACAGACAATCGAGCGAATAATAGACATCTACCCGGCCCAGCAGCAGAACCAGATTCGCGCCATGCTTTCAAACACGCTTCAGGCGGTGGTCAGCCAGGTTCTATTCCCACGCGTTGACACGCCCGGAATGGTTCCCGCGTGCGAGATTATGATCTGCACGCCGGCAATACGAAACTGCATCCGCGAAAACCGCATTCATGAAATACAGAACATCATTGAAACCAGCAAGGCCGCTGGAATGTGCACGCTGGACGACTCGATCAAAACACAGGTAATCAACGGTAGAATCAGCAAGGCCGACGCCGTTGCGCACGCCGCAAGACCCGAGGCTCTTGCAAAGGCATTGGGGAGCTAACACGATGCCAGAATACAAATATCAGTGCAAAAACAACGGCGGCGAAGTGGTTGCTGGCGTCATAAAGGCGGGCTCTCTTGAAGAGGCAAGCCTGATGATTCGCAACAAGGTCGGTGGGATGCTGCTTGATCTGTCGCCGGCAGGAAGCGACGGCGCAATGAGCATTCTCGACCGCATGCGCGAGGTCAAGGTCGAGTTAGGACCAGGGCTCAAGGATGTCCTTTCGTTTACGACACAACTGGCGGTCATGGTAAAGGCGGGCATTAACATACGTCAGGCAATCGATGGAATTGCCAGGCAGGTCGAGAACGCCAAGTTCAAGAAAATCCTCATGCAGATTCGCCAAGATGTGGACGCCGGGCAGGCATTTTCGGTTGCCATTGCGAAACATCCGAAGATCTTCAGCCCACTGTACATCAACATGGTCAAGGCGTCGGAGCTTTCGGGCAGCCTCTCGCAGATGCTCGACAGAATAGCGGTATACCTCAACCAGCAGGTCGAGACGCGAAGCATGGTGCGCGGGGCAATGATATACCCGGCCATCATCGCGTTCATGGCCATTTCGACAACGATATTCCTGCTGACGTTCGTGCTACCGAAATTTATCGTGATGTTCGAGGGCAAAGAGAACTTCCTTCCCGCCCCGACGAAATTCTTAATCGCCTTGAGCGATTTCATGAGATACCAGTGGTGTTACATTCTGGGCACACTGGTGGCACTGGTGGTGGGATTAATCTACTTCATGCGCACGCCCCAGGGGAAAATCGTGAAAGACAAGCTCGTGCTTCGCATGCCCCTGCTGAGCAAGATGATTCGCGCACTGTGCATCACGCGAGGACTGCACACCATGGGCGAGCTGGTCAACGCCGGTGTGCCGATGCTCGAAACACTATCCATCACCTCCGACGTTTCGGGAAACACCATGTTCGAGAGAATGTGGAAGAAGGTTCACGATTCGGTGAAGGAAGGCAACAAGATCGCCACAGAGCTGGACAAGCATGATCATCTTCCCGCAAACGTTGTGCAGATGATCGGCGCGGGCGAGGAATCAGGCAGGCTTGGGGAGGTCATGGCCGACGTGGCGGACTTCTATAGCAAGGAGCTGCGAAACACCATAAAGTCGGTAACTTCGCTGATTGAACCATTAATGATCGTCTTGATGGGTGCCGTTGTGGGATTCATCGCCATGAGCATTATCCTGCCCATCTTCAAGATGTCGAGCATGTTGAAATAGCGAAACACCACCTTAGGGTGAATTGATAAACATGAACGAGATTTGAAGGAAGCGAGGAAACAAGAGGGAAAATCATGAATAGAACAAGGCCCCTCGCCCGCGGCGGATTCAGCATCATCGAGGCCGCGGTTGCGACAGCAATATTGGGCGTAGGAATACTGGCCTTGGTGTCGGCAGTGGCGGCGAGTTCCACCGCCAATGTAAAGGCGAGCGAACTGACGTCGGCAGTCTTCCTTGCGCAGGAAATCCGCGAATGGACGGCGCGACTTCCGTTCACAGATCCAGACGAATCCACAAACGTCCCGGTGGGACCCGACGGGCAGTCTCCGCAGGTGTTTGTTGACGACCTAGACGACCTGATGGATGTGACATTCTCGCCACCACGCGACGGTACGGGCCAACAGATGATGGACATGACCGGTTGGTCGCAGACCATCAGGATGACCTGGCGCAAGGGCGACAATCTAGAAGAGGTAGTCCAGCCGGGCCAGTCCGATATCATCTTTGTACACGTCACGATAAGCAAGAACGGCAGGGTAGTTCATAAGACGGGGTGGTTCGCAGTCAGGAGGCCCGAACAATGACACAGCAACCAACCAGACCATACGAGTTGAGCTTAACGCCCGCCTCGCACCGCACATGCGGGATACATGAACAACCCCATGGAGAAACCATCATGACCAGACAAAAACTTACGAGGCGCACCGGAGTAGTGTCTGTTCTTGCTGTGATACTGCTGGCGGTGTTTTCGGGCATTTCGGTCGCAATGGTAGCGATGACAAATTCATCGGTTCAGCAGTCCGCCAACCACGCTCGAATTCAGTCGGCGAGATTTCAGGCGGACAGCGGGCTTGGAATCTGCATGAGAAACATCGCGCAGGCAAGAATTTCGCCAAATTCAAGCCAGCAGCAGATGCTTGACGAGTTGGCGGCGCAGGTAGCGTCGATATTTCAACCACTGATCGGCAGCCAAAGCGTCATGTATGATGGGCAGACGATAACCATTCCACAGGCGACCCTGGGCGGTGATGGTCGATACTTCACCGCAACCATCCAGATGCCAGACGCCGACAAGATCAGGATACGCGTCACCGGACACGAAGGCGCCGTATCTCGCCGGGTCACCATGGACTGTCACCTCAAGGCGGTCAGAAGCCGGATCTTCGACTTCGGACTGGCGTGCAACAGCAGGATATCCATCAAGGGCGAAATCCTCGACGCCGCTGAATTGCTCGGAGCCGACATTCTCTCTGCAACATACTCCGACGATCACGCAGTCATGCTGGGTAGCAAAACGGTTATCGAGGGCGAAATACACATCAGCAACCCCAATGGATACGCAACGTGGGGAAACCATGTCACCGTTGCGGGAACAACCCAGAACATCGCCGATCACATCCACCCCGGCATAGGTCCCGTGCACTTCCCCAGACCCGACATCAGTGAATGGGAACAGATGAACCTTAACGTTCTTCCACAGCAATATCCCCAGGGAACCACTTTTGAGAACATCAGAATTCCCGCAAATACCAAGACCACCTTCGCCGCCCACACCACCATAAATGGGGTGCTGTTCATCGAGGCGCCCAACGATATTCACTTTGCGGGCAACTGCACCATCAACGGCGTAGTCATCACGCAGGATGCAAAGGACACCGGCAGTTCAAGTTCACTGAAGTTCTCGGGCAATGTTCACACAAACGGAGTCGATGGCACGTTCCTGCTGGCGCCAGGGTTCGATGTGACAATGAGCGGGAACGCCTCCGGTATCAACGGATGCATGGCTGCCGAAAGCTTCAAACTGTCAGGCAACGCCGGCGGAACCATAATTGGCACCATGATCAATTACGGCGACGATCTGTTCGAAATGACGGGCAACTCCAAGCTCACGATCAGGCGCACGCCGAAAGGACACTTGCCCAAGGGTTTCTATCACGCCGCCATGTTCGTCCCGGACATAGACACCTATTCGGAGCTATGACAATGACGACAAGAATGAACACCCACAGCACCAGGCGAGCAGGCTTTACGCTCATAGAGATTCTCATGGCGTTGGCGATAACGGGTCTGCTGATGGCTGCCCTGGGGGCTGCGACGCATACGTGCCTTAACACCTACAGGCAAAACGAGCATCTCGCGTCCGCATCGCAAATGGCCAGAAGCGTACTTCATCGCATGACCAGCGAAATACGCACTGCCGCAGCCCTTCAGGCGACGCCGACCAAGCTGACAATCCTCCCGCCCGACAACTCGCAGGCGATAATCGAGTACTCCTACGAGAATGGAACCTTATGGCGAAGCACCCAACTAGACGGCGTCAAACAGACGCACGAGGTCATCTCTCAGAACGTCGGGCTTGAGTCCTTTAAGATTGAACACACCATGGGGCTCGACTGGCAGGACCGTTCTTGTGTTACCCAGGTGACGGTGGAAATGCTCATAAAGCAAGGCAAATACCGGCTGCCGCTGCGAACCTGCACCTCGCCCCGCAGAAACCAGGTCTATTGATCAAAAACATGGGCTCGACCCCACAGGGGAAGATCCCCGCGCCCGTTGCCTGACAATACAAAACACTTGGTTTGCCCGCCGTGCGTTGGTAGACTGTTTCACCCCAATTGGTAAAGGAACAGAAGATGGAAGATACGTACGGCAAACTTATTACTTCTCTGGCGATCAAGAACGACAAGCGCATTGTCCTGCTGGTAATGGACGGTCTTGGCGATTGTGACAACGACCACAAGGGCACCGCCCTTCAGCAGGCGAAGACACCTAATCTCGACGCTCTGGCCGCCAGAAGCGCCATTGGTCAGTTGACCCCGGTTGCAACTGCGGTCACTCCGGGAAGCGGCCCCGGACACCTTGGCTTATTCGGGTACGATCCTTTGGTCTACCAGGTGGGAAGGGGCGTTCTTTCGGCGTTGGGTGTCGAGTTCCCACTTGAAGACACCGACGTTGCGGCGAGGCTGAACTTCTGCACCGTCGATAAGTCGGGCAACGTGACCGACCGAAGAGCCGGAAGAATTCCCGACAGCGAAAACCATCGCGTGCTTGCGAAGATCAAAGAGAATCTCAAACCACCCGCCGGCGTGGAAGTGTTCTTCGAAACCGAAGCTGAGCACCGAGCCGTAATGGTGCTCCGAGGCCCGAACCTGGACGACAATATCGGCGATACCGATCCCCAACAGGTGAATGTGCCCGCACTCGACCCAGCAAGGGCGCCGTTCGATAAGTCCCCCACCGCCAAGATGGTTGCCGACATCATCAAACAGGTCGCCAAGATTCTGGAAAATGAACCCCAGGCGAACATGATTCTTGCTCGCGGGTTCGCCAAACATCCCGATTGGCCCAAGTTCCCACAGCGATACAATGTCGACCCCGCAGCCGTTGCCGGTTATCCGATGTACAGAGGTGTTGCAAGGCTGGTGGGCATTCCTGTTGTCGCCCAGCCCACCACGGCCGAGGATATATGCGCCGAGACCGTCAAGGCGATGAAAGACCACACATTCATATTCTCGCATTTCAAATACACCGACAAGACGGGCGAAGACGGCGATTTGCCCGCCAAGATCAAGCGAATTGAAGAGATGGACGCCGCCCTGCCCACACTCCTGGAAGCGAAGCCCGACGTACTGCTTATAACCGGCGATCACTCGACGCCGCCGAGCATGAAGGCTCACAGTTGGCATCCGGTTCCGGTGCTGATGAACGCCCCGTTCATCCGCGGCGGAGGACCAAAAACCTTTGACGAGGTCGCATGCAGAGCCGGCGAGATCGGCACGATCCCCTCTAAGGAACTCATGGCCCTGGCATTGGCGCATGCCGGGAAACTCGAGAAGTTCGGGGCATGACACCCCCAGCGAATCAATAAATACAAACGGGCCGGTTACTTCTGTCGCATAGAGTAACCGGCCCGATGTGTTTTATGCCCGACGCGATCAGCCTCGGGGATCCTTCACTCGCCCCATGAAAAGTATCTCGCCCGTTTCGTTGTGGCGAATAAGGAAGATGAAAGGCCGATCCACGAAGAACTCCACCAGGTCGTTATACATCGGCACACTGGTTGTTCGCATGACGACCGCTGTGGCGGCGGCGGCTTCTGTTCCGGCTTCGTCAACCTCAACAAACGCCTTGTGAATTACCGCCGAGATGTACAAATCGCGACGCTCGGTCATGCCTGTGAAATCCGCGTTGTAGCTGAACGCCTCTGGCATGCCCATCGCCTTCAGCGCCTCGTTGAGTTCAAACTCGCTCGTGAACGTGAATTTCGGAAGCCCCAGCCGAACCGCTCGGAAGGCGAGACTGTTTGACCATTCGTCCAGGCGAGACGGCGAGAGTTTCGCCTCTGCATCCGCAAGATCACGCTTCGGCAGAATGACCATCATCGCCAGTTCGTCGCCCACGTAAGGCAGCTCAACAACCTGTACGTCCGGGTCTTCCATGTATCTGAACTGGTGCGTCTGGTTCATCATCTCGACGTCCACGGAATCATCCGGCGAGGTGTGAAACTTCTCGGTACGGGTGTTGGCTTTCTGGAACTGATACGCCCAGTCGCTCTTGAAGTAGATTGCGTTTGTCAGCACAAGCCTGGTCAGCGCATCGAGCACGCCCGGGCCTATAAGATCGGTAATGCGATTGTTCGTCTTTTGCTCGACCCACTTGTTGATGACCTGTCGCGCCTGCTCGCTCTGTGCGAAGTCAAGGTCGCTCGCCCGGGCCTGAAAGTGTGTCTGAACCTGTTCCAGAAATTCCTTCTTGAACTGGTAACCCTGCTGCATCCACAGCGCGTTGGCGATGTGCAGCTCATATGCGGGCACGGTGGATGTTTTCATCATGTCGTCGATCCACTCGGACTTCTGAAGCATCACGGGCGAGTTGATCCGCTTGATCAGTTCTCCGAACGGCCCGGCCAGTTCATCAGGGGCCATCGAAAACCGTAGTGTCTTCGCCATTTCCTCGGCGGTGTTGCCCGCTGCCCCCACATACGTCATGCCCAGCGCGGTGCGTATGCTCGTGGGCGAAAAGAAAATGTTTCCCTCTTTCATCGAGGCAAGCCGGGCATAGAGATCGGCGGCGAATTCCCGCTGCCCGGTGGCAAGATCATTCGTAGGCTCTTTGCAACTGGCATGCGTCTGGCCGACACAAGCGAACACAACAACAGCTATCATCATTCTGCTCATGGTCGCTCTCCCTGGCATCATGTTGAACATCGCGTCACATGATCGGACGCTCAATCCCCGGAAATGTTCCGCTTGATTATGATAATTGTAAGATCGTCCGCCTGTTCAAGCGGGCCTGCGAAGCTTTTTACCGCCTCGTAGAGGTTTGAGATCATCCGTTGTGCGGGCAGGTCGCGGTCTCGGCGGAGGTGCTGCATCATCCTGTCGAGCCCGAACTGTTCACCGGAGGTGTTTACCGCTTCAAAGAAGCCGTCCGTCGCGATGACAGCGAAATCCCCCGCATCGAAGCTGTGCGTGACTATTTCTTCGTAGGGCATGTCGCCCATCACGCCAAGAGGCAGTCCGGTTGCCCCTTCCTGCGTAAATTGGTCTTCGGCGTGTTTGTAAAACAGCATGGGCCCATGTCCGGCGGATATATATTTCAGCCCCTCCCCCGCTTCAAGCAGGCCGAAGAAGCACGTCACGAACCGCTCGGCATTGAGGTCACCCGCCAGCAGATAGTTTGTGGTGTCTATCGCCCGCTTCAGATCGTCACCCTTGCGGCACAGGGCCCGCAGCATCGCGCGTGTCTGGGCGATGACAAGAGCAGGCCCGATGCCATGGCCGCTTGCGTCGGCGACGATTATCATCCACCGCCCCTCGTCGAGCGGCATGAAGTCAAAGACATCCCCTCCCGTCTCGTCGGCAGGCATCGAGAAGCCCCCGATGTCAAAACCCTCAACAATCGGCATCTGTGCAGGCAGCAGGCCTCGCTGGATATCGCGGGCAATGCTCATCGAGCGTTCCATCTGACGCTTCTTGACGTAGTGGTCTATGAGTATCTCGCGTTGAAGCACCACCCCCGCCTGTGAGGCGAGAATCTCTCCCAGCCAGACGTCATCGGAGCTGAAAGCCCCGTTGCGACGATTGAGCACCTGAAGCACGCCCACCAATCCGTTTTCGTGGTCTCTTAAAGGTAGCGACAGGATATTCCTCGTGCGAAAGCCCGTCTTGCGGTCGACTTCGGGGTTGAAGCGATCGTCCTTATAGACATCGGGAACGTTGATGGTGGCATTTTGCTGAATCGTGGCCCCGGCAATACCCTTGTCGGCAGGTGCGCGAATTTCACCTTCCCCCGCGGCGACACGGCTGTAGAGTTCGTTTCTGGGTTTGTCGTAGATGAATACCGTTGCCCGCTCGGCTTCGAGCAGCTCCATGGCGCGATTGACTATCAGACCCAGCAGGTTGTTAAGATCAACGCTTGCCGCCAGTGCCCGTGATATTTCGAGCACCTTCTGAAGACCTTCCTGCCTCGGAGCCCTGGGGCATTCGCTCAACGCCTTCTCCGTCTGGGCGGTACGGGATAAATGGTTCCACCCGACGGGAATACAGCGACCTTCCGCGGGCCTTCGCCCAGCAGTTCACCCGCAGCCTCGATCGCGGCCTCGGGGGTCGGGTAGATCGGTAGCCCAGGAAACTGCACGCCCGCCTTGTGCAGACCCGGAGATACCATGAGAATCCAGTTGCGATGCACCGCCCCGGTCGCCAGACGCACGAAGAACCCCGCATCGCCCGGAAGCGACGGAACCGCACGCATCAGAATAGACGGCAACACACTTGGCCCGAACCAGTGCAGAATTCTTCTGAGCCACTTCATATTCAACGGTATGCGCGGAATTTTCATGCCATCCGTCAGCGCCTCGCACCGCGCGAGGCAGATCACCACGCCGTCAGGCCTGCACGCCCATAGCGTATTGGGAATGCACTTGAATGACTGCCAGAGATCGTAGTCTCGCGGATATGCGTTGGTGATCAGTACATCCGCTGGTTCGCTCACCAGCACGCCGCACGCGACCGCGCACTGCTTGGCGATCATCCGCTGGGTTGCTATGGGCTCACCGGCTGCGACTGATGTGGGCAGGTCGGAATCGTCGAGAAGATATTGAACGGCAAACGTCGTACCGTAATTGTTATCCACCAGTTGCCCGCCCTGGTCGATCGCGCGGCGCATCGCGTTGTTTTCACCATCGCTGCCGACAAGCTGGCGAAACGTCCTTCCAATGCCCAGCCGGTGCAGGTGGGATATCGTCTGTCGCGAAGCTGCGCCGGGAAGAAGCATCTTGTACCCCCCGCCAAACCCCGCCTGAAGGTGCGGACTGACCGACGAAACGATTATCCGAAGATCGGCATTGGCGACGCCCGCATCAACACGCACGGGCATTCCGCCTACGTGTCCAACGGTCACATATGCGCTTTCATCCTGCCAACCGTTGCAGCGCCAGGCGAGTTGGGCAGCCTCGGATCCAAGCTTTTTGCGGGCCTGCTCGGCAGTCAGCGGAGGATGCATGCCCGTGGCGAAAAATACCTCAATGCGTTCGTGAGGGAAGTCGGCATGCTCGATTTCACGCAGAATTATCGGCAGGATTTCGTGCAGCGGGCTGTGGCGGGTGAGATCTTCAACAATTATGACTATCTTGCCGCCCTGGCGAGCGCGCAGCAACTTCTCCAAAGGAAAATGGGTACCGGGCTGGGCCAGAACGCTGGCGAGCCGATCCTTCCATTGACTTCCCGCGGGACGAAGATTCGACTTCGCCACCTGGTTAACAACCCAATTATCCGGTAGCGACAACGGTAATTCGCCGTCGCCCCATGGTACTGAAATGCCAGGCATATCAGTTATCTCTAATCTTTCGCCCCACGATGACCTGGTAAACTCCGAGCGGTTCGTCAATCGCGACGAAATCGCCGAAGCCCCTTGCTGACATCAACTGCTGAAGGCATGACCCATCACGGTAGAGCATGTTCAGCCCGAAAACCTTCCTGAAAAACCTGTCCGTCCCGTGCGCATCCGAAAGGCTGTTGACGACGATGGCACAGCCCCGCGGCATGACCTCAGACACCGCCTCGAATATCCCATCCAACTGCTCATCGCTGAGATACTCGCATATTCCAATCATTTTCACCAGGTCGGGCGGGTTTTCAAGCATGCTTCCAACATCACGAACGTCAGCCTGTATGAATCGCACCCGACCGTCGAGCCCTTCGTCGATCGCCGCTTGCCTGCCGAACTCGAACGCCTCGGCGCTGATGTCCACAAGCGTGGCGACGCTGG
>CAZWAT010000101.1:0-10077 GCA_964632015.1 uncultured Planctomycetaceae bacterium
GTCAATATTACCCGTCGTCGTGGGATGATCGCACACCTGCCCGACCCGTTACGACAGTTGGATTTGGAATTGGTGTTGGGTCCGGTCATTGGCGCGGCCCTCGTTATGGCGCGGGATTCGGTCAGACCTGGGGTTCGTATCCCCGCTATGTTCGCGACGGGGTTGTTACCGACATCCAGGCGTGCTGGCGCAACATTGCGGCCGATCATGATCCCGAGCAGACGCGGCTGAGGGTTTCGCTGGTATCCGTCTCGCCGCGACGCGTGGACGTGGTGACACAGGAATTCGAAATGAAACTCTCGCCCGACGAACAGACCCGCGGCGGAGATCGGCAGATAATATTCTCGCCACTGAATCGCCCCACAGTAAGAAGTATTGCAGAAAAGGGGTCAGGAACCTTTTTCTCCAATAGAGACTGAACCCGACAAGAGCAAGAAAAAGGTTCCTGACCCCTTTTTGCGGAGCGATGATGACTGATGCCCGCGACATTGCCCGAAACGTGCTTGATGAGCACGGTATGACTTATTGCGAAGAGCTTGGCATACACATCGCGTCCAATACTCCATCGGCGTTGTTCAAGACACTGGTGTTCGCGTTGCTCGCCAGCGCGCGGATTTCTCACTCGTCGGCCCTGCGCGCTACCAGGGCGTTGTTCGACGCCGGGTGGACAACCGCCAGGCGAATGTACGAAACATCTTGGCAGGAACGCGTCACCGTACTCAACCGCAACGGTTACGCGAGGTACGACGAAAGCACCAGCAGATACCTTGCGTACGATTGCGAACTCATCATGGATAAATATGGCGGTGACCTTCGTCGGCTGAGGGAAACCGCCTCGCGGGACGTTGAAGAAGAACGCAGGCTCCTGATCGAGTTCAAAGGAATCGGCGAGGTGGGCGTAAGCATCTTCTTTCGCGAAGCGCAGGTGGCGTGGCAAGAGCTTTACCCCTTTGCCGACAAGTTCGCCATCGAGCAGGCGAAAAAGATGAACCTGGGGACGAGCGCAAGGGACCTGGCGAGGCTGGTGGAGCCCGACGAGTTTCCCCGCCTTGTCGCGGGGATTGTCAGATTGAGATTTGAAAAGAAGTGAAGGCATGGGATCCCTTTTTCCGGCCCGCCCCCAGGTCGGGGGGCGTCGCTTACTGAGGCGATTCCTCGCGGGTCGCCTTTTTCACCAGCCACTCGAACGTGGATGACGGCATGAGGAACTGGTGCCGAACCCTTGTGCGGGTTTCGAGAGCGGCGGCGGGTATGTCGTCGCAGTCGTCGGCGTGCACGATGTACGCGTCACGGATATAGGTTATTCCTGGCCTGGATGTTCGCGTCGGATCAATCGTCCTCTCGCATCCGGCCATCGAGCATATTATTGAACCAGTCAGCATCACCGGTATCAGCGTGGTTCGCAATATCGCGGTTATGCTCCTGGCGTTTGCGGTGTTGCCTCTGGGGCCTTTGTCGCCACCACCACTGCACAAGGATGGCCGCGATGGACGCGATTGCCGCCGCAACGGCTGTGATGGATGAAGTTGATAACTCTGGCATGTCACCTGGTTCTCTCCTGTGCGACAATGTGCTCGACGACGTTCAGCATTGCTTCAAGCCGGCGTTCCCACTTGTCGCTGAGGACGTCGGTATGCTTGGCCTGCTCGGCCTTGAGGATCGACCGTCCCCATACATATACGACCGGCGCGATAAGCGACACCGCCGACATGACCGCCCCCATCGCTGGGTGTCCGTTGAGCGCAGCCAGCAGCGCGGGCACGATCGCAAGAAATGCCGAGCCCATCGCCGCCCAGAATTCCGATGTTTTAAGACCTGGTTTATCGCTGTTCATTGCATGTCCTTTCATTTGAAGATTGCAACAACGACGGCGGCCAACGCAGCCGCCACTCCAAAAACCTTCCAGAATTTTTCCGATAGCCTTCGTGTTTCGTCCTGCCCGGCCTCGATGCGCTCGACGCGAGCGACCAGAGATCCGCCCGGCATGCCGTTGCCGATGACCGCCTTCGAGAGGTCGGTGAGTTTTCGATCCATCGCCGCCCATCGCTCATCGAGCCTGGTGTAATTCACCGCCAGCGTCTGAAACGTGTTTGCACAGGCCGGGAGAATCTGTCGCGAATCGGTGCATCTTCGTGCTGGTTGGGCCTGCTTGTCGTCTTGAGTTGTCATGACGTTTCCCCTTTGGATGTCTGCTGCGGCGGGGCCGGGAACCATTTTGGCGGGGTGGCGGGGCAGATCGCGCCGGGCCGCTTTCTAAAACACGAAATTCGTCCGGGATAATATGGGCATTTGTTGATGTGTGGGCCGAGGCATTGTCGGCAGATGCGCCTTCAAGTAGGTCGTCCGCAACCAGGTCGGCATCCGCCGCGGGAATATGACACGTACTGCACATCACCAACACCATCCGACGCATTCGATCTGCTTTTGCTTTAGTGGACATGATGTCCCTCCCTAGATGATGAGAAGGAAAAATGTGTCCACCTCCGCGCCCAATTTTTGCGACTTTCTGAAAATTTTTTTTTACGCCAGTTGACCATCAATCTGAACTGTTTGTATGTAAGTCTTGTCTCTTTCAGGGCTTCGGCGCGAGAATACCCCTGAGAAATCATCCATAGCACGGTGATGTCTTTGGGCCAATCTTTAGGGGGTTGTTCGAAGGCATTGACCCAGCAGGTGAAGCAGATGTTGTCTGGGGCGTGTCCATGGGGACCTGTGTACAGTGGGTCCCCGATGGGTTCTTTGCACTGCTCACAGACAAATGCAACTTTGACAGGCCTGTACGTTTGGGGCTTTTCCCTCGACTTTCTGGGCCTGACCTTGATGGGCGCGCGCATGTCCACTCTTCTTCGATTGCTCATGACTCCCGCCTTTCTTTTGCAATGACATGTGTCTCTGTCGTCGCGTCTATCGCGCAACCAAGCGCGGGTCTTTCACCCACGCCAACTTGTCATCACCAACACCCATATGCGACTTGTCGTGACGCCCACCCGACCAGGGGCATCACATTTCCTCGACTTGTACGGAATCAACGACGGCGTCCTCCGTGATGCACATTGAAAGCGTATGCCCCCAAAAAGCTGTTTCCACGCAACATTTAGAAACTTTTGTGAAAATGTGCATGTTGGATATGAACCCGTGCTTGGCCCGAAAAGGTTGAATACTTGAGCAGACGAAAGTAGAGCTAATTAGTTACTTTGAAGAATCGCATTCCAAATGCGGGCCGCCGCAAACAACGAACATAGTTATTGGAAATATCCAGCATATGGTATTAGTCAAGACAGTGGTGGTTGAGTGCAAAAAAGGAGCAGGCAAGTTAGTCTCGTTCCATAGTAAACATAGGGATGTGGTTGAGCAGGTGTGCTATGTCCGGCCTCGGCTGATGTCGGTGCTTCTGTTGGCGCGCTTCTGTTAACTGGCGCCTGTGTTGTGGGCGTTACTAAATGTGTTACCGGGGGATGTACTATAATCAATAATCGGCGAAAGTGCTTTGCCAGGCAGACTTAGCTTCGGTTATTGACAGGTCGAGCAGGCGTTTGTTGCCGAACCCTCTGGCGATGATTCTTTCGGAATCGTTGAAGCGTCCGAGTTCTCCGACGGGAGTGTCTTTGGCGATTCTCATGAACAGGTCGTATTTTTCGGGTTCGACTTCGACAAGGAATCTGCCCGGCGTTTCTGAGAACAGCATGCATTGTTCGCCGCTGGTGCAGCTTCTTCCTGGTGCGATAGGCAGGGCTTCAAGGTCTACGTCAACGCCCAGGCCCCCGGCGAAGGCCATCTCGGCGATGGCGACGGCGAGTCCGCCTTCTGAAAGGTCGTGACAGGCTCGAATCGCGCCTTGTTCTATCGCTCGCTGGAGGGTCTTCATAACGTGCAGGTTCGCCTGAAGGTCTACGGGTGGAACGTCTTGCCCGCTGTCGATGCCCTCGACGATCAGGTAGTGGCTGCCGCCCATTTCGCCTCCGGTTCTTCCGACGATCAGCAGGTAATTACCCGCCGACTTCGCGTCTGCAGTGACACATTTTGCGACATCGTCGATGACGCTTATGGCGGATATCAGCAGTGTTGGCGGAATGGCGATCGTTCGCCCGTCTTCAGTCTGGAACTCGTTATTGAGCGAGTCTTTACCGCTGATGAAAGGCACGCCGTACGCCTTGGCGGCGTCGTAACACGCCTTCGCCGACTGCACCAGCGCGCCCATGCGATCGGGCTTGTTGCAGTTTCCCCAGCAGAAGTTGTCGAGCACGGCCAGGTGGTCGAGGTTACCCCCGACGGCGATGGAGTTTCTCAGCGCCTCGTCAACGGCGTGCAGCGCGCTTTGGTATGGGTCAAGGTCGCCCAGTCGCGGGTTCATTCCGCATGAAATCACCACACCGCGTCTACTGTCGAGGATGGGCCTGATGACGGCTGCGTCGCCCGGTCCGTCGCTGTGAACGCCAACCAGCGGCTTGATGGCGCTGCCTCCCTGAACCTCGTGATCGTATTGGCGGATGATCCATTCTTTGCTCGCAACGTTGGGCGAGGCGAGAATATCAAGCAGCGTCTGGTTGTAGCAGTCGCGTCTGGGCCCGGCGGGTGTCGCCTTGCGGGGCTTTTCGTAGACCGCCTCCTTGGTCGGGCGCGGAAGACCCTCGTGCAGGAAGTCCATATCAAGCTCGCCGACAAGCTCGTTGGCATAGAACAACTTGAGCTTACGCCCGGGCGTGCCGAATTTTCCGATGACGGTGGCTTCGACTTCCTCGTCGGCAAAGAGCTTCAGAAGCGATTCGACGTTCTCTTGCGGGACCGAAAGAACCATCCGCTCCTGGGCCTCGGATATCCATATCTCGGCGTAGCTGAGCCCGGCGTACTTGAGGGGAACCCGGTCAAGGCTGACCTCGGCGCCAAGCTTTTCGCCCATCTCGCCGACCGCGCTTGAAAGCCCGCCCGCGCCGCAGTCGGTAATGGAGGTGTAAAGCCTCGCGTCGCGCGCCTGGATGATAGTGTCGAGCATTTTCTTTTCGGTAATGGCGTTACCGATCTGGACGGCGTGGCTGAATGTTGTTTCGTGGGCGTGCGTCAACTCACCGGAACTGAACGTCGCCCCATGTATTCCGTCGCGACCAGTCCGCCCCCCGACAACCACAATCGCGTCGCCCTCGCGGGGGGTTTTGAAGCACATGTCCCGCGGTAGAATTCCAACCGTACCGCAGAAAACCAGCGGGTTGCCCAGGTATCGCTCGTCGAAATACACCGCGCCGTTCACCGTTGGAATGCCCATGCGGTTTCCGTAATCGCGAACGCCGCTGACCACGCCACGCATCACGCGACGCGGATGAAGCACGCCTGTGGGAACGTCCTCGGCGGGCATGTCGGGCAGACCGAAACAGAATACGTCGGTGTTCGCCACCGGAGAGGCGCCCATGCCCGTACCCATCGGGTCACGCACAACCCCGCCTATTCCCGTCGACGCCCCACCGTAGGGTTCGATTGCGCTGGGGTGATTGTGAGTCTCTACCTTGAAGCACACCGCCCAGCGGTCGTCAAAATCGATCACGCCCGCGTTGTCCTGAAAAACGCTGATGCACCAGGGTTTGTCCAGCTCTTCGGTGGCGCGGAATATGGTGTTCTTGATGAGGTTGGGTATTTGCTCGACCACTTCGCCGCACGAGTCCCGCACGCACACATCAGACCGAAACATCTTGTGTACGCAGTGCTCGCTCCAGGTCTGGGCGATCATTTCAAGCTCGACGTCACGCGGTTCACGCCCCAGCGAGCGAAAATATTCCTGAATTGCCTTCATCTCGACGAGGTTGAGAAACAGGTGCCCGTCGTGACTGAGTTTTTCAAGACCGGCGTCGTCGAGATTAAGCAGCGGCGTCTCGATGACGCGCAGGCAGTATTCTTCGACGGGCTCTTCGGGCGGGGTGAACGACTCGAAGTGAACGTCTTCGATAACCCCGTTCGCCAGCAGCCTGCGCGCGAGGGTCTCAAGATCGCCTCGCGATATTTCGCCCGCGAATTCGTATCTTCTGCCCGTTCGCACTGCCGATATCGACAGGCCCATGTCGCGTATCGCCTGCTCAGTCGATGCGGCGACGGGATCCATCACGCCGGGCTTGAGGTGAACCTCTATGACATTCGCGGCGTCGGGGGGTTGATCCAACGAGAACCGCTCGATTACCGGATCGATAAGCAGTTCCTGCGCGACTCGCCGGGCGTCTGACGCGTCGAGGTCGCCCACGAGAAAAAAAAGCCGGGAGGAAGCCGACCCTTGCACGCCCGAAAAACCCATTTCCCTGATGTGGTGAAGCACGCTTCTGGCGTGTGGGTCGTTAGTTTGGTCTTTTGGCCTGATTTCTATGCGATGAATCATCTTCGCGTCCGCTCTAGGAAATTCTACGGCGTGACTCGCCCTTCGGCAGGGCGGGCGCACATGCATCTTATGCATCTTACGCCCGCCACAGCCGCAAGGATTGACCTACAGTGCCGATGCGACCAGGTCGCCGACCTCGGTGGTGGAATAACCCATTCGTCCGGCTGCCTGGGATTTCATCTTGGGGGTGGTGGCCATGACTGCCTTTTCGACCAGGTCGCCCGCCTCGATGAGCTTGGTGTCGTTCTTATGCACGCCGCTGTTTCGCAGAAGCATTCCCATCGCCGCGATTGCCGCGATCGGGTTGATGACGTTCTGCCCGGTGTACTTGGGGGCGCTTCCGCCCATGGGTTCGTACATGCTGACGCCCTGGGGGTTAAGGTTTCCGCCCGCGGCGACGCCGAGCCCGCCCTGGATCATCGCGGCCAGGTCGGTGATGATGTCGCCGAAGATGTTGTCGGTGACGATCACGTCGTAATACTCGGGATTCTTGACGAACCACATGCAGGACGCGTCAACGTGGTTGTAGTCTTTCTTGATGTCGGGGTATTCTTCGCCGATTTCCATGAACGCGCGATACCACGTGTCGCCTGCGAAAGTCAGCACGTTGGTCTTGTGAACCAGCGTGAGCATTTTCTTTTCGCTGTTGCGCCTCCGGCAGAACTCGAAAGCGTAGCGAATCGCCCGCTCTGCCCCGAACCGCGTGGTGCAGTTGACCTGCGTAGAGACTTCCTGCGGTGTTCCCTTGTACTGCACGCCGCCCATGCCCGTGTAGAGTCCCTCGGTGTTCTCTCGCACGACCACGAAGTCGATGTCCTTGGGCTCTTTGTCCTTCAGCGGGGTGTACACGCCAGGATACAGACGCACCGGACGAAGGTTGATGTACTGGTCAAGCTCGAACCTGAGCCGAAGAAGAAGACCTTTTTCGAGAATGCCCGGTGCGATTTTGGGATGCCCCACTGCTCCGAGGTAGATCGCGTCGAATTTGGCAAGCTCGGACACTTCGTCCTCGGTAACAATTGGGATTGACGGGCTTTTGGGATCTCCGCCTTTTGCGAGATACCTGTCGCCGCTGAGGTCGAAATCCTGCTTTGTGTATGTGAAACCAACTTTTTTCGCCACCGCGTCAAGAACCTTCATGCCTTCGGCTACAACTTCGGGACCGGTTCCGTCGCCACCAATAACTGCGATGTTCATCATTGTTCCTTTCTGAAAGCGAATACTTTATCAATGCCCCGAGGTTTGAGCAACGATTATCGACGGCTGCGCCGCGACGAAACCATTTCAAAATGCAAACGAAACGCATGTGCGCGGGGGTTTATATTCTGTATGCGCGAAGCTGGCGTTTCGACGGGGCAAGACGCGAGAGTTTATCTTTGGTTTCCTGCTGTACGGAGGCGGCGAGGAGTTGGGCGTTTCGTTGAAGTTTTTCGATGTCGTGAAGTCGTTCCAGCGATGCCGGGTCAAGCTCGTGTGCCTGGCGTGTGATTTCTTCCAGCAGTGTGATTATTTTTGTGTGCATTTGCTCAAGCCTGTCGAATTCGCCCGATGATATCAGTTTCTGTTGCTCGCGGAGGCATTTTTCGAGCTCGTCGATAATCTTTCCTGGTTCATTCATGGGTTTTCCCCGGCCATGACCTGCCGCAACCTGTCGAGCATTTCGCGAGCTTCGTGCTTGTGGGGTTCCAGCGATAGAAGCCTGTCAAGGCATACGCGTGCCTGTTCGAGCATTCCGTCTCTACCATAAAGTGTGGCGAGGCACAGCAGCACAGACGTGTCGTTGGGGTGTCCGGCGAGATAGACCTCGAGGCAGGTTATGATTCTGGCGAAGCTGCCCATGTGGCAGGATGTCTGAAACAGCCCCAGAAGCGCCACCAGGTTGTCCGGGTCAAGTTCGAGGCATTTGAGATAGGCTTCCTGTGCCTGATCGTATTTTCCGGCGTGCTGGTGTGTCATCGCCAGCCCGCCCCAGGCCTCGGAGGATTGGGAATCCTTCGAAATCGCCATTTCATACGCCTGGCGCGCGTCATCGAGCCTTCCGGCGCCCAGCGCCAGCGCCGCGAGTCCCAGGTGAGGCCCGGGGTCGTCGGGCTCCAGACCGGCTGCCCGCCAATAGCATTCTGTTGCCCTTTCGTGGTCGTTCACGACGGCGTACGAGTCGCCCAGCTCCTTGAAGAAGGCGTGAAGCGGGCCTTGCCCCCTGCCGGGGCCAGTGGTGTCGGCGGGTACTGAATTTCTGGATACCATATCTATTGACGCTCTGCATACGGTTTGCAAATCTCGTGCCGATCCAAAACTCCCGTTTTTCGGGCAGATTCCAGGATGGCGCCGGCAGTGGGCGCACATTTTCTATCCACCATGCTTATTTTGCGCACCCCCGCGAGCCCAACCGCCCGGGGCTGGAGCCGGGGAAAACGCCCGTTTTGGTAAACCAGGTAAAAAAAATAATCTGGGCAAATAGTCGGACTATTGAGAGTTTGCTTGCGTCACGATGGTCCGCTATGGGTTGTGTGGTCACTGTAAAGTTAGTCTTATCAGAGGTTTATGGTTGTCGTGTGGATTCAATCGCGTGTGATTTGTCAAGCGGAAGAAGCTTCCGGTTATGCGGAAAGTTTTTCTTGTCATTGCCCTTAAGTGTATTTGCTGGTGTTCGATAATGACATTTAGAAGCATCGGGGGCTTGGCCTATCCGATTGGTCAAGCCGGTCATGACAACTGAAGAAGGGTTCCCGTCCTGTGTCAGGTCGGGCATATCCTCGAACTTCCAAGGAGAAGACAGAATGCTAGCGATTAAGAACAACCTGATGGCCAACAACGCCGCGAGACATCTTGGCAGGAGCTACGAAGCCCTTGCGAAGTCAACCGAGCGTCTGTCGTCCGGTCTGCGCATCAACTCATCGAAGGATGATGCTGCCGGTTTGGCCGTGCGCGAACTTATTCGCGCAGACGTCGCCGTATTGCAGCAGGGCTCGCGTAATGCTCGCGACGCCGTATCCATGTTGCAGACCGCTGAAGGCGCGATGGGCGTCATCGACAACATCCTCATCCGTATGAAAGAGCTTGCCGAGCAGGCAGCGACCGATTCCTACTCCCAGGAACAGCGGGACATCATCAACGCTGAGTACACCCAGCTTTCTCTGGAAATCGACCGTATCGCCCAGTCGACCGAGTTTAACAGGATCAAGCTGCTGGATTCGACCGACACATACAAGATCCACCTTGGTACGACTGACACGATCGACATCGTCGCCGAGAAGATGGACGCCGACACCCTTGGTGTCAAGGTGAACACCGGCACGAAGGAAACGCACGACAACATGCGTGGCGTCGCTCGTGCAGATGACACGTTCCTGGCGGCTGCGGAGATTACCTCCGGTTCAACCGACACGTTCACGTTCGCCTTTGGCGCAAGCGGCGACGTTGCCGTCGACCTGAGCTCATACGAGTCCTCGGGCGTGACCCTCAACCAGTTGGTCAACGAGATCAACGACGCGTGGCAGGGAGCCGGCAACACCGGATACGTCGCCTACGCACATTTCGACGACGACGCCCAGCAGTATCGTCTGCGTCTTGAGAATACTGAAGCCGGCGCAGCGGATCTGGTGGTTACCGACACCAACAACCCCGCCGCCCTCGCAGCAGCGAACTTCAGCGAGGTTGTTAATGGTACCGATGGAACGGCACTGACGCTTACGACTCCTGAAGGCGCGACCCAGGCATTGGCT
>CAZWAT010000102.1:0-10036 GCA_964632015.1 uncultured Planctomycetaceae bacterium
CGCAGGCTTGAACCCGAACTTGTCTATGTATTGACCCCTGCCGAGTCCCCAGGCTTCGTCCAGGCCGATGTGCATGCGCCGACTCTTGAACGCCTTCGACCAAAAATCCAGCATCTTGTCGATAAGCTCGTAGGTTTTGGGCTCGTTGACAAGTGCGACGTTTGGCATGTCCCTGATGTCATGGTATGCCGACCACCGCAGTATCTGTTCGAGATGCCCCAGCGTCTGGAAACACGATATCATCTCGATACCCAGCGAATCGGCGTATGCGTCTATTTCCTGAAGTTCCGCAAGGGTGTATCGCCCCCGCTGGTATCCAAAGTACGGCTCGCCTTCGAGCTCGTGGGGGGCTTAGGTATATCGCATCGCCATGTTGTACCCCATCAGGGCCAGGCGTCTTAACCACTTTTTGAAGTGCTCGACCTTCATCACGGCGTTGCGGGAGCAATCAAGCATGATGCCCAGGGTTTCAAACGGCATCTGCTCGACGCGTGTCTTGGAGTCCTCGATTAGCCCCCCCAGAAGGTTTCCGATGGCCCGCGCTGCCTGCGTCTTGTTTGCATAGCGGATGGTCGCTTCTGACCCATCAAGCGACGTTTGCCCGCCCTCCTGTGCGGACACCCGCTTAAAATTCAGCTTGATAGCCTTGGTCGATGCGGAGGAAATCGGGTATTCCTCGCCAAGCGTTTCAAGCAGGCTGTGCAGTTCCTCTGGCGTGCTGTCTTTACTCCAGGCAAGCATGTAACAAACTCCATTTTATTAGTCAGGTGTAAAACAACTCGACCTTTTACCCCTCTGGGCTGGCAAAAGCAACGCATTGTCAAGCATTTTGGTACTATTATATTCTGCGCTTGAATATGAAGGCGCTGCGCGTGATAATATAGCTTCTGATTATTGTCAACATCGTGCAGGAGTTGGGGCATGGATATAGAGAAAAATTACGTCCCATCCAAGGCGCCTGAATCGGCCCGATCGGCCGAGGAAAAGCTGGCTATTTCACTTGGCACTACCAAGCGTGAACTAGCCCATGCCGAGTGTTTTGATGATGAACAGCGGGCGGAGGTATACACAATCCTCGAAACCCTTGAATCGGACGGTAATGCGCATATGCGAATCGTGGGGCAATGGATCGGGCGGGACACTCACCTGGAGCAAACCCCAGATGCTTGAAAAATCCATCCTCAGAGAGCGCTTCCAGTCGCTTCTCGAACAGCAGCGTAAGGCGGCTGAGGTTTATGAAGACCTGGCCAGCAAATCAGACGATCCCAACCTCAAACGTCAGGCGATTCAGATTCATCGCGAGAAACAACGACACATCAGGTTGACCGAACGCCTGATAGAAATCGTGAACTGACACCAACTCTTGCGCAAATCCATCCGGCAATGTAGAATGCATCATCATGAAAAAGCCTGGTAAAGCGCGCGGACAGAAACAAGCAGACGAGATTTTTGCTATCCTCCGAAAGACCTATCCCAAGGTCAGATCGGCCCTGAATTTCAGCAATCCGCTGGAACTGCTGGTGGCGACAATCCTTTCGGCCCAGACCACCGACAAGGGCGTTAACGAGGTGACTGCGACCCTTTTCAAAAAATACAGAACCATCGACGACTACGTGAACGCCGACCCTTCCGAGTTCGAACAAGACATCCGCCCCACCGGGTTCTATCGAAACAAGACGCGATCGGTGCTCGGCGCGTGCAAGAAGATAAAGCACGACTTCGGCGGAAAAGTGCCTGACACTATGAACGACCTGCTTTCACTCAGTGGAGTCGCGCGCAAAACGGCCAATGTCGTACTCGGAAACGCCTTCGGCAAGAACGAGGGCATCACGGTCGATAGACACGTGCTGAGGGTCGCCGGCAGAGTTGGTCTGACCAGCAGCGACAAGCCCAACATCGTCGAACAGGACCTCATGGCCCTTACCCCGCAAGACGACTGGACAAACGTATCGCACAGGCTCGTAATCCTGGGTCGGAACATCTGCACCGCCAGAAAGCCAAAATGCGAAGACTGCCCGCTCAACAAGCTCTGTCCGTCGGCATTCAAAGTGTGATGCCCATCTGAAGCTTGACTACCGTCGATGGGGTCGGTAGGTTGTCGTCATTCTGACTCAAGCGCATGGAGGCGCCACATGAAATCCATACACATCGTTGAGCCAACCCTGCCCCTCGCCTGGGAAAAGGCGGTTGTGGAGTGCTGGAACGTTGGCGAAAGCTTTCCCACCGAATACGATCGCCCCGGAGACGCCAACAGTAGAGACGTCACGGCGATTATCCATGTTACCACCCCGTTTGCCGAACCGCGGATTCACCGGGCGTTTCCGGGCGGGCTCGACGATCTCGAGAAATACCGCTGCGAAGCCCTCTACGGCGTGCACGACCATTGGATCGACCCCGCTGCCGGAAAGTGGGAATATACCTACCATCAACGGCTGAGGAATTATGAGATTCCGTCGCTGGGGCTTTTCGACCAGCTCGACGCGATCGTTCGCAAGCTCAAGGAGGTTCCCTACACCCGTCGGGCACAGGCGGTGACTTGGCAGGTGTGGAATGACATGGAGATTTCCGACCCGGCGTGCCTTCAAAGACTGTGGTTCAGGATCTCAGATGGAAAACTGCACCTCAACGCCCACATGCGGTCGAATGACGCATACAAAGCAGCATTCATGAACATGTTTGCCTTCACCGAACTACAGGCGATGCTTGCTCGCGAAATAGGCGTCGAACCTGGCGAATACATGCACATCGCCGATTCGTTCCACATCTATGGCAGCTACTTCGACGAATTCGAGGGTTTTCTGCAATCCGTCAGCACCCGCAGCGTGGAAGATCGCGTTTACACAACCGATTTCGCACGCGACTTCTTCATCGACGGCTGCGATGCGCTTCTTGCCGAACAAGACATGCCACAGGACAAAAAAGATATCGTCCTCGCCAGACGAGAAGAACTCCTGGCGAAATAACGTTTGTTTTGTCATAACATCTTAATATCGCATGAGTTATCTCAGTCGCCCAAGTGACGGATTTTTTGATTTTTTGTTGTCATCCAGCCTGCGCGAGAGATGATGTTCGTATTTCGTACGGGTGTTGATTGATGTTGGCACTTGTTTTTCGCGTCACTCAAACCCTAAGCTGACAATAACTTAAGAAAAATAACTATATTTGGGCGTTTTTCTATTGAGGCATACCACAGGTTGTGGTAATCTAAAAATCCAAGTTGAAGCCACCTGGACGACTTCATGTCCGCGAGCTGGCAGAAGCGGCATCGCATTTTAAGTGTTGTATTTGCATTGAGTTGCAGCTTGGGGTTGTGTTACGCGCATTTGGGAACGTTTGAAGGTTTTGGAGAGCTATATGTCGTCGGAAGCTCAAGCAACTACAGAATCTGTGATCACGGGCATTTCTTCTTCCGGCGCTGAAGACGGACTGGTTGTCAACCAGGTCTTCTCATCATCGGCGGAGCATCCTTTCGATCAGGTTACCTGGGAGAAACGCTCGGCAAAGATCAGTGGTGACAAGGGCGCTGTCATTTTTGAGCAGACAGACGTTGAAGTACCCGCCAACTGGTCTCAGCTTGCTACCAATGTGGTGGTAAGCAAATACTTTTATGGTGAAAAGGGCAGCCCCGAGCGGGAACATTCTGTTCGCCAGTTGATAGACCGCGTCTGCAGAACTATTGCCGACTGGGGCAAGCAGGACGGGATCTTCGCAAGCGACGAAGACGCCGAGACATTCTACCGCGAGCTTTGCTGGTTATGCGTGAACCAGTACGGAAGCTTCAATTCGCCGGCATGGTTCAACGTCGGGCTTTTTCATTACCACGGTGTCGAGGGTTCGGAGGGCAACTATCACTGGGACGCCCAGCAGAACGCCCCTGTCCGCACCAAGCGCGGATACGAATACCCCCAGTCATCGGCGTGCTTCATTCAGTCGGTGGATGACACGATAGAGGACATCATGCGCCTGGCGACTGCCGAGGCGATGCTCTTCAAGTATGGTTCGGGCACGGGAACGGATCTTTCGACCCTTCGCAGCAGCAGGGAGAAACTATCGGGCGGCGGGACCCCGTCAGGACCATTGAGTTTCATGCGGGTATACGACCAGGTTGCCTCCGTCATCAAGAGTGGCGGAAAGACGCGTCGGGCCGCCAAAATGCAGAGCCTCCGTTGCGACCACCCAGACATCAAGGAATTCATCGTCGCCAAGATGACCGAAGAGCGCAAGGCGTGGGCGCTCATCGAGCAGGGATACGACGGCTCGTTCAACGGCGACGCGTACAGTTCGGTGATGTTCCAGAACTCGAATTTCTCTGTGCGTCTGACCGACGATTTCATGAAGGCCGCCATTGACAAAGGTGACTGGCAGACCTATTCGGTAACAAGCAAAGAACCCATCGAAAAGTACAACGCCGGCGAGTTGCTGCATCTGATCGCCGAGGGTACGCACATCTGTGGCGATCCGGGCGTGCAATATCACACCACGATCAATCGTTGGCACACCTGCCCCAACAGCGGCGAAATTTGCGCGTCGAACCCGTGCAGCGAATACATGTTCGTAAACGATTCCGCCTGCAACCTGGCAAGCCTGAACCTTATGAAATTCCGGCGAGCCGACGGAACGATCGACGTCCATCGTCTCAGCTCCGCGGCCAGGACATTCATAATCGCCCAGGAAATTCTGGTCGATCATTCAAGCTACCCCAGTGATCGCATCTGCCGCAACAGCCACGACTTCAGGCCTCTTGGTCTTGGATACGCCAACCTTGGCGCGTTCCTGATGTCGGTGGGTCTACCCTACGACAGCGACGGTGGGCGGGCACTTGCCGCAGCCCTGACGGCGATCGTGACCGCAAGCGCTTATACCACAAGCGCCGCAATTGCCAGCAGAGTCGGAACATTCCCGCAGTTCTACCGAAATCGTCAGGCGATGCTCAACGTCATCGACATGCACCGCAAGGCGGTATCGGAAATTCCCACCGAGCTTTGCCCACCGGACTTGCTCGCTGCCGCCAAAACGCTCTGGGATCGAGCCTACGCGGGAGGCGAGAAGTTCGGCTTCCGCAACGCGCAGGTCTCGGTGCTTGCGCCGACGGGAACAATCGGCTTCATGATGGACTGCGACACGACGGGCGTCGAGCCCGACATCGCCCTGGTGAAGTACAAGCAGCTTGCCGGTGGCGGGATGTTCAAGATGGTCAACGGCACGGTTCCGATGGCGTTGGAACACCTTGGATACTCCAAGGACGAGATTTCCCAGATCATCGAATACATCGACACCAACGATACCATAGAAGACGCCCCCGGCCTGAAGGAAGAACACCTTCCGGTCTTCGACTGCGCTTTCAGGCCTCAGAATGGAACCAGAAGCATTCATTACATGGGACACATCAGGATGATGGCGTCGGTTCAGCCTTTCATCAGCGGGGCGATTTCCAAGACCGTCAACGTGCCCAAAGAAACAAGCATCGAAGAAATCAGCAAGATCTACGTCGAGGGTTGGAAGCTTGGTCTCAAGGCGATTGCGGTCTACCGCGATGGGTCAAAGCGCACCCAGCCTCTAAACGTCAACAATGGCAAGGCGCAGGGAAAGAAGCCAAAGGCTTCGCAGGACACGATTTCCGCCGCCACCGCTGACGCTCTTCGCAAGCCCTACCGCCACAGGCTTCCGGCGACCAGGCCTTCGATCACCCACAAGTTCGAAGTCGCCAATCACGAAGGTTATCTCAATGTGGGCCTGTTCGAGGAGGGCACACCCGGCGAGCTATTCATAACAATGTCCAAGGAGGGCTCGACCGTGGGCGGCATGATGGACGCTTTCGCCACCGCCATCAGCCTGTGCCTTCAGTACGGCGTGCCCATCGACGCATTGGTGAAGAAGTTCACGCACCAGCGTTTCGAGCCCAGCGGCATGACGTCCAACAGGGACATACCCTTCGCCAAGAGCATTGTGGACTATATCTTCCGCTGGATGGGATTGACTTTCATCGAGGAGTACCGCAAGGCGAATCTCCCCGGAGGAAGCGATTCCACACCCGCCATCAAGGCAGCGCCCGAGGCCGTCAAGGATGATAGATCCTCGGATAAAAGCGCCGACGTCGCCGGCAAGGACAGCTCAGGGACGTTCGGCGCGCTTTTAAGCCAGAGTGCCTACTCGACAGACGGTTCGAACGGAGGACAAAAGGCCCCAGTGTCGGTAGCATCGGCTAACAAGACTTCCAGACGCAGCAGAGTCGACCGTCTTCAGACATGGAATTCGCAGGAAGATGCCCCTCCATGCCTCGAATGCGGCTCGATCATGATTCGAAACGGAAGCTGCTATAAGTGCGCCAACTGCGGTTCAACCTCAGGTTGTAGTTGAAACTGGGCAATGTCCGCCAAGTGTAGAGCATGGCAAAAGCAAAGCAGTAGTGAAGCAGAGGCCGTTGTCGTTGCCCAGATTGCATTGAGCGCCATGGAAGGCGCTTGTCTTTCCGGGAGCGGAGCTCCCCGTTGCGGCGTCGGGTTGCATCGTGACCGACTCATCGACGGTCGGCCTGGTGCCGGACGTTATGCTGATCATGACGGGATGACGAAGCGATACCGTCATTCCGGCGATTTGACAAGGCAGCCCGAAAATGAGGCAGCTTGGTCAGGCATCTTGTTTCGCAGCATCCCCGGGGCTCATAGAGCACCTTACAAAAGAGTCCCCTCGCGTATCAACAAGCCTGCAAAGTAAGCAAAATTTCCCCGGTATTGACTATTTTAAGGTCTGCTTTTTACCTAAGAAAAGCCCCCGCGCAAAACAAGTATATCAAGAGCGAATTATTCCGCTAAAGATTGAAAAGCAAAAGTTCCGAAATATAATTGTGTAAACAAGTTGTCCGCTGCACCCCATGACGATGTAGGTCTCCCTCCGCCTATGTCAACGGGTTGCGGCTATTCGGGCGATGCCAAGGTCTCCCTCCGCCTAGGCATCGCCTCTTTAATTATCATAGCTGTGATAGCGGAAGATTTCAGAAAACCTCATTCATTCTTAAAATATTCCCGTATAGGCTGTTGATCGATTATAGCACCCCTCTCTCCGAATTACGCCTGATGGAAAAAAAGTTACTATCACGAGTGTTGTTGCGTTTATGAGGGATCAGCCCGGTTCAGAGGGCGAAAGACTGACCTCGTTCAGGAATGATCGCCTTTCGACATCCGGCGAGTCTAAGCATGTCCTGCATCGCCCCCATCCTGCTGCCTTCACCATGCACCACAAAAGACGCCTTGAGGTTAGGCCCAAGCGGACCAAGCAGCCTGGCAAAATCGTCGCGATCGGCGTGAGCGCTGAAACCGTTGAGCGTCTCAACCCTGCACAGCAGCCTGTAGTACCTGCCATAAATCTTCAGTTCTTCGCGTCGCTCAACGATCCGGCGACCAAGCGTGTGCTGCGCCTGAAAACCGATAATCACAACCGTATTAGCTTCGTCCTCGATATTGTTCTTCAGGTGGTGAAGAATTCTGCCCGCTTCGCACATACCGCTTGAGGATATTATCACCATCGGCTCTTTGCGCTCGTTAAGCGATTTGGACGTAGCAACATCAGTTATGAACGTCACCTTTCCAGTCCCGAAGAGGTCGCCGGTTTTTTCGTAGAACTCGCGGGCTTCTTCATCATACAGCTCGGGATGCTTTTTGAAGATCTCGGTGGCATTTGTTGACAGCGGCGAGTCAACGTAAATCGGAAGCGGATCGAGCAGGCCTTCTTCCATCGCCTGTGCAAGAAAATACACCACGTGCTGAGTCCTGCCGACACTGAAGGAGGGAATGATCACCTTCCCGCCCGCCTGCACCGTTTGAGTGATGATCCAAGTGAGGCGATCTTTCATATCCGATGCCGAAGAGTGCCGCTTGTCCGCGTAGGTGGACTCGGTTATGAGATAATCGCACTTCGGTAGCGGGTTGGCGGGGTCTCGAAGAATGGGCAGACCGAACCTGCCCAGGTCGCCCGTGAACAGCAATCTCACCGTTCTTCCATTTTGCCGGGCCTCCACCAGAATGCACGCCGAACCCAGAATATGACCGGCCTCGAGGAACCACGCACGACAGTTGGGACCCATGTCGATAGGCTTGTTGTATTCGACAGGACGAAGTAGCTTCTGCGTCTTGATTACGTCCTGCGAGTCATACAGCGGATCAATGTACTCTTTGGGGCTTTTGGCGCGTTTCTCGTTCCAGAATCTCGCGTCTTCCTCCTGTATGTGAGCGGAATCGGCAAGCATCACTTCGCCAAGGTCGCACGTTGCCCCGGTAGCCCAGATCGGACCCGAAAAACCTCTCTTCACCAGCGAAGGAAGGTTCCCGCTATGATCCATATGGGCGTGGCTGAGCAGGACGCCATCGACCTGATCCCCACGGAGAGGAAGCTTCTCGTTCTTCTGTCTCGCGTCGGTTCGCTTGCCTTGAAACAGGCCACAATCCAGCGAATACACCTTGTCGCCTACGCGAAGAATGTGCATCGAACCCGTTACTTCCTGGGCGGCCCCATGGAAAAGCAGTTCGATGTCAGCGTTTGTTTTGTTCAGTCCGCTCAATACAAAAACCCTGATAAGTCATCATGATGATACCATTATCGGGTTTTGTAATAAAGGCGCTTTGTTGCGAACGGTTTTTTCGCCCCCAACACCTCTTCAGAGCGTCAGGGCCTGGTGTAGCTTAGCCAATCCACAGTCGTCGCCACCAGTGCGGGCCTGTTGAGGTATTGCATGTAGAAGTCGGCAGTGATCCTCGGGCCTTCGGCATCCCCGGAAAACGCCGGGCTGTATGTGTTTAGCATACTGGCCGTGAAAAGTTGCACCGTTCCCGACACCTGCACCACATCATTGTTGTTCAACCTGCTGGTTATGAGCTGGGGGTTTCGCGGAATGATGACCATTAACTGGTTGGTCCTCGTGTCGATATCGTTGATGACGAAGACGCCGGGTTCCTCGATGACCGTCACAACACCGTTGACGACGACTGACCGACCCATCCAGTCCCCTGGCGAACCCTGGATCATCCCGATGCGCACGGGCTGAAAAACTCTTGGAGAAGACGGGCCTGGTGAAACATACGCCACAGGCGATTGCCCAGCTTCAACTTCTTCATCATCCGCACATCCACCCGTGATCGCGAGCACCGCCAACATCAACACCATTGACACAACACCCAGACCGGTGCGACTGGAAAATCGATCCTTCATCGCATTTCTCCCAACGCCAACGCTTCTAAAATTGTCGGCGATTGCTGCCACCCTCGGCGAATTATAGCGCCACCGGAGAGGTAACACGGAGAAACTCTAACCACTGATCAGCGATTCTTCTCGGCGTAGGTAATGATCGCCCTGACGAGATCGACAGCCGATTCCGACGCGTATCCGTCACAGTCGAACGAAGACACGCCGATAAGCCCGCAGGTGATGTCCATCGAGCTGTGCAGCACCCCGGGTCGATCATTCACCAGTATGGTCCTGATTCGCGGGGTCCTTTCGGGAATCGCCAGACTGGTTCGCCTGCGGAATCGCACCTGGTCAACGGCCATGCCTTGCTGGTTGAAGATAGGCGCGCGGGAATCGAGCTTATGCGTGATGCTGTCGAAGACATCTATAAGCATGTCCTCGGAACTTCTTGAGAAATCTCTATCCCCGCCGGTGGCGTCAACCAGAATAGTCCCACCGTTTTCGACGTAGGTTTTTATGGCCTGGCATTCTTCGTCGGACAATTCAAGCGTGCCCGTTCCCGTCAGAAATGCCACCACCGGGTTAACGTTCATGAGCTCGGTGGCGTTGATGTCCTTGACTTCGAGACGTCGGCTGTCCTTTTGGGACATGATCCTTGAGACACGCTCAAGACCGAACGGCTCGGGATTCCAGTTACCATTATGCCTGATGCGAGCAACGGTTATCGCCCGGTGGCTTCTGCTTGCTTTTGCAGGCCAGTGGGGCACGCCGCGTGCTCGCATGGAGCCCTTGTCCGTAACGTACATCGCGACGTTCATGCCCGTTTCATAGGCCCATATCTCTTTACCCAAACGGTATG
>CAZWAT010000103.1:0-9989 GCA_964632015.1 uncultured Planctomycetaceae bacterium
ACACCCCCGGCCACAAAGATTTTTCGGAAGACACCTATCGCGTGCTGACCGCGGTGGACGCTGCGGTGATGGTGATCGACGCAGGCAAGGGCATAGAAGCCCAGACCCGCAAGCTCTTCGAGGTCTGCCGGCGCCGGGGCGTACCGATCTTCACCTTCATGAATAAGCTCGACCGCCCCACACTCGACCCGATCGCGCTGCTCGACGATCTTGAGAACGTGCTTGGCATCGCGGCGTACCCGATGAACTGGCCTCTTGGCACCGGAACAGACTTCAAGGGCGTGTGGGACCGCCAGACGAAAATGGCCCATATGTACGAACGAACCACCGGCGGCGCGTACAGGGCGCCGGTATCCACGGCCGGTCTTGAAGACCCCATCGTTCGGGGCAGCCTGAGCGAATCGACCTACCGCACCGTTTGCGATGAGGTCGAAATGCTCGAAGGCGCGGGCGCGTCGTTCGAGTTGTCCGACGTGCTTGCTGGCAAGACGACACCGGTATACTTCGGCAGCGCCCTGAACAATTTCGGGGTGCAGTTGCTGCTTGACGGGTTCTGCGACAATTCACGAGGTCCGTCGCCCCGGGCGACCAGCGGCGAGATTATCGAGCCGACGCACAATAAGTTCAGCGGCTTCGTGTTCAAGATTCAGGCGAACATGGACCCGCGCCATAGGGACCGCGTCGCGTTTGTGAGGGTGGTATCGGGCAAGTTTCAGCGCGACATGAATGTCATCCACTCGCAAACGGGTAAGGCAGTGCGTCTTTCCAACGCCGCCAAACTCTTCGGCCAGGACCGCCAAACGGTTGACGAAGCCTACCCCGGAGACATTGTGGGCATAGTCGGGAACGCCCGTTTTGCAATTGGCGACACGCTCACTGAGGACCCCGCCATTGTTTATGACGAGATTCCGCGATTCGCCCCAGAGTGCTTCGCGTTTCTCGAAAACCCAACGCCCGCCAACTACAAGCGGTTCCGGGAGGGGCTCAACCAGCTTCTTCAGGAGGGCGTGGTGCAGTCGTACGAGCTGGCCGATTCGACCAGTCAGTCACCCCTGCTCGGCGCGGTGGGCCCGCTTCAGTTCGAGATAGTCCAGTACCGCCTCAAGGATGAATACGGCGCCGAGTCGCGTCTTGGAGGCGCGCCTTGGACGGTCGCGAGGTGGCTTGATCCGTCAATCGACCCGCAAACGCTGGTGCTTCCGACCGGTGGAAGAATCGCTATTGACAGCCAGGGCAGGCGCGTGTTGCTGTTCCCCGACGAGTGGAATCTGCGATACTTCCAGAGCCACAATTCCGGCGCCGAAGTCAGCGACCTGCCCTTCGCCAATCCCAGCCCCACATCAATCAACCAGGCGTAAACACCCGAATGTCTTCGCTGCTTTTTTCGTCTTGCAATTGACGTCTGTGCTGTCTTATATATAATACAGTATGATACAGAACAGGTGTCTACTTGGGTTCTAGAATTAACATCCGAAAGACTCATACGCCTCTGTACTTTCAGATAGCGCGAGATATACGCGAGAAGATATACGCCGGCGCCCTTGCGCCGATGTCACGTTTACCCGCTGAGGACGCGCTGGCGAAACGCTATGGCGTCAGCAGGGTCACTATTCGCGGAGCGTTAAGAAAGTTGCACACGGAGGGGTTGATACTGCGGGTGAACGGCAAGGGGACGTTCGTCTCGCCGGACATCCTCACGCGCGAGCGCAGGATAATTCTTGTGCTTGAAAAATCGCCACAACGCGTTGCTCATCTTCATGAGCTTCTTGCCGGCGCGATCGTTCAGGCACAGCAAAGCGGTTGCAGCGTGCTGGTGTGCTCGAATGACGAGCTTCGCGCGCATCTCGAATCGGCCGCCCGAACCGCGTCCCGTCAGAGCGGCGTGGTGCTTCTGCGCTGCCGGAACTACAAGAAGGCGGACATCGACTTCGCCGAGAAGCACGGCATCGCCTGCATCATGGAGGGCGTCAAGCCCCGACCTGGGTACAACTGGATTACCGTTGACAACGCCGGAGCGATGCGGGAGCTTGTCGATCACGTTCATGGCCTGGGAAGGCGACGGTTCGGCATCTTTAACGTGAAGGTGCCCTACCCATGGTCGGCGTTTGAGGATCGCTACAGTGCTGCCCTGGCGAGGCTCAGAGATCTTGGCGTGCCCCGCAAGGACATACGCACCGTTACCGTCTCAGGCAATCTGACATCAACGCCTTATCGCCTCACGCGGCGGTTCTTCCAAGCGGGCCGGGGCGATATAGACGCCCTGATCTGCCTCAACGACAAGGTCGCGGCACAGGCGCTGCGATGGATGTCGGACAACAGAATCAAAGTGCCGCAGGACGTCGCCGTCACCGGGTTCGACGATGTGACAATCGCCACCTACACCAATCCTCCACTGACCACCGCCCGTCAAGATTACTTCAACGCGGGCATCGAGGCGGTAACGGAACTCGTTGGATTGATGGACGATTACGACGGCCGAAGGATTCAACGCACCCGAAAACTCAAGGTGGTCATCAGGCCCAGCACCATCCACCTGGCGTGACAACAGGCTCTATCATGCTACAGACAACTGAAGAACTCGCCCCAAATCGCAGATCCGGCACGTTCTACTATGGAGGTTTCGGCGTGTCGAGGCTCGCTGCTTCTGGGCTCGGGAATGCTCGCGAGCAAGTGGAGCGTCTGCGGGCTGATCTTCTGCCGATATCAGACATTATTCATGCTATTCGCCGCGGCAATCGTGTTCGCTGCCGCTTTTTTGCTGATCGTACCAGCAATCTTCCCGAAGGGCGAGTACATCTATAACGCTTGAAAACAAAGGACTTTTGGCATGCCGCTTGATTTTGACATTCTTGAACCCAACTGGAAACGCGCCAGCGAAACCCTTCTTCCAAGTCGCCCGTGGGCACGGGCGCTTGTTGACGCGATCGAGAAGGACGCCCTCGCCTGGAGTCGGTGCGATATAATCCCAGGCCCATCCACGCCAACGGGTTGGACGCACAATTACTTCTGTGCCCAGTGCGGCGAGCCGCTCGTGTTCGACCCGGACAAACCCCGCGAGCATCTCGCCCGAAAGTGCGACAAGATCTACACGGGCGATGACTACGACGGCGCATGGTGCACGCTGGCGCACAACACCAATGCCGTGCAGATGGAACGGCTGGCGGTTCTTCTGAATCTTGGTATTCATGCAGATGCATCTAGGTTGCAACTTCTTCGATTTGTGGAAGAATATTCCACGCGTTATGGGGATTATCCCCAAAAGGCGCCGTGGAATGGAAGATGGCCTTGCAGAATGATGGGGTCGTCGCTGGACGAATCGGTCTGGACTATCTCGTTCTTTCGCGCGTTGCGATGGAGCCGACTGGCAGACGAGCTTTCGCCAGCAATCGTCAAGGCCCTTACCAAGATGGCGACGATGGTGGTCGATCTTATTCGCCCATTGATCGTCGAGAAGCAGTCTATTCACAACATAACCTGCTGGATGCTCGGGGCCCTTGCCCAGTGCGCGTGGTGGCTTGGAGATCGCAAGCTTCTTGAATGGACGTGGTCGAACCCGGTTGGCGTTTCGAACCAGTTGATGTTCGGCCTGCGCGGCGACGGACTGTGGCACGAGGGAAGCACCCACTATCACCATTACACGCTGGCGGCGCTGATGTCGTTCTTCGAAGTGGCGAGCACCCACAAGATGACACCCGCACTGATGTCCCGACTCACACGCGCGTTTCGTGCCCCGGTTCGGCTGATGTATTCTGACGGCAGGATACCGTCCTACAACGATGGATGGTGGCTGCTTTCGACAGACAACACCGATCTTTACGAGGTGGCTGCACACATCTGCGACCAACGCAGCGTACACGAGGATTTGGCGAACCTTTATCAACACACTTTCAAGGGCAAGCCTCGAGTGTTTTCCCGATCATTCAACCCGATGTTCGGATATTCGAAGACCACCGACCTCGACACGCGCGCGTCCGTCGCGTCGCTGCTGTTCGGGCCTGACCAACTGCCTCCCGCCGGCGGGCGAGAGGGATCGGCCTTGTTGTCGTATTCTGGAATCGGCATACTTGCCAATGCCAAGGTTCGTGTCGCCATGCGGTTTGGGCCTTTCGGCGGAGGGCATGACCACCGCGACAGGCTGGGCGTGGATGTCGAAGCGGGAAACTGGCAGAGCCTCGACGTGGGAACAAGCGGGTACGCTGCTGAGATAACCCAGATCTGGCAGAAGACCGGCGCATCGCACAACATGGTCATGATCGACGGCGACCTGCCCCTCGGCAGCGCCGGCGAAATCACCACGTGGACACCCGAATGCATCAGCGTCGAATCGAGCGAATCGTACCGGGGCGTGAACCTGAGGCGCACGATAAAGCTCAACGAAGATTCATGGACCGACGTGTACGAAATTTCAGCAAACGAACCAAGGCGAATCGACTGGTGCTTTCACGGTGACGGGCAGTTCACGCCCGAGGCACCAGACGAGCGAATCGAGCCTGCCTCCTTCGAAGGCGAAAGAGCGACCGGGCTTGAATGCATCGTCTCGCCGCGACGAATCACGAACGCCGGGACAATCAAGGGAAACTGGACCTTCGACCAGGGGCGACAGGATGTAGAAATAGTCGTGCCTGAAGGTTTCGATCTCTACTGGGGCAAGGGGATGTGCAATCCCAACGGTAGAGACATGGGCGTGGTGGTGATTCGTGGCAGATCAGCACAGGCGGTAATCACGGCAAGATTTCCGTATCACTGATTGGCCCACCTGAATATGAAGGTGGTTTCACGGGACGGGTTGTTGGTCTCAAGCGTCAGCGCTGACGTGCGTTCACGCCGGCCGTAGTGTGGCGCGAACCACGCCTCGGACAACGCAAGCCCATCATGTGACGCCTCCACCGTCATGACTGACGATGCGTGCGTGATCGTCGCGCGTTTTGGCTCGACGCGGGCAACGCAGGATGGATGAAGCACAAACGTCCACCGGGCCGGGGGCAAGGATGCATGCTCGGCCGCAACGAGGGTGTCGGTGACACGCATCATCCTGTCGAGGGCGTTCAGGATAATCGTCCGTCTGTGCGTGACGGGCGTGTCGAGTCGTTCGTATCCGTGGTGCACGCCTTCGAAGATGGTGGTTCCGTCCGTCGTTTCCCAGCGAGCGCAGTGGCAGCGTGTGTCTTCGAGGCAGCCCCACCACGGCGATTTGGGGTTGGGGCGGTTCTGCTCTTCATTGCCCAGTCGGAGCGTGTTATGCATCGCCGTCGAACGGAACAGGTCACGCATTTCCCGGCTGGCGGTATAAACATAGACGCCCGGATCAACCAGAAACTCCCTGCCTGCTGCCCACAGCGTGAACGCAAGCTTGTCGCAGTGCGAGTGCCCGCCGCTGCCATCGGTTCCGATAGGCCCGGCGCTGATGAGGCAATGGGCATCCTTCAAACGCATCACGTATAAACCAACCTCTTTGAACGCGACGCTTCGCCGGCTGTCGTCGCGTGGAATGATCTGCGGAACCTGCTGACCGAAGACCAGCCCCCCCGCCGAGGCATGCTGTTTGGAACAGCCCTGAGCGAGCGAAGGGTTTTCGAACATCGCAGCGCCAAGACCCGCCAGAAAACGCCAGTCCCTCCCATCGCCCGGCGTTTCGAGCAGAAGAAACCGCCCGCTATCGCTGTCACCGATCTGGGGCATAAGCCCGTCGGGGTTGAGTATGTCTCGCAACGCCATGAACATCGATTCGAGCGTCGCGAGCGCTTCGCTTGATACATTACTTGCGATCCAGTCACGAACCTCGCGCGGGCCAGTGGCGCCATCGGCGCCTGCGACGAGCGCCAGCGAGTACGTAAGCATCTCAAGCACGAGCGCGTGATACGATGTAGCCGACTCGAAGTCGAACCCGTCGGGCAACACCTGGTGCTTCAGTTCCTTGCGGATCTCTCGCAACGCAAGTGCTTTCCACGCCGGCGCGTCGGGGTCGCTGTCGTATAGCCGCACGCAAACCAATAACAGGCCCGCGAGGTTCGCGATGTAATGATTGGGGTGATAATGCCCCTCTGGAAACTCAAGATATCTGCTTATGTAGAGACGATGCTGTTTCAGGCTTGCTTCAATCAGCTTCGCCAGGCCCGCTTGCAGATATGGTTGGCGAGCGAGCGATTCGCGCGCGAGGTCTTCGAACACGCACAAGTTGGCGGCGCGTATCGCCACATTCATGTTCGCACGCCAGGCGGGGCCAAGCTCGAAGGGATTTTGCCCAAGCCAGTCCAGCAATTGCGCGTACGCCTCGTCGAGATACTTCGCCTCCCCCGTCGCGCGCCATGCGAGGGCGAGCACGGGCAGATGGTACAGGCGGTTGAGGTCGGCGGTGGTCTTCATGTCCACGCCGGGGACGTTGCCGTAGGTGAGGCTGGCATGATGCACCAGTTGCGAACGATACCCGCTCTTAAAATCGATATGCCAGTCGATTGGCACATAATCTTTGCGAAGTTGTTTCGCGTGTTCCAGCAGGTCGGCGCAGTGGGCACGGTGTTCGTCGTTCAGTGTCGAAATCGCCAACTCATACTTCACGGTGGTGTCGGAGTAGTCATGTCCCTCGAACCCCTTTGCCTGCATCCCGTGTCGTAATTCGCACCAGCCGCTGCCGAGGATGTCGAACTGGTGGGCAAGATATCTTTCGGCCCGGGCGATGATGGCTTGAGGGTCACCAATGGCGTCAACATGAAGGTTGTATGACATTTCGGCTCCGATCATCACTTGCGTGCATGGTGTATTGGGGCTGGGGACATCTGGCGAACGAGCAGTGACATTTTCTCGGCGTACTCGCCAACTTGCCGGATGAGCTGGTGGCGTTTCTTTCGAAATCGATACAACGGCAGGGCCGTGCCAACCGCCAGCGGGCACATGCGCTCGCCGCTGGGGATGATATACCCCACCCCGCCTATCTCGCGGCCTGGCGAGATGAGCACTTCCGACCCGCTTCTGCGTATGTGGTCAAGTTTCTTTAGCAGAGTCGGCTCATCGCAAGCGCCTTCCCAGAGATCTTGGGGCAGGCCCAGCACGTCTATAACATTCTTCAACTGCTCGGGCGAAAGTTGCGCCAGCAAACACCTGCCGCTGACGGTCGTATATAGTGGCTTAAATCTATTGGGCACGGTGACGACCTCGTTGTCGCACTGCTCGCGGCATATGATACTCAACTCGCCACGCCGGTATGCAACCACCGAAACGTTTTCACCGATGCTTTGCCTCAACTCGCAGGCAAGAGGCCCAAGTATCTCGCCAAGGCGGGCGTCCGCGTGTATCGAACCGTGGGACAGTTCGAACAGCTTGCTCCCGAGACGATACCGCCCGCCATCGCCGTTCTGCTCCACATACCCCAGCAACTTGAGCGTACTGACAAGGTTGTGCACGGTGGACTTCTCAAGGCCCATTCGCCTTGATATTTCAACAAGCCCCATGTCGCCGTCGGTGCTGTCGCCTATCGCCTCAAGAATGCCCAAAGCCCTCGACACAGATTGAATCATCGTTCGCTCCCGCTGTTATTCGATCACAAATGTTTCGAAGACATCCAGCCGGGGCACCGCAAACTCCAGCATGTTGCCAATTTCGCGCAGCTCAACCGGTGAACCATCGCTGAGCCTGCTCACACGACAACCAGAAAAATCCCCTCACCACAGGCGCACCTTCAGCTCGAACACAGGCAGTATTTCTTCACCCGCCTGACCGTCGTCGTGCATCGTTCCGCAATAATTCAGAAGGTGCAGATAACGCCTGCCTGAACCTTGGGCAAGATGCATAATCACCCCGGCTGGGGCGTCCAGTTCGACCAGACGGCGCTCCAGCAGGGTATCAAGCAGACATGCCACCAAACGACGCGTCTCGGCGAGTCTGCGACGTTCATAATGAGTCTCGATCGGGCAGGCAACATAAATAGCCCTACCATCGCCGAAGTGATTGACGGTGATTCCGGGGGTCTGAGCAAGTGGCAAGTTTGGTTCTTTGCCCATCGCCCCGCCGGAGGGAAGATACAGATCCGCAAGCACCCGCGTTTGTGCATGGGCCTTGACGATGCAATAGTCTATCCATCGTTTCGCCTCGGGCACTCCGGTGACGGCGTCGCTTACCGGGATAAGACGATTGTTCGACTCGATAACCTTTGCGAGTGAGTCGTCGGTCACGCGCAGGTACGCTTCTGGAATAAGTGAATACCCATACCGCCCGGCCATCTGCCTGTACTCCCTCGGCCGATATGCGTCCTGGGGCTTGAACGAAACAAAGTCAACGCCCAGCACGTCGGCAAGTTGGAAGTTTTCGCCGCGCCGGCCTGTCTCGTCAGCCAGCGAGCATCGCCCCGTTGCAAGCAACGTTCCCCCCTCCCTGACGTACCGCCTTATAGCGTCCACCGCCTTTGCCGGCAGCGACTCGCAGAACGGCGCAACCACCGCCCGATATTGCTTGAGCGTGTCGCAGCTCACCATCGTGTCGAACATCGCCTCGAACGGGACGTGGGCGTTAAGCATCAACCGAAACATGCCACCGAAACTCTGTGCAATATGCGAGGTGTCGTACCCTGCGAAATTCTCGGCAGAGGTTCGCGAATAGATCGTGGCCACTTCATGTACGGGCGTCGAATGGTAGTAAACCTCGCGGTGCGTGTGCATCTTTTCGACGATTCCCCGTAGCGTCTCACCGGCTGAGGCATCAAACAGGTAAGTCGAAACCGTGCCCAGCAGCGGCGTCGCGCCGTGCATCATGTAGGCGCTGCCGAGCACCTTCAGTTCGTCGCTGGCGAATGTTCGAAGCGTCTCGTACGGGCCTGGGGGCAGGTATCCCATCGAAACTTGCCCCAGCGACTCGCCCAGCAGGACGCTCTGGTACATCTCCCAGAAGCTGCCCGGGCGATGAACCTCGATGGTGTTTCCCCCCTGCGTCAACTCCCACGAGGCCTCCGGAAGACCCGTGCGGTGGTTGGGCATGTACTCCATGAACATGTTGAACAGCAGCGCGACCTTGGGCTTCCGTGTGTCGAGTTCCTCCCGCACTTCGCGTAGCGCTTCGTAAATCCACTTGTCTCGCATGCGGTTGTACTTCGGCTGCGTGCCGTCATCGAACGACAGCGCGTCACCAAACCCCTCGCCGTGCATCAGCTGGTATTTTTCGCGGCAATGCGTGCAGTAGCAGTCGCGGTACCATGACGGGCCGTCGAGGTAGACACAATCCACCGGGTAGTTTCGCACGATCTCGCCAATGGCGTTGCGCATCGCCCGGCGAAAGTCATCGTTGCTGGTGCATGCGCAGAAATGGTGGTCAGGCCCGTTCCAGTAGTTTGGTTTGCCCGCGACATCCCGGCTTGCCCATTCGGGATGCTGGCGATACGCCTCGCAGTGCAGGCTGCCGCCGTAGTGACAATAGGCCATCACCTTTATACCGCTGCCTGACATCGCCTCGCAAATCTCGCCAAACAGGTCCCTGCCCCCCAGTCCTGGGTACTTCGGCAGATATTGCGACTCGCCGAACGTGTGAAGTCCCCAACGAATGGCCGGGTATCGCAGCATCCCCCCACCCATCCGGCGCACCGCCTCGACGACTTCACCCGCATCGCGCCAGACGGGAAGCTCGTTCTCCTCGAGTACGGCTACGGGAGTCTCCTTAAGCCACTGCCATTCCCACAGTTTTTTCGTTTTATTGAGTGCTTTCATGTTTATAGCTGCAAATCTTTTCGCTCATGCCAATCACCATCCCCACGGGCGCCGATCACAGCCAGCGAATGAGCGGGCGGTATTTTTCGTATAACCGGCGGTTCTTTTCGGTTCCGCCGACAACGTTGATACTGTTGATGATGGGGGGCTCGATGTCATCCTCGACCAGCAGTTCACATGTCTTTAGAACCAGGCTGTTGCAGATGAACGCGTTGGCGAACGTCGAATACGACCCCACCTTGCTTGCAACGCCATCCATCTTCACCAGCGCGTCGCCGTATTCCATGTAGGTGTACAGCACTA
>CAZWAT010000104.1:0-9934 GCA_964632015.1 uncultured Planctomycetaceae bacterium
CGACGCCTGCCAATCTTGCTCAGCGCCGCCAGTATCGCACCGCGATGCAATGCCCGTGTCAACCATCCAACCTCGGCAAAGAGCATGACAATATAAAGAACGAACATCCATATCAATAATGGCGCCAACGGCAGGCTCATGGTGAACCATCCCACAACCGTCAGCAACATGCAAATGCCCATTCGCGCCATCGAAACCACGACGAATGTCATCGCTGCAGCCGCGGCCCCTTGCCGGGACGCCCTGACAATCAATATTCCACTGATCACCATCGCCACGAGCACCACGGTAAATGCCCACGCCTGTGCGCGCAACCCGTCCTGACTAGACCAATACCACGTCGGATACACGCCCAAGGCCCCCACCACCGACGCCGACACCAAAACCCACGCTAGCAATGCAACCAAGCTGATACGTAATTCCTGTTCCTCGGCCATTTGCATTCCAAACAAAGCAGTCCCGTCGGCAACTCATTTGCCGCCGGCGTTCAAGCTCTTTGCGATTGTCACAAGACGATATATCCCTCCCGCGAAGCCTACCACCGCTCCCACTATCGTCCAGACAAATATGGTACCACAGCGCCTGTCAAGAAGCACACCAACAAGAACCATCAAACCGAACACGGTGATGAATTCGACTCCAGCCGTGGCATACTGAATCAAATTGGGCGGACGGTATTTCATTTTTTCACCGCCGACACAAGGCACATGCCTTCGAAGAAGTGCTTCGCCGCTGCAAACAGGGCCTCCCGCAAAACAGCAGGAAGCAGATTTCAACGAGCCGGTCGCCCTTGCCAATGCTCAGGCATTAGACCTCTGTGCAGCCGAAATCGACTTCTTCGCCTGGCTGGGCACGGACAAAGATCATCAAACAGCATAGGGATACGTGCCCGGTGTTGTCAAGATGCAGAAAATGCACATGAAATTAACGCCGACAGACGCTAACCTTGACAAATCTAATCCAAGACAAAACTCTTGGTTCCATGGGCCCGACTCAGTAGCATGCATTGCTCGGAGATATCACGCATGCGGGTGTTAATAGCGCAGTTCAGCAACCCTACGCAGGAGACCGCGCCACCGGTCTTCTCTCACAACATCGGCGTGCTGTGTTCCCGACTCAAATCAGAGAACTTCACCGTGTCGCTGGTGGATCTTAAAGGTTATCAGCCACAGAGGTTGCGTCAGAAGATCGTGGAGACGAGGCCCCAGTATGTGCTGGTGGACATGTCGATAATCAATTCGGCAGCCGCACGAAGAACCATTGCCGACATAGCGTGGCAATTCGCGCTGCCGGTGGCTGTCATGGGCCAATATCCCACCTGTGACACTTCGCGAGCGGTAAGTATTCCCGGTGTCGTCGCATTATTCGTTGGCGAATATGAGCACACCGCCGTCGAGTATCTGTGCGGCGTCCGACGCCATGGTGATCCGGCAGGAATCGACGGACTATGGATCAACACGCCCGACGGGCTCGTGAAGGGGGCATTGAGAAAACCACAGGAAGACCTCGACGCGCTACCCTTTCCCGATCGCGATGTCTTCGATTATCAGCAGATAGTGCAGCATTCACAGCAAGCATGTTTCAAGGTTGCAAGAGGGTGTCCAAGGTGGTGCGGCCATTGCGTAAGCGACATCTATGCCGATCTTTATGACTCCCACCCGGTGGTTCGACGAAGAAGCGTCCCCAACGTGGTGGAGGAAGTGCGCCAGGTCATCGCGACATATGAAGGAATCAAACGGGTGGTCTTCCATGACCATGCCTTCGCATGCGATTTGTCCTGGTTGCGAGAGTTCGCCGCGCAGTACGTCTCGTGCTGCAATCTGCCCTACACGTGCTATGTCCCGCTCGAAGATGTCTCTGGCGAGTTGGTAAAACTGCTGTCATCCAGTCGATGCACGCAAGTAAACACGACTATCGGATCGGGCAGCAGATTCATTCGAGATGAGATACAGGCGATTCACGTAAGTAACGAGCAGATCGTAAATGGGTGCGGACTGTTACGGCAGGCGGGTATCGAGATTCACGCCACCGTCTACATCGGCCTGCCCTATGAAACAGAAATATCCATAGACGACACACTTGAATTGCTTGCAAACGCGGACATACGCCATGTCTATCCACAGGTGTACTATCCGCTTCCAGGGACCCGCTCGGCGGAAGTCTGCCGCGACAATGGATGGATCAGCGGCAGAAGCGCCGACCATTACTGGCAGAACAAGAGCGTGCTCGACATGCCCTCATTGCCCGCGCGTCAGATCAACGAGCTTGCACAGAAATTCCCGGCAATGCTCAAGAGACGTAGAGGCGGAATGATCAGGCGGATATTGCGAAGCCTGTTGGGCACCAGCCCACGCCGGTGACTGGATTATTCGACAATCAACTGATGCTCAGATCGTCTGACCAGTTGGTGTCGCTGCCATATCGCGTCGGTGTTCGGGAAGTCCTCTCGATAGTGAACGCCCCGGGTTTCGGTTCGCCTTAGTGCGCATTCAACAATGAGATGGGCGGCCGTGAGCATATTCTGCGCCTCCCAGCCGGCGGGGTCCATGAACTCTTTGTCCAGTACGTACTGGCCCCAGAAGCTGATTATCTCAAGGGTTTCACCCAGTCGTTGTCCGTTACGGATTATTCCAACGTTGCGCCACATCAGAGACCGCAGCGAGTTGCGTATGTCAGTCAGGTCAAGCTCGGTGCGCATCGAAACTGGGTTAGACCAGTCGATCTGCTTTGCGGCGAGTTTATCATTAACATTCGCCAGTTGCTCGCCTGCATGCCTGCCGGTGATTTCACCGAAGACAAGTGCTTCGGTAAGGCTGTTCGACGCGAGCCTGTTGGCGCCATGCAGCCCGGTGCAGGCGGCCTCTCCGCACGCAAAGAGGTTATCAAGGGATGTTCTACCATCAAGACCGGTCTTGGCGCCGCCAACCATGTAGTGAGCAGCGGGGTGTACTGGTATCAGATCCTTTGACGGATCGAGCCCGAAGCTGCGAAACTTGCGGTCTATCTGCGGGAATCTTCGTGCGAACGCCTCGCCCCCCATATGCCTTACGTCAAGAAAGACATGCGTCGAATTGGTCTTTGCCATCTGCGCAAGAATCGCCCTGCTCACGATGTCCCGCGGGGCAAGCTCGCCCATCTCGTCATAGTCGAGCATGAAACGCATTCCGGTTCGGTCGACAAGGTACGCTCCCTCACCGCGCACCGCTTCGCTGATAAGCGACCTGGTAGCGCCCGCAACATAGAGAGTTGTCGGGTGAAACTGCATCATTTCGACGTCGGCGATGGTAGCGCCTGCTCGGAACGCTATTGCCATAGCGTCGGCGGTAGCGCCAACGGGGTTTGTCGTCTCTCGCCAGAGCATTCCCGCCGCCCCAGCGGCAAGAATCGTCTGTCTGGACCTGATCACCTGAAGCCCATAACGTGGGTGAAACGTCAGCGCCCCCACCACTGACGAGCCGGATCCGCCGGCGGGAGGGTCGGTAAGAAGATCTATGACGAAACATTGATCGAATATCTTGATGTTTCCCGTCTGCCGCACCTTCTGGACAAGCGTTTCGCCCAGTGCCCTTCCGGTGGCGTCGCCTCGAGCATGAGCAATTCTGTTGGCGCTGTGTCCACCCTCTCGACCCAACGCCAGACGGGAGCCTTTCATATCGAACCGCATTCCCCACCCTCTGAGCAGTTCAACGACTTTCGGGGCCTGTTGCACAACCAGCCTTATCGCATCCTCGTCACCAAGCCCGCATCCGGTGGCGATGGTGTCTTCCACATGATTTTCGATCTTGTCCTGGGGATCGATAACGGCGGCCAGACCGCCTTGGGCGTAGAAGGTGTTGGAATCTTCCGGTGCAGTCTTGCTGGCGACGATGACCTGCCCATAGTTGGCGGCTTCTGTAGCGGCCCGTAGACCGGCAGCACCGGCACCTATCACCAGGACGTCGGTGAAAATGTGTGGGAGCTTTCGGCTTTCAAAACTCAGCAGGAAACGACGTTGAAGATAAAGGGTGGTCATCTGACTTCAGGCAGGGCTTTTTGCAGCTTCTCCAGGAGCATTTCGACCTCGCCAGGACGGTACGATCCAGCAGGCCAGTTGAAGCCGAACGCATCGCCTTCGTTCCTGGGAATAATGTGAAAATGAACGTGCTGCACAACCTGGTTGGCAACACGTCCGTTATTTTGAAGAACGTTCACTCCCGCACAGCCGGTAACTTGCTTCACCGCGTGGACAAGCGAAGGCAGGTGTAGGAGCATCCTGCCGGCTGATTCACCTGTCATTTCATCCAGCGTGACAAAATGCTCGCGAGGGATAAGCAGCACATGGCCTTTGGCAAGAGGTCCGATATCCAGAAACGCAATCGAGGACTCATCCTCGATCACCTTCGCTGCGGGTATTTTTCCCGCCGCTATCTTGCAGAAGACGCATGATTCATCAGTTTTCATGCCTTCCCTCTCAATAACAATTGCGGCGGTCAAACAGGGCCGCCGCAACTGATCATGTTCTTCCCGGCAGACATCACCGAGTTCATTCCTGCTCGGCGGGTTTGTCCTCAGCTTCCGCCGACTGTGGAGCTTCCTCGGCGGGCGTTTCGTTAGCAGGCTGCTCGACCTTCGCAGCCTGGTCACTTTCCTCGACCTTTGCCGCCTCGATCCGCTTGGCGGCCCGACGCTGGCGTTTGCTGGAACCGTCCCCGGATGAGGACTTCGAATCCGCCTCGACAAGCTGAAGCAGAACCTGCGTTCCGGCGTCTCCGATTCTACGTTCGGACAGGTGGATGATCCGCGTATAACCGCCGTTGCGGGTGGCATACCTGGGGGCGATTTCGTCAAAGAGCTTCTGCACAACCGAAAGATCGAGGATATTTCCATCGTCGTCGGCCATAATGCCATCGCCCATCTCCGAGATGACCTGTCGCCTGGCGTGCAGCGTACCGCTCTTGGCCAGCGTGATCATTCGTTCGGCGAACCCTCTGAGTTCCTTCGCCTTCACTTCCGTAGTTTTAATGGCTTCGTGCTGGAACAGCGACCTGGCCATGTTGCGCCGCATCGCCCTTCTGTGGGCGGTGTTTCGGCTCAATTGTTTTCCTGCTACTTTGTGACGCATGAGACAACCTTCTCTATTCAGTCTAGGCTGATGTTCCGATTATTACTGGGGCTCGCCAACACCCGCTGGAAGCGCCATACCAAGGCTCAAGCCAAGTTCTGTCAGACGCCGCTTCACCTCTCGCAGGGAGGTCTTTCCGAAGCTGCGGATCTTCAACAATTCTCCCTCGGTCATGCGAACAAGCTGACCGACGGTTTCGATCTTGGCGGCTTCAAGGCAGTTATTCGCTCTGACAGACAGTTCGAGTTCGTGCACGCTCATGGAGATCTTCTTTTGAAGCTCCGCGTCGACGCCTTCCTGCACTTCGGCGGGTCCGGTCTCGACGATCTGCTCACCCAGTTCGAAGTATTCGACGAACGGGTTGAGGTGCTTTCTCAGAATTTTGGCGGCCTCGACCATCGCCATTTCAGGCGTGATCGTACCGTTGGTCCAGATTTCGAGAACCAGTCGGTCGTAGTTCGTCTTCTGACCCACACGAGTGTCTTCGGTGCGATATCGTACACGAGTCACCGGGCTGAAAGAGGCGTCGACCTGTATCAGGCCTGCTTCCTGGTCGGCATCGGGATCGATCATCTCTTCAACGGGAAGGTATCCCCTGCCCGTCTGCACGCGCAGTTCCATTGAGAACGGCGTGTCTTCAGAGAGTGTCGCCAGTACCAGATCACGATTGATGACCTCGATCGCCGGGTCGGATTCGATCATGTCAGCAGTGATCGCTCCCTTAACCTCGCTTCGGACGTTGATCGTACGGGTGCCTTCGGCATGGCTCTTGACCACCAGGCTTTTGACGTTCAGCACTATGTCGGCAACGTCTTCCATGACGCCAGGAATTGACGTGAATTCATGGTCTGCGCCCTGGATCTTGATACCCGTAATCGCGGCTCCTTCGAGGCTGCTGAGCAATATCCGCCGGAGTGAGTTTCCGATGGTAATGCCAAAGCCTCTCTCGAACGGTTCTACAACAAACCGCCCGTAGGTAGGAGTGGATACGGCCTGGTCGCTAACAACCCGCGAAGGTAACTCTAGGCCTCGCCACCTGATTCGCATTTATGTTTGCCTCCCAATTACTGGGTTCTGAAAATATAGTTCTTCTTCCGCTGCGCCCGTTTAGCGGCTGCACAACTCGACAATACGGTTTTCTTCAACCGGGATCATCACGTCTTCCCGGGTCGGTAAGGCAATAACCTCACCTTCAAGCTTGACCATGTCCAGCTTCATCCAGTTCTGGAGTTGGGGTTCCCCAAGCTCTTCAAGATGTCCGCGGACAAGCTTGCGTGACTTATCAGAGTCCTTGACAGTGATCTTGTCGCCCACTCTCACCAGGTAACCGGGAATGTTACACCTGCGCCCGTTCACCCTGAAGTGTCCATGTGCAATAGCGACCCTGGCGCCAGCTCTTGATGGGGCCAGACCAAGCTTATATACAACATTGTCAAAACGCCGTTCAAGTGTGCCCAGCAGGATGGCGCCGGTGTTACCGCTGGCCTTCTGTGCGGCACTGAAGTACTTCATAAACTGGCCTTCGAACACACCGTAGTATCGTTTGACCTTCTGCTTTTCTCGTAGACGCAAGGAATACTCGCTACCTCTGCTGCGGCGCCAACTGTGCTGCCCTGGCGGGAAATTACGCCACTGGCGTTCGATTGGGCACTTTGCGGTCTCGCACCTGGCGCCCTTGAGCATTAACTTAAGCCCTTCACGCCGGCACTGCCTGCATTTCGGTCCTACATATCGTCCCATGTTGCTAAACGCTCCTATCCTGAAGCCCACCATAGGTCACAGACCTCGGTAGACGATCTGCCTTTTCTATACGCGACGCTTCTTCGGCGGACGGCACCCGTTATGGGGAATCGGTGTCACATCTTCAATACTGGTCACCCTGAGTCCCGCTGCCTGAAGTGCGGTCACAGCACTTTCGCGTCCACTACCAGGGCCGTTGACTTCCACCTCTACCTCGACCAGACCCATCTTTCGGGCCTTGCCCGCGGCGGATTCAGCAGCACGCTGAGCGGCGAACGGGGTGCTCTTGCGGGAACCCTTGAAGCCGATCTTTCCCGCCGATTCCGTCACCAGAACGTCGCCGTTGACATCTGTGATCGTGATAAGGGTGTTGTTGAACGTTGCCTTGACGTGGTCAATGCCCTTGGCGACGTGCCTTCGAACCTTCTTGGTCTTTTTTGCCTGGGCCATCGGTTAACGCATCTCCTTGACGGACTTCTTGCCCGCGACCGTCTTGCGGGGTCCCTTACGCGTCCTGGCATTGGTCTTGGTACGTTGTCCACGACACGGCAACCCGCGACGGTGACGCAACCCGCGGTAGCAATTGATATCTTTCAGACGGGATACGTGCTGCTGGATCTGCCTTCTGAGCTGACCTTCGATCACGTACTCGCTGTCAAGAATCGACGCCACTCTGGAAAGCTGATCTTCCGTCAGTTCCTTCGAACGAATCTGGCGGTCAAGACCCGCCTTTTCACATATCGCCTCGGCGATCTTCGGACCAACGCCGAAGATGTACTGAAGCGCAATTACTGTAGGTCTATCACCTGGAATGTCTACACCTGCCACACGTGGCATGCTCTTCTCCTTGCCAGGCCCTAGCCCTGGCGCTGCTTATGCTTTGGATTAGTGCAGATAATTCGCACCACGCCTTTGCGGCGAATCACCTTGCAATTTTCGCACATTCTTTTAACCGAACTTCGAACTTTCACTTTCGCACCTCGCCGAAAAAGCTGTCTTCGCCGTCACTTCGTCAGTATGTCAACGCCGCTGTCGGTAATCGCCAGCGTGTGCTCGAAGTGCGCCGAGGGCAAGCGGTCTCTGGTAACTACCGTCCAACCATCACGGGCGTATTCAACCGCCGGACGACCCATGTTCACCATCGGCTCAACCGCGATAACCATACCTGGTTTAAGCACGATGTCGTGAGCCTCAAGCTCACGAGACACGAAGTTCGGCACCTTGGGGTCTTCCCACATTTCGGTGCCTATTCCGTGACCGACAAAGTCGCGCACTACCGAAAAGCCTTCACCTTCAACATATTCCTGCATGGCGCGGGCGATGTGACTCCACTTCATTTCCGGTTTACACATTCCGATCGCCAACGCCAGCACATTTTTTGTCACGTCCACCAGGCGAACGACGTCGCTGGAGGGCTCTGCGACTATGAACGTCTCGGCGGAGTCTCCACACCAGCCACCAAGGCGGACACCGAAGTCGATGCTAACGATATCGCCTGCCTTGATCGCCCGATCCGATGGGATGCCGTGAACCAGTTCCTCATTTATCGAAGCACAGATCGCCCCGGGGAAAGGCCCGGCCTTACCTCTACCGGGAACACCCTTGAAGAGGCACTGTGCCCCGGCAGCTTCGCACAGCCGCTGGGCTTCTGCATCCATTTCTTTAGTTGTCACGCCGGGAGCTGCCATCTCTCCCATGCGATCAAGTACCTGCCGAACAATGTGTCCGGCTAATCGCATCTTTTCAATCTGTTCAGGGCTCTTGAGCCTAATCGCCACTTACATAAATCCTTTCAGGCTCCGCCGAGCTTTCCGACAGCAGTAACGAGTGCCGCGGTAACTTCCTGCGGCGACTTGTTTCCATCAACCTCCGCAACTTTCTGGGGGTTGTTCCTGCGATAATATTCAATAACTGGTTCTGTCTGGCGGTAATAGGCCTCAAGCCGCTGGCGAACCACTTCTTCTTTGTCGTCCGCCCTCTGTTCGAGGGTTGCCTGGTCGTCATCGCACACGTTGTCGCTCTTTGGAGCCATGAACTCAGTGTGATAAATGCGCCCACACTTAGGGCAGCTTCTTCTGCCGGTTATCCGTCGCACTATCTGATCATCGTCAGCAGTTATCACCACTACGCCGTCAAGCGGGATCTGTCCCGCCGACAACTGCTTGTCAAGCGCCTCTGCCTGGGGCACAGTTAGCGGAAATCCATCCAGCAGCAGTCCTCCGCTGGCGGAGCAATCGCGAATGGCCTTGGCCATTACGTCAACCACAGTCTCATCAGGCACAAGCTTACCGGCGGACATGTACTCGGCAAGTTTCGCGCCAAGCTCAGATCCGCTGGCCTTCTCGGCCCGGAAAATATCTCCACTGGACAGATGAGCCATCTGGAACTTTTCGGACAACTGCTTCGCCTGAGTTCCTTTTCCGGCTCCCGGTGGTCCCATCAGCACTACTCTCACGCGTAAGCTCCCTTAATACGGGAGCTCCCGCCCAGGAAACCGCCGTAATTTCGCATAACAAGATTCGATTCAATCCGCTGCACCAGGTCAAGCGCCACAGATACGGTGATCAGAAGACCTGTGCCGCCAAGGTACGCCGATATCTCGGGATTTATGTTCATGGATCTGGCGACAACCATCGGGATAACCGCAATGGCAGCAAGGAACGCTGCGCCGCAGTAGGTGATGCGTTCCATAACCCTTTCGAGATACTCGGCCGTTCGCTTGCCCGGACGAAGCCCGGGAATAAAGCTACCGTAGTCTCGCAACTGCTCTGCCATCTCTTTGGGCCTGAACTGGACGGTTGTCCAGAAGTACGCAAAGAAGAAGATCAGGGCAATCTGAATAACGGTATACCAGTAGCTTCCCCACATGAATGCGCCTTCAAGCGAAATTGTAACGCTGTTCATCCAGCGCTGACGGATCTGGCTCATGATCAGGCTGGGGAAGATCATCAAACTGGATGCGAAGATCAGGGGCATGACGCCACCGTGATTGACCCTCAGCGGCATGTAGTGCCTCTGGCCTCCATACACGCGCCGGCCGCGGGTGTGCTTCGCCTGCTGAACGGGAATTCGCCTCTGTGCCTGGGTGATGAG
>CAZWAT010000105.1:0-9717 GCA_964632015.1 uncultured Planctomycetaceae bacterium
CGCGGTGGCGTAGAGCTTGCGTTGAATCCTGCCGCTGCGCCTGGCAAGATATCCGGCTTCCATCGCCAGCTTCATTGCTTTCGCCATGCGGACGGGGTCTTTCGCCCCGGCGATGCCCGTATTGAGAAGCACCCCGTCGGCCCCGAGTTCCATCGCGATTGTTACGTCGCTGGCCGTGCCCACGCCCGCGTCAACTATGACCGGATAATCGGGGTCGTTGTCCTTGAGTTGTTCGAGGATGATCTTGATGTTGCATGGATTCAAAACACCCTGTCCGCTACCGATGGGGCTTCCGGCAGGCATGACGCTGTCGGCCCCGGCGTCTTTGAGTCGCACCGCCATTATCGGGTCGTCACTGGTGTAGCACAGCACCTTGAACCCCTCGGCCTTGAGCACCTTCAGCGCTTCGAGCGTGCCTACCGGATCGGGCAGAAGCGTCTTTCGATCGCCTAGCACCTCTAGCTTGACCCATGACGCACCGGGATTATCAAGGCCTTCCAGCAGTTCTCTGCCAAGCCTTGCGGTGCGGATGGCATCGTCGGCACAGAAGCACCCAGCGGTGTTGGGTAGAAGCGTGTAACGCGACGTGTCGATGAAGTCCAGGATGTTCCTGCCGGATTTGTCCAGCAATCTCTCTCTGCGCACTGCCACCGTCACAACTTCACAACCGCTGGCGTGGAGGGCGTCCTTCATCAACTCGTAAGTTTCGTACTTGCCGGTGCCAACGAACAGCCTGCTTTTGAAGCTGAAACCACCGATATTAAGCATATTGTCCATCTTGTTGTTTTCTTCCATAATCAGCCGCCACCTACAAGGGTGACAATCTCCAATACGTCGCCGTCGTGCAGCACCGTCTGCTGAAAATCGCCCCTTTTCACCAGCCGACGGTTCAGTTCAACCGCCAGGCGCCGGGGGTCCAGCGAAAGGCTCCTCAACAGCTCCGAGAGATTCATCCCGTCCGGTTGTTGCTGATCTTGTCCGTTGATCTTCAGTTGCATATTCACACCATCATCGAGCAAAACAGCATTATAACGCTCAAAGGCCCGGCCAGTCGAGAGTTTAGAGCGTGTGGGCGCTGCAAAACAGCTTCAGGCGACAAGATCGCTGACCACAGGAACAAAGATGGTAAATGTGGAGCCCTGATCGGGGGAAGTGTCCACCTTGACCCAGCCTCCGTGGGCTCGAACCAGGGTCTGCACAACGCTCAGACCCAGCCCCGCGCCTCCCTCAACTGTTCTGGTGGTGAAGAACGGCTCGAATATGTGGTTGACTATGTTTGGTGGAATTCCACCGCCGGTATCGCTGACGACCAGGACGGCGTATTCGTTCTTCTCGTCGTGCACAGATCTTGTTCTGACCGTCAACCTTCCCCCATGGGGCATTGCGTTACGGGCATTGAGACATAGGTTCATGAAGATCCGGTGAAGCTCGCTCGATTTCAGTGCCACCGGCAAAGGCTTTTCGCAGAAGAAGTACTCCACCTGGATTTCCGCCGGTAGGACTCGCTCGACCACGCCCACCTGCTGACGTATTTCACGTGAAAGATCGATGGTGGGTTCCTCGTCGGTGTGGTCGGGTTGAACCGTCATCCATTCGGCCACCAGTTGCAGGCCCCTGGTCGCTGCCTCCTTCATCTGAGCAAGGTTGCGGCGAAACCTGTCACTAACAGATGCGTCCTGTTCGAGCACATTGCCAAGCCCGATAATGACCGTCAGCACGTTGTTGAAGTCATGTGCGAGACTTATCGCGGCCTGTGCGCGCGCCTCGCTGGCCCGCAGGCGGGCAATATGATCAAGCAATTTGAACTGACGCACCCGGTAACGATAAAACGCCACACCAAGAAGAACATACAGCAGAACAGGCAGCACTATCTCAAGAACCACATCAAGTGTACCGACAGGCCTAACCTGCTTGTAAACGCCAATAAGCTCAACACTTATACGAAGGATACTGGCGATGGCCCCGGCGATTATCATGCCTCTGGGCGCAAGTATGAAATACGACCACAACAACGGCACAAAGAGCAATACTCTTGCCGGCCCGGGGGGAAGCGTGAACAACTCGAAGAGAATCGACCCCACAACCACCAGTGCAAACACCACAACATATGCCAGCCTTGGTCCGGCGCTGTCAAACTTCATAAGCTTTTTGGCGGATGCTTCCTCTGGCGAAATCACTGTTTAAGCCTGCACTTGTTTTCAAATTGGACATGCCCGTCTTGAGATTGTATGCCGCCCATCTGACTTTGAGATATATCTTCGGGGACTTGTGAAATCGTTCCGCCATCGGTATACATTATGCGTAACCGATAACAGCATTTGGAAAGGGTAATAGATGCTCGAAATATTCTGGAAGAACGCAACTTCCGGTGTGGTTGGCGAAGAACATGGGCTTACTCCCAGCGACCTGGCCAATGCCGAACATGACGTCAAAAAGGCTTACGAACAGGTCATCTCGCAGGTGAATTCGGGTCAACTTGGTTACGCCAAGCTGCCGCATAATAATGGATACCTCACACAGGTGCTCGACATGGTGGATCGCTACCGCGACACCACTACCGACATGTTGGTGCTTGGCATAGGTGGAAGCGCGTTGGGAAACATCGCCATTCAGGCGGCCCTCAACCCGGTGACGTATAACATGCTTTCCGATCGCGTCAGGCCAGGCCCGCGAATGTTCGTGCTCGACAACATCGACCCGTGCCTCGTGGGCGACACGTTGGACATGATCAAACGCAGGCTCAAGACGACGCTCGTGAATGTGATTTCGAAAAGCGGCGAGACCGCCGAAACCGCAAGCCAGTTCATGATCGCCAGGGCACTGCTTCGCGACAAGCTGGGCGAAGACTATGCCTCGCGGATCGTCGCCACCACCGACATGGACCGCGGGACGCTTAACGGAATTGCCCGCACAGAAGGGTACTCGATGCTTCCTGTCCCGCCAGATGTCGGTGGTCGTTTCAGCGTGCTTTCCCCTGTTGGTTTGTTCTCGGCAGCAATGTGCGGGGTGGACATCAAACAAATGCTCGCTGGTGCAGCCGCCATGCAGCAGAGGCTCGCCAACGCCAACTTTGTCGATAATCCGGCGATGATTCTGGCGGCAATAAAGTATGTGGCGTACAAAGCCAAGGGCAAGAGCATGCATGTGATGATGCCCTATTCGAATCGACTTTACATGCTCGCCGACTGGTATCGTCAGCTCTGGGCGGAATCGCTTGGCAAACAGGTCGATTGCGAAGGAAACGAAGTGTTCGTCGGCCCCACCCCCATCAAGGCGCTGGGCACGACCGACCAGCACAGCCAGGTGCAGTTGTACCGCGAAGGACCAAACGACAAACTCACCGTCTTTCTGGAGGTAAAAAAGCATCCCCGCGACGTGCGAATACCTGTTGCGTTTGCGGATAATCCAGGACTGGGGTATCTCGCCAAGGCCAGGTTGAGCAAGCTGCTTGCGGCAGAGAAAACCGCTACGGAATACGCGATGGCCTTCTCGAAGCGTCCCACCGTGACCATCCGCTTCGACGAGATCACCCCCACAAGCATAGGCGAATTCTTCTATCTCTACGAGTTCACCACAAGCCTGATGGGCGCGCTTCTCAACGTGAACACCTACGATCAGCCCGCGGTGGAGCTTGGCAAGAAGGCGACGTTCGCACTGATGGGAAGGGACGGATACGAAGACCTCGCTAAGGATATCAAGCCCTTCACACGGGTTAACAGAAGATACCTCGTGTAGGGTCTGAAGTCCCACGATTTAAACACTCGGCCGCGCCGGCCTCCCCTTCGCCGGCGCGGCCGTTTTTTCTACTCAAGCCACCTGTTCACGTGGGCGGCAACCTCTATTCCCGAAGCGATCGCGTGCACCACCAGCGACGCGCCCCGGGTAGCATCGCCCGCGGCGAAAACTCCGTCCACAGAAGTCATGTGATCCAGGCCGGTTCGCACATTGCCTCGATCATCCAATGCAACACCCATGCTGGTGACCAGCCCGGCGTGTACCGGATGAACAAAGCCCATCGCAATCAACACCAGGTCAACGTTCATGGTGAACTCGCTGCCCGGTATTTCTCGCATTTGCGATGGTGACCACTCGACCTTCACGCCGGTCAAGCGCTCCACCCGGACATTCGAGCCCGCAAGCTGCTTCGTCATTATACCCCAGTGCCTGACGCATCCCTCTTCGTGCGAAGTGCTGGTGCGCAGGATTTTCGAATACATCGGCCAGGGCGTCTGTGGATTCGTCACTGGCGGGGGGGGCATGATTTCGAATTGGTGTATCTCCCTCGCGCCCTGCCTTCTGGCGGTACCCACGCAATCGCTGCCGGTATCTCCCCCGCCTATAACCGCAACCGTCAGGTCTTTAGCCATAGGCCTGGCAGGCGACGGTTCCAGGCCCGAGACAATCCTGTTCGACATCGACAGATAGTCCATCGCGAAGAGCACGTTGTCCAGGCCCCTTCCGGGCACGGCGAGGTCTCTTGGTTCACCAGACCCTATTGCCAGCACAATCGCGTCGAAATTCAACTTAAGATACTTTGGCGAAATGTCTTCACCAACCACCACGGATGTCTGAAATTCCACGCCCTCCGCTGACATCTGCCCCAGCCGCCTGTCGATGATTCCCTTGTCGAGCTTGAAATCGGGAATACCGAACCGCAACAACCCGCCAACACGATCCGCCTTTTCGAAGACGGTGACGCTATGTCCCGCGCGGGCAAGTTGCTGGGCAGCCGACAGACCCGCGGGGCCCGACCCGACAACAGCAACCTTTCGTCCGGTGCGTCTTCGGGGCGGGAGGGGAACAATCCACCCCTCGCGCCAGCCTCGCTCGACTATCTGGTATTCGATGTGCCTGATAAGCGTCGGACTGTCATTGATGCTCAACGTGCAGGCCGACTCGCATAAGGCGGGGCAAATACGCCCGGTGAACTCGGGAAAATTGTTGGTCGAGTGCAGATTTTCGCATGCTTCCTTCCACCGCCCTCGATACACAAGATCGTTCCACTCGGGAATGCGATTGCCCAACGGACAACCCAGCCCGTGACAGAACGGCACGCCGCAATCCATGCACCGCGCCGCCTGGATACGTATCGCCTCTTCATCCAGAGGTACGACCACCTCGCGGTAGTCCCTCGTTCGCTCATCGACAGGACGATGACCAACTTCCTGTCGGGAATGCTCCAGAAAACCAGTGGGCTTACCCATAAAAAACCTCCTTGGGTGCACATATGCATTTACGCACTTCAAATCTCCTCAGTTGCAGGCAGAGACTCGGCGCCGCGATGTTCCTGCTGTCTCATCCGCTCCATGGCCTTTCGGTAGTCGATCGGCATCACCTTTACAAACTTGCCCGTCATCTCCCGCCAGTTGTCGAGTATCCGTCGGGCCTGGCGACTTTGGGTCCAGTGAAAATGTCTTTCGATCATCGCTCGCAGGATCGAAAGATCCTCCTGCCCCCAGACCGATTCCAGTTCGACCATGTCAAGATTGCACAGGGTGTCGAAGAGTTGGTGCTCGTCGAGCACGTAGGCGATTCCGCCGGACATCCCCGCCGCGAAATTTCGCCCGGTCGATCCAAGAACGACCACCCTACCGCCCGTCATATACTCACAGCCGTGGTCGCCGACCCCCTCGACCACCGCGGTGGCGCCGCTGTTCCGAACCGCGAACCGCTCGCCCACCTGCCCATTGACGAACAGTTCGCCGCTTGTCGCGCCATAAAGCATGGTGTTGCCCGCAATGATGTTGTCGCTTGGGTTGAAAGGCGAAGTGGTGGGCGTCTGAACGACTATCCTTCCGCCCGAAAGCCCTTTGCCCACATAGTCGTTGGCGTCGCCTATGAGCCTGAGCGTGACACCCGGCGCCAGAAAGGCCCCGAAACTCTGCCCCGCCGAGCCCCTAAGCACAACCTCAAGCGTACCATCCCCAAGCCCGCCGGCGCCGTGAACCTTGACAATGTGATTGCTCAAAATCGTCCCAACCGAGCGACAAACATTGCGAATGGACATCTCTACTACGGTCTTTCGACTCGAACGCAGCGCATCGCGCGCCTGCTCGATAATGCGCCAGTCAAGGTGGTCGTCAAGATTGACTTTTCGCAAGTTTGTACATCTTGACGCCGTTCCCGCGGGCGGGGTTACGCGGGTCAGAATCGCGCCAAAGTCAAGCCCTCGCGCCTTGTAATGCTCGATAGCCTTTCTCATCGCCAGACGATGGGTCTGACCGATCATGTCGTCGAATCGTCTGAACCCCAGAGATGCCATGATTCCGCGAACCTCGCCCGCCACAAACAGCATGAATCGCTGAAGGTGCTCAGGTTTGCCACAGAAACGCTGTCGCAGACGCGGATTCTGTGTCGCTATCCCAGCCGGACACGTACCATGATGACACTTTCTCATCAGCACGCAGCCCAGGCTTACCAAGGCCGCCGTGCCGAACCCGAAACGCTCCGCCCCGAGCAACGCAGCGACCACCACGTCCCTGCCCGTTTTCATCTGTCCGTCGGCCTGCACGATTATTCTGTCTCTGAGCCCATTGAGAACCAGCGTCTGCTGCGTCTGCGCCAGGCCCAGTTCCCATGGCGTACCCGCATGCTTGATCGACGACAGCGGGCTGTTGCCTGTCCCACCGTCAAACCCGCTGATTAGCACCTCGTCGGCGTTTCCCTTCGCCACACCCGCGGCGATGGTGCCCACGCCGGCTTCGCTGACCAGCTTGACCGACACCTTGACATTGGGATTGGCACACTTGAGATCGTAGATGAGTTGGGCAAGGTCTTCTATCGAATAGATGTCGTGGTGCGGCGGAGGGCTTATGAGCGTCACCCCCGGCGTCGAGTGTCGAAGCCTCGCTATCTCGGGCGACACCTTCAATCCAGCGAGTTGCCCTCCCTCACCGGGCTTGGCACCCTGTGCCATCTTGATCTGAATTTCGCACGCATTCGACAGATACTCTATTGTCACGCCGAATCGGCCACTGGCCACCTGCTTGATCTTGCTGTTGAGATCATCCCGCAGATTCGCCCGGTAACGATATGGATCTTCGCCCCCCTCGCCGGTATTGCTGCACGCGCCGAGGCGATTCATGGCGATTGCCAGCGTTTCGTGGGCCTCTTTCGATATCGACCCCATCGACATCGCCCCGGTGACGAACCGCTTCACGATTCGCTCGATGGGTTCCACCTCCTCGATGGGAACCGGCGAGGCGCTGGTAAAATCGAACAATCCTCGCAATGTGCTCGCCTCACGCGACTGGTCATTTATGAGCCTGGCGTAATCGTCATACGCACGCTGATCGTTGCCGCGCACGGCCTGTTGAAGCGACGAAACGGTATGCGGATTCCACAAGTGCCTCTCGCCATCGCGTCGCCATGAATATTCGCCGCCAAATTCAAGCGACGGCGTCTGTTCACCGTCAAACGCCGCCTTGTGCCTCGCCAGCGTCTCTTGCGCGATCAAGCCAAGGTCCGCCCCGCCGATGCAGGAAACGGTGTTGGTGAAGTACCTGTCGATCAGCGAAGAGTTCAGGCCGATGGCTTCAAACAGTTGGGCGGCGTGATAGCTTCTGAGCGTTGATATGCCCATCTTGGACATCGTCTTGAGAATGCCCTTCTTTATCGCGTTTATGTATGCGTCTATATATTGATCCAGGTTGGCTTTGCTGGGAATGTCGTTCCTGCTCCGTAGCAGTGCAATGGCGTCCATCGCCAGGTACGGGTTGACCGCGTTGGCGCCGAAGCCGCAAAGCAGACAGAAATGCATCACCTCCCGTGGTTCGCCGCTTTCAACCACCAGTCCCGCCTCGCCCCTTAGCCGTAGTTTCATCAACCCGTGGTGAACCGCCGAAACCGCCAGCAAGCTGGGGATCGCCGCCCTGGATGAACTTGCCTTTCGGTCTGAAATAATTACAAGCGACGCGCCGGCCTCGATACGCGAGGAACACGAACTGACAAGATCATCAATACCACGTTCGAGAGCAGCGCGGGGATCGTCCCGGGCGTCGAACAATGCGTCCACCGTCGCAACCTTGAAGTCGTCGCGATGGGCGCACCTGAGGCGCTCAACATCGTCATTGGTCAGAATCGGGTGCGGCAGCTTGAGCTGTCTGCAATGCAACGGGCCTTCTTCGAGCAGGTTGCGCTGTTTGCCGGTGTAGGACATCAGGCTCATCACCAGTCCCTCGCGGTAGGGATCTATCGGAGGATTGGTAACCTGCGCGAACAGTTGCTTGAAATAATCGAACATCAGCCTGGGCCTGTCGCTCAGCACCGCCGGAGGAGTATCGTTTCCCATCGACCCCAGCGGCTCCTGCGCGTTAAGCGCCATTGGGGCAAGAATTACCTCCAGGTCTTCCCTGCTGTACCCGAACGCCTTGAGTCGAGTGAGCAGTTCGCCCTCGTCGCATTCCATGGGGCGAGGCGTGTTGAACAAACCCCGAAGCTCGATGCGGTTCTCCTCCAGCCAGCGTCTATAGGGCCTGGCGCGGGAAATCTTGCTCTTGATCTCGTTATCGAGCACCAACCTTCCTTCCTCGATGTCCACAAGGAACATCTTCCCCGGCTGAAGCCTTCCCTTTTGCTGAACCTTTTCAGGCGGAAACTCTATTACCCCAACCTCGCTTGCCAGCACGACGAGCCCGTCTGTGGTAACAACATACCGCCCGGGTCTGAGCCCGTTTCGATCAAGGGTTCCTCCCACATACCTTCCGTCGGTGAAAAGCATCGCCGCCGGGCCGTCCCAAGGCTCCATGATCGTGGAGTGATATTCATAGAACGCGCGCTTGTCGGTGCTGATGTGGTAACTCGCGCCGAATGCCTCGGGAATCATCATCATTATCGCGTGAGGAAGAGTTCTACCCGCGCGAACGAGCAGTTCAAGGGCATTGTCGAAACACGCCGAGTCGCTTCCGCTCGGCCCCAGTACGGGCAGAAGGTCATCCAGGTCAGGACCCAGAACGTCGCTACTTAGATGCATCTCACGTGCCACCATGCGGTTTCGATTGCCGTTGAGGGTGTTTATCTCACCGTTGTGGGCAATAAGTCTGAAAGGCTGGGCAAGCGACCAGCTCGGAAAAGTGTTCGTGCTGTATCGCTGGTGCACAATCGCAAGGGCGGATCGAATCCTCTCGTCCGACAGGTCGGGATAATACGAGAACAACTGTCCGGCAAGAAACATGCCCTTATAGACAATGGTTCGGCACGACATCGAGCAGACATAGAAATCTGACGCTGCCAGCGAAAGCTGTTCATTAACCGCTCGCTGCGCCTTGCCGCGGGCGAGATAGAGCCTGCGTTCGAGTTCCTCGCCCACAACCCCCCCACCGGAAATGAACATCTGTTCGATATGGGGCTCGCTTTGTGCAGCCACTTCGCCGAGGCATGAGGGATTCGTCGGCATGCGCCGCCAGCCCAGCACGCCCAGACCTGTCTGCTCAACCGATCTGTTCAGGATTCGACGACAGGAATCGTATTCCTTTTCATCACGTGGGCCGAAGACCATCGCCACTCCATATAAGCCCGGATCGGGTAACTCAAAACCCAGCTCCGAAGACATCGAAGCGAAGAATTCATGGGGTATCTGAAGCATTATCCCCGCCCCGTCGCCAGTGTGCATGTCGCTGCCCGCTGCCCCGCGGTGCTGAAGGTTCATGAGAACCTCCCTTGCCCGGACGATTATTGAATGGTCGCGCCGTCCGGCGATATCCACCACCGCACCAATGC
>CAZWAT010000106.1:0-9575 GCA_964632015.1 uncultured Planctomycetaceae bacterium
CAGGTCGCGCCTATACTCGGCAGTTCGTCGAAAGCGGATTTCTTCCAGTTCGTCCTTCATTTTTTCAAGATTTTCGCAAAGCTTTGCCAGAGGCGGATCCTCACGAATGAGGCGGGCTTTTTGTGCGAACATTTCTTCCCGAGCGCCGCGCAGCTCGTCGCGAAGCCCCCGCACCTGCTCTGGTGTCTTTTCAAGGGTTGCCAGTGCCTGTGCCCCGATTTCGGTTTCCCGCATTATCGAAACCAGCAACTCGTTGAAGGCTTTTGTGGCGACACGCAGATCCTTCAGCGCCTGCTGATCCCGCGCGTTCGCCCGCACCGCCCTGCGCAATTGCCGAAGCTCAACGCCCGCCTCGATCATCCGAGGGTCCCTGCGAGCGATCCTCCGGGCCTCGTAGAGCATGAAATTGGCTTGGCGCCGTTTGAAAGCCAGTTCTTCCAGGCGGGCCTCGATGTCGGCGATCCTGTCGCGCAAAGCGATCATCACCGGGGCGGAATCGCATTTTTCCCGCGCTCGTTCCGAAATCGCCTCGCCTGCCTGCTTGACCCTCAAACGGGCACGACAAATCGCCTCATCCATGGAAAGTTGGTCAATAATCCTTTGACGAGCGGCGAAAATATCCTGTTGAAGCGACACAAGCTCCGCGCTGGCGATAATTTCCGCCCGGACTGCGCGCAGCGTATCAAGAATCTCCGGCTTGACTTCATCTTCGAGCCGATCTCTCTGCTCGCAGAGCCGGTCGAGTTCCGAACTTTGTCCAGCGCCGCTTGCCCCGGCGTATACCGCCAGCACAATCGCCCAGACAATCCCTGCCATAGAGGCTCTCCTTATTAAGAATGTGTCGTGCCCGCGGGCCAATGCAGGTTTCGTCACTGTGACAGCTTAAGCGGGCATGGGCATGTCCGCAACGTTTACAGGGCAAAAAAAAGGGCGATTTTCTGAGCATATGCCCCACCCGACCCCCCGATCGGGGTAATGCATCCAGATGACTCATCCGTATTATGTTGACACTCGATCGGGGCCATTTATAATTCGTATCCAAGATGCGCTTCGCTTACACAACCTGCTTTTTGTATAATCCATCTCATAACGTGAGCGCTGGGCACTTTGTCGGCAAGGTAGAAGCAGTAGTTGAGGAGACAGCATGTTACGTATAGGTTACACGAAGCTTGCAGTGTTTGTGACGGTGCTGGCCGTGCTGGCCTGCCCAATGTTGGTGCAGGCCCAGGGCTATGCGAGCTCTGATTCGGTCCAGACTTCAGGTAAAAACTCCGAGGATCTCTGGAACGACATGCTCGCGTATATAAAGTACGCCCGCCTTGAACTCGCCGCAAGCTACGGACAGGCCCTGGTGGATTCTTCCGTCACGCCTGAAGAAATTTTCGAGCTCCAGCGAGCGACTCCCGGCGCACTTAACGACATAGAACGAGCGATGCGCAGCGTCATGTTCAGACCGGTCGGTCAACAGGTGCTGGCTCTCATCAGCAAGGGATATGTCGCCAAAAAATCTGACCCGCGCGTCATTGCCGAGTCGATCGACTCGCTGATGGGTGGAACCCTCAGGGGATACGAGCTTGCCAGCGCCCGTCTTGTCGACAGCGGTGAATTCGCCATGCCTCAACTTCTCCAGAAGCTTATGAGCCCACAGGTCACCGAGCCACAGAAGGATAGAATCGTCGCCTTCCTACCGAACATGAGGCTCGACGCCGTTCGCCCCCTGTGCGAAGCCCTTCAGACAGACGATCTGGTCGCACTCGAAAGAATCGCCACCGTGCTTGGTCAGATTGGTTATCCCCACGCCGCACCGGCGTTGAAGAAGGCCCTTGAACGAGACGATCTTCTACCCAGAACGAAGCAGACCATCGAGGCGGCCTTTGTGGCAGTTTCGGGTAGAACACTCGCCGATGTGTCGAGGCTTTATTACGAACTGGCCGAGAAGTATTACTACCAGGCCGAATCGCTCGCCGCCCCCGCCACCAGCGACGTGGGCAACGTATGGTTCTGGAAACAGGGCCTGGGCCTTTCATATGTTTCGGTTCCCCGAGACGCATTCTGCAACGTTTACGCCATGCGATGCGCAAGGCAGGCACTCAAGTCCGATCCCACCAACTCAGACGCTGTTTCGCTCTGGCTGGCATCCAATATCCGTAGGCAGGCAAACATGCCCGAAGGCGAAACCGACCCCATGCTCGGCGCTGAGGCGCCCAATGCGGAATTCTTCGCCATGGCGAGCAGTGCGGGCTACCTTCAGGATGTTCTCGCAAGAGGACTGAAGGACAAGAACGCCGTCGTAATCACAGCGGCCATCTCGGCGCTCGACAAGACCGCCGGTGCAGCCAACCTCGTGCGTCCTATCGCCGGTGGTCAGCAACCCCTCGTCGAAGCAATGCAATATCCAGACGGAAGAGTTCGGTTCCACGCCGCGGTAACGCTGGCACAGGCGACCCCCACCCAACGCTTCGGCGGGTGGGAAGGCGTCATACCCGTGCTAACCGATGCGATACAGATGACGGTTCGCAATCGTGCGCTGATTCTTGGCGACGATGAAACCCTCGTCAACCAAGTCAAGAGCTACGTTCGCTCAGCAGGTTGGCAGGTCATCGAGGGCGACGTCTCAATGGCGAACCAGGCCGACGCGGTCGTGCTCGCCAGAAAGGCATCCCCCACCGACACGGTCTCCGCGGCTCGAAGGGCCGGGTGCGAAGCGATTATTATCCTCGCCGAGGAAACCACAGAAGTGCAGCGCCTCGCCGAACGCGAAGGCGTGACGCTGCTCGCCACCGCCAGCTCCGAAGAGCTCGTGCATTCAGCCCTTGAAGACGCCCTCGCCATGTCCAGCACACCGGGCCTGAGCGACGAGGAGGCAGGCGACTGGGCCATCAAGGCCGCAAACGCCATTCGCACGCTGGCGATGACAAACAACACCGTCTTCGACCTCGAACCGACAATCGCCGCTCTTTCGGATCGACTCGGCGACAAGCGAGAGGATGTTCGTCTTGCCGCAGCCGCCGCCTTGGGCGCCATCGGTAAAGACAAAGCGCAGCAGGCACTGACTCAGCTTGGGCTCGACGACAACGCGCCCGTTTCGGTTCGCGTGGCTGCACTTAATTACGCTTCTGAATCCGCCCGAAGGTTCTCGAATATGCTTACCGAGTCCAACCAGCAGGCGGTGCTTGATCTAGTTATGAATTCCGGCGACATGGACGTTCGCCAGGCAGGCGCCAGACTTCTTGGCATCCTTAACCTTCCCAGCGAGAAGATCAAGGACCTGATCCTTCAGACTGGCACGTTCGAGTAGTAGTCGCCCGAATAGCGTGGACAGCATGTGCGGCGAGGATTCCTCATCAGGCATCCTCGCCGCGGTGTTTTAAATTCGAGCAAAGATTACACGTAAGCAAGAATTGGTATCGACGCCACCGGGCCGGCAAGATAATCTTCACCCGGAAGACGCGCTATGTTATGCGCGCACCATTAATGAAGGAATTACCGTGACTGACCCAATCCTGCCGCATGTCACCATCCCGCTGTTTCCACACGACAAGCGTATCGCCGTCACCACCAGTTGGGACGACGGAACCACCTTCGATAGACCTGTGGTGGAAATGCTCAACAAGCTCAACATGAAGGGGACGTTCAATCTCAACAGCGGCACGTTAGGGCGGACGGGCAAACCCGCGCCCGACGGCCGGGGGCGAATCGACGCATGCGAAGTCACCGCTCTATACGCCGGCCATGAGGTCGCCGTGCATACCGTCACCCACCCAATGCCGCACCTGGTAAGCCTTACCCAGTTCGCCCGCGAGGTCATCGACGACCGCAAGGCACTGGAAGACCTGGTTGGATATCCGGTGCGGGGCATGGCCTACCCCAACGGGGTCTTCAACCAGCGGATTATCGACCTGCTCAGATCGCTGGAAATCGTCTACGCGCGAACCACCCAAAACGAACCAAAATGCTTTCCCGTTGAAGAGCCGCTCGCCTGGCCCGCGACCATGCACATGTTCGGCACGTCGCCCGCCCCGCTGGGCGAACGGTGGGAACAATGCTACAACAATACCCGCTTCAGAAGCGCGTTCTTCGTGTGGGGACACAGTTACGAATTCGACCGCACCAACAGATGGGACGACCTATACACGCTGTTCACCCCCTTGGCGAACAAACCCGACGCGTGGTACTGCACCAACATCGAGCTGTGGGACTATCACTACGCCAGGCAAAGACTGGTGCTGGGCGCGAATCTGAAAACCGCCTACAACCCAAGCGCGATCCCCGTGACCGTCAAGGTTGACGACAACCTTATTGAAGCCCATCCGGGCGTTGTGACACAGCTTGTCACCCCTGACAGGGCCTGATGAGCGTGATGGGAATCTCCATCATACACGCGCGGTTGATAGGAAGTATTTCCAGTACAAACCTGTTGCTTGCCTGAACCTGCGAGGAGCTTGACAGCTCGAATCGCATTTCGGTCAGCTCGCTATAGTTGCCCTGCTGGCATATCGCCGACATCGCGCCCGGGTCCGCCGACCAACCCTCCGGGCAATGCCAGCGAACCTCCAGCGTCGCCGGTGCCCTGCTGTGGTTTTCTATTGTGACCCGCACCGAGGTAGGCCCATCGGCATTGACGAACGGGCCTGAGGGATAATACGTTCGCACAGTGAACAGCGGATACCGAAACGCCGCCCCCGCCATGTCGTCACTTTCTACGCAGACAGGCCCGTCCCCCATCAGCTTCTCAACATCCACGTCTGCTCGAACAACAGACGAGTCGGATGGGCATTGCAAATTATGCCTCAAGGCAACCTGGCGGGCGAGTCTGTCGACGCGCTCGGTCAACTCGTCGATGTCAGCCGGAACAGGCGGAAAAATCTCGCCCCGGTTGACGCACAACGTGCTTATGCCCGTGCCGATAGGTTCGACCCAGCGACGATCAATCGCCTCCGCCCCGTGCATGATGCCCCATATCGCCCCGGCAGTAGCTGCGGTGCAGTCGGTATCCTCACCGCAATTGACGGTGGTGCAGAGCATCCGACCAAAGTCGTCCCCGCACAGCATCAAACCCAGCACGACGATAGCGATGTTTGAAGGAGCGTCGTAACCCTTCGGGCCATCGAAAAACCCCTTTGCGAAATCCTCGTCGCTGATTCGGCTCCGATCGCCCATGAACGCCAACCCGCGATGGTGCTTGAGTATCTCGTCGCGTATTGTTCGCCAGTCGCCGCCCGCGTCAACCAGGGTCATCGTCATGCGAACCGCCTTGGCGACGCCGCAGCCGATGGGAATGTAAGACAGGCCGATGTCGATGAGCCTTCGCAGGTCGTTGACAACAAAAGCCGCACTCTGCATAGCGGCGATCATCACCGCGGCGTGCGTACCCTCGCCGTGGCCGTGGTCTACTATCGCATCCTCGTAAGCATACCTCGCAGCCAACGCGGGCATTGCCGGACACATACACGCCCAGATCTCGCTCCTGATGAACGCCCCGCAACTGTCCTTGAAGTCGTTGTCCACCGTTCCGGACAACCCAGGCATCAGACCCCTTCTGAGATTCGCCTTTCCGGTACCATATTCTGAATAGTGCGGGCCTACATACAGCAACCAGTAATCGGCAAGAACGTGCGCGTCGATGTCGATTCCATGATTCTCTAACGCCGCCAGCCACACAAGCTGAAGGTCAAGGTCGTCGTTGGGTACGGGCTCGCCGTGAAGATCCTGCTGATAAAAGCTCACGTCGTTGACCTGCCTGTACCACTCCATCGGCGCGCCGAGGGTTCCACCAATGTTCTTGCCCAACCAGCACCCGTTGACTTTGTCGATGTAATCCTTGTGCGACAGTTGCATGATGTTTACTCCGTTGATTCGCCATTATCCGGCCTGTATGGATTTATGATATCACCCATCCGGACAATGCGTTAGCCCTGCATTGACCTGATACTAGCATGATCTTGACTTGTGTTCATTCGGCTGATCTAATGGAAAAGGTATTCATGAGCGAACAACCGCAACGAACATTGGATTATTTCTTCGGCGCCCTTGACGCGCCGTTGATGGCGGCCCATTGGCATCACGACACCGACGCGTATTTCCCCCCGCACGGGCACGCGTTTATCGAGATAGTGGTGATAGCGTCGGGTTCGGTTCGCCAACGCAGCCCGCAAGGATGGAGCGATCTTCGAGCGGGAAACGTTGTTGTGCTGCGTCCGGGTTGCTGGCACGAGTATGGCCGAGCCAGAAGGGTCAGCGCATTCAACCTCTGCTTCACCGAAGAACTGCTCTGGGCAGAGTTCCCCGCACTGCTCAAGGAACCCGCGATTGGACATCTTCTGTGGCGACTACCATCGTCGGGCCCCACCCCCGGAATCGCCAGACTCAGCCTGCCAGACCCAACAATGCGCCAAGCGATAAAGCATCTGCGGGAGTTGTCGAGGCTTTGCGGGCGCGATGAACCTCTCGCCCGCGTGCGTCGGCTGGGACAACTCGCAAATTGCCTGTCCATAATCGCCAACGAGGCGTCGAAACTTGCCCCCCGCCAGGTCTGCAACGCACCCGCTTATCATCCCGCGGTCTTCACGGTGGTGAAACTGCTGGCCGACGACCTGTCGCAACCATGGTCGCTTGAAGAACTCGCCACACGCGTAAAACTCAACAAGTCATATCTCGCCCGACGGTTCCGGGCGGCGATGGGATGCACAATCGGAGAATACATCGCTCGTCGTCGCGCCGAGTCCGCCGGAGCGTTGCTGGTCTCGACCGATAAACCCATTGCAGAAATAGCCCGGGCGGTCGGTTGGGATGATCCCAACTATTTTGCCCGACAGTTTCGCGAGCACTTCGGCCTATGCGCTCGCGCCTACCGCAGCGCTCAGCGCAACGAGCCTGACCACTTGACTACCACCACGCAGAGGTGAGCAGAAACCATTCTGCATCAAACCAAATCGTACCTTCCAGGATTGCAGAAATGTACATGTTATACTTCCTAGTCTCCTCACGACACTTTTGATACGTGTCACTAATGCTATCTATGCATCCTGTTGATAGCACATAAACTGCACAGATCAGGCAGGTTTGCCCAAAGGGCTGCCCGGTCGGCGAGTGATGAGCCTCATTCGCCCACCGGAGGTTAACCAACCCCCTGCCGATTCATTGCAACCCAGGGCCTATGGAGGGCCTCTATTGCCGGATCACCGGCGGAAGGACATCAGTATGAACAGAATCTCAATCACCCTGTCCACAGCCATCGTGTTGGCAGTCGCATATGCTGCCCAGGCGGACATCATCCACTCAGGCCCCGTTGCCGGAGCGACAATTACGGGGCGACCTTACTGGGAGCATATCGCTTTCGATCTGGACTCCTCCGATTATACCATCGGATGGTATCCTACAACCGGAAAGACCAACGAGCTCTTATTCAGGGGACAGGATATCATAGGTCAAAGCCCCTCGATCCTTCGAGGCGTGGTAACAACCGAAAACAATAACCAGATAGGTATGCAACTGTCGGCAGGAGATGTCATCGGGTCAACGTCAGCTTGGTCGCCCTGGGCGTTTATCGGCGGGGTCTCTGATATAAACCCCGAGTGGGTGACCGGAGACGACGTGGACGGGTTTGCGGGGCTGAAGGTTGCAATCGACGACCAGATACACTACGGATGGATGCACATCACGTACGATTCCACCAGCGACACATGGTCTCTGCTGGAATGGGCATACAACGATACTCCAAACGAATCCATCACCGCGGCACAGGTTCCCGAGCCAACAACCGCAGCCCTGCTGCTTTTTGGCGGCATGGCGGTTGTGATCAGGCACAGATCCAGACGTACCAACCTGACTTTCAGAAGCAGTCTCAAGAGGTAAAAACGCCTGATGAAGAAGGTTGCGGCAATCTTGTTCAGCATTGTCACGCTGGCCTGTGCTGGCGCGACACAGGCGAATATCGTACGGTCCGGGGCGGTATCTGGTGCGAACGCCCCGGACCAGCTTCAAGATGTCCATGCCAACTTCAACGTGGACTCAGCACAGTACATAATCGGCTGGCATTCGACCCAAGACCAGTCATACAAGGCTGAATTCACAACCGGCAACCTCATAAATGATTACTTCACCCAAATCTTTTGCGAAGTGACAATACTCGAATCCCCCGACATGCAAGTGGCTCGCCTGGCTGCCGGCGATGTCATAGGCCCGTATTCGTGCTGGTCTGACTGGTCATACATAACAAGCGTCGACTGCTCAAACTTCGAGTGGATCGGAGGCGGCACAGTTTCTTACACCGGTGCGCAACTGGCAATAAGCGACCAGACACACTACGGCTCGATGCGAATATGCGAAAACCCCGCACAATTCGAATTGCCCGCCGATCAACGGGAATCCGGTAGCATTTCTGACGCCACTATCGCCACGGCCGAGGTCCCGGAGCCCACGATATCGGCCCTTTTGATAGTCGCCTGCGTCGCAAGAACGTTCAGACGAAGACATACTCGCCAGACATACAAGACCTGACAGGCACACTCGCCGACACACACTGCCCCACCCATGTCACGAACAACAACATGGCCGAGTCGCCTTGATTATCAGGCGCTGGCGGACAAACATGCATCAGCTTCACGCCGGCTGCTGCTTTGAGTCATGCCCCTGATACAACCTTCGCGCCAACACAAACAGGTTGATGATAACCTCCTGGCGGCTCTGGGCGTTAAGCTTGCGCCGAACATGGTTAAGGTGCAGGCGGATCGTCGGAAGGCTCAGATTCAGATCCCACGCGATCTGCTTGTCGCTTCTCGCACTTAACACGCCCCCGAGAACCTGTGCCTGGCGTATCGTCAGACCAAGCACGCTTATAAGGTGCTCCCATTCGACAGGGGTGAATATCCTCTTGGGGGACGCGGGCAAGTGCTCCCGTGGCGCCCTAACATGCAGGTGCTTGTTAGTCATCGTGCTATGGCTTTCTCTATGCGTCCGGCGCCTTCCGGCCAGGTCGACCACCAGTTCGCAGTAACCGCAGGCGGTTCCAATTCCTATACCTCGCGGCTTAAGAACAATCGACCAACTACCGACCCGCCTTTAGCATATGTCAACCCTCGCAGATTGTTTGCCAAAAACTCTGCGATGACACTGGGAAACGTTCGGGATAAACCCAAACAGTCGAGGCTCCTTGATTTCTGATCAATCAGAAAGGATCTTCTCAACCGCCGCGACGCTGTTGGCGCACTTTATCGGCGGTTCGCATGTGTTGATGATCGTGTCGGGGTCCTTGAGTGCGTTACCCGTGCAGATGCACACAACACGCTCGTCCCTGTCGATCACACCCATGTCGCGGAGCTTCTTCGCACCGGCAACAGATGCTGCTGATGCGGGTTCGACTCCGACGCCCTCTCTCCTTCCGAGGAGCTTCTGGGCGGCGATGATCTCTTCATCCGTGACGGATGTGGAATACCCGTTTGTCTTGTAGATGGCAGTGAGGGCCTTCCTTCCGCTTACGGGGTTCCCGATCCTTATCGCCGTAGCGATGGTCTCCGGGTGTTCCTCGGGCACGAAATCCTTTGTCTTGTTGCCGAAGGCACTTGCGATAGGCATCG
>CAZWAT010000107.1:0-9534 GCA_964632015.1 uncultured Planctomycetaceae bacterium
CCCCAGAAGAGCTGCCCGAATCGCTACCCGCGCCAATCAGAAGTCGAGCCAGTATTGATGATGCCCAAAAGCCGCTGTTCATACTTGCCGAGTCGTCAGGTGACGGACGAAAAGTGACGCTCAGTTCCGGCGATGTGCGCGAGCTTCAGCTTGCATCGGCGGCGATTCGCGCCGGCGTGCAGATGTTGCTCCAAGGCGCGGGCCTTGGGCCTGGCGATCCGCGGGCGGTTTTGATCGCGGGCGGGTTCGGCGGATTCATCAACCGTGACAACGCCCGAAGGATAGGTCTGTTGCCCGCCGAAGTTCGGCCTGACAGAATTTCATACGTCGGCAACGCGTCTCTTCAGGGCGCTCGTTCAGCACTGCTGTCATCTCGCGCAAGGCGAAAGATGCAGTCGCTCGCCGCCGGAACCGCACACGTTGAGCTGTCCCGGTCGGCCGACTTTCAACTTGCCTTTGCTGACGCAATGCTCTTTCCATCCGATGAGTGAGAGCGGGCAGTAGAATTAATCGCAAACGTTACCAAAAGGAGCCTACATGTCGGCAGCATCTGGGATTGTGACTGTTGGTCTGAACCCCGCTATTGATCGTGTGCTTGAGGTGAAGAATTTCACGCTCGGCGCTCATCAGCAAGGCAGGGAGGTTCTGCGTCTACCGGCGGGCAAGTCGCTGAACGTGTCCCGCGCGTTGAGCCGGTTGGGGATTGCCAACACTGCCACTGGCTTTCTTGGACGGGACAATCGCGACGAGTTCCTCACGGTGCTTGAACAGTTGCACGTTGTTGACGAGTTTTTTCTGTTGCCTGGGCGCACCCGCGAGAACGTCACCATTGCCGACCCCCTCGCCCGGCAGGAAACGCATATCCGCCAAGAGGGTCTGCATGTTGGCCAGCAGGATTTGCACCGCCTTCACCGCAAGCTCCAATTCCTCAGTCATGAGGGAGTGATCATCGTTTTCAGCGGGTCGTTGCCGCCCGGAATTTCGCACGAGCAGTTTGCCGAAGTCGTCTCGATGTGCGCCGAAGGCGGGGCACGAGTCGCAGTCGATACCGGTGGAGATGTCATCAGGTCGCTCGATATCGAGAAACTCTGGCTGGTGAAGCCCAACCGCCAGGAACTTGCCGATCTTGTTGGGAAGGATCTGACCGACGAGCGACAGGAGATCGCCGCCGCAGCCGACCTCGCACGCGGCATAGACGTGGTGCTTCTTACCCGAGGGGCGCAAGGGGCGTTGATGTTCACCGGGTCCAAGGTCTACAAGGGGCATGTTGGGCTCGACGAAGACTGCGTGAAGAACACCGTCGGGTGCGGTGACGCGATGCTCGGTGCGTTCATCGCCGCACACCTTAAACACCACCAGCCTGAACAGGCCTTTGCCCAGGCAATCGCCTGCGCCACTGCAAGTGCGTGCAGCATGGAACCCGCCGATTTCGAGATAGGATTGATGGACGAGCTCGAACAGAAAGTGGTCATTGAAGAACTAGCCTGAGGCGACGCCGAAGCGGGCCTTTGTCATGGACTGCGCGAAGCATCTGCATTAAGCTGGAACCACAAGGAGCAAACATGAAAGATCCTCGCGTGGAAAAGCTGGCAAGGTTGTTGGTCGAGTACTCTGTCGAACTAAAAAAGGGCCAGACCCTTGCGTTGAACGGGAATGTCTGTGCGGCCCCGCTTATCAAGGAATGTTACCGCCAGGCGATTCGCAAGGGAGCGTTTGTCGATGTGAACCTGACAATCGATGGGCTTGCCGAGATATTCTACGAAGAGGCAAGCGCAGACCAGCTAAAGCATGTCTCGCCTTTCCGCGAGCAACGAATGCGAAAGGTCGATGCGCTTATCAACATCTGGGGCGAAGAGAACACCAGGTCTTTGACAAATGCCGACCCCAGGAAGATGGCTGAATTTGCGGCCGCCAACAGAAAAATCACCAACATCTTTCTCAACCGCGCAGCCAAAAAAGAGCTTCGCTGGGTTGGCACGCAATGGCCGACCAACGCAAGCGCGCAGGACGCCGAGATGTCGCTTGAAGAATACGAAAATTTTGTATTCGCCGCCGGACATATGAACCTTGCCGACCCCATAAAGAAATGGAAGGCCATAAGCGCATCTCAAAACTCGCTGGCGATGGCGCTCAACAAGTGCGCCGAGATACGCATCCAGGCGCTCGACACAGACATCACGCTGGGAACCAAGGGTAACACGTGGATCAACTGCGACGGGCATGAGAATTTCCCCGATGGCGAGGTCTTTACCGGGCCGGTCAAGACCCAGGTGAACGGGCATGTCCGCTTCAGCTTTCCGGCTGTTCGACAGGGAAGGGAAGTGGTGGACGCGTTCCTAGAGTTCAAAGACGGAAAGGTCGTAAACGCCAAGGCCCAGAAGGGCGAAGACTTCCTCAAGGCGATGATCGCCATGGACAAGGGTTCGTGTTATCTCGGCGAGCTTGCGTTCGGTACCAACTACAACATCAAACGCTACACCCGTAACACCCTGTTCGACGAGAAGATCGGAGGGACGATGCACCTGGCGCTGGGCAGCGGGTATCCCGAGACGGGAAGCACCAACTCAAGCGGGCTGCATTGGGACATGGTGATCGATACTCGCAGTAAGGCAAAGGTCTTCGCTGACGGAAACCTTCTTCTTCAAAATGGTCGATTCGTCGAAAAGCGGTTTCCCCAACCTAAATAACGTCACGCGCTTCTGGCGACCTGTTGTGGAATCGTTCCGCTGGGGCGTATCGCCTGGGGAACGCTTCTTGGTGCGGCTCCACCGAGGTTGAGTTCTATCTGTAGATCCTGCATATGCAGCAGGCTCAGTAACCAGCTCAGCAGGCTTTGGGCGCCCTGGTTCTCGTTGACGCTGCTTGAATGCAGGCCGTCGCGACAACCCCCGGTGGTGAAATCGTGCAGGGGTACCCTCAGGTCGTTTTGTCCGAGGAACCAGTTCAACGCATCGTTGGCGTGCTCGACCCAGAAGCCCTCGCCGGTAACATGATGAGCCTCGATGCACGCTTCGAGCAACGAGGCGGCGTCTATGGGCAGTTGATCGAACTGCGGCTTCGATCCGGCCCGCGCAAGGTAACCCTCAGTCCCTATAAGCGACAACCCGCCGCCGGGACGCTTCTGAAGATTTACAAGCCATTCCAGAGAACGCCTGCCCATGTCGATCATGTCTCCTCGCTGCATCCATTTTCCGCACATCAGCAGGGCGTGCGGCAGCTTGGCGCTGCAATAACCCACAATGTCATCGCACCAAGGCCACTCGTCGGTTGCGTGCGATTCGAACGCGTTCATAAGCCTTTCGCCCAGTAGCGCCCTGTAGCGTCTTACCTCGCTGTCGCCGCTGAAGCGACGCAGGTAGGCGTGCAGACCCAGAATGCACAACGCCCACGACAGGGGCGAGGTGAACGCCTCTACCGACGGTAGTGCCGGAATGAACAACCTTGTTGCAAGCGCGATCATCGACTCGTGCGGACAATTCGCTATGCCGCAACCCAGCCCTAAGACCGCCATTGCATGCACGTGCTCATCGGGTGGGGTGTCGCTCCATTGCCTGTCGAAACTCAGTAGCGGTCTGAACATGCCCAACTGCCCATCATAAGCATGCCATAGAAAAGACAGATACCGCTGAAGGAGCCCCAATATCGTCTCGTCGCGGGTCTGCACCCAGTACAGCGACGCCGCCGTCAGTGCCTGCGCGTTGTCAGCGGTGCTGTAACCCATGGACCTGTCGGGTGTGGCATAGACGCAATGTCGCAGCACGCCCGCATCGTCGGTAATCAGGCGAAGATGACGCAGATCAACTTCCGGTAGGTCGTACTCGGTGTGTACTCCGCGAGCCTTGGTTGGGTTTATACCGGGCAGCACATGTTCGCGCGACCTTCCTGGCCAAGCTTCGCAGACACTGGCAAAAAGTTCCAGGTAGTCCCGTGCCACCTGCGACCAGACCATCCGCCGACAATAGTTGTATGCCTTCTTGCGTAGCGCATGCAGCCGCGTTTCGTTGGCGAGCAGGTAGTTGACCTCCGCGGCAATTGCCTGGGAATCCTTGAACGGGACCATCCGCCCGCGGTCGTCGGCGAGCATTTCCACCGCGTGCCAATATGGCGTTGATACCACCGCTTTTCCCGCACCCATCGCATAGGCAAGAGTGCCCGAAACCACCTGTGCTTCATTTAAGTATGGTGTTATATAGATATCAGCGGCGCCGATGTATTCCATCAGTTCATCCCTGTCCACGAAGCGGTTCTGGAATATGACGTGGTCTTCCAGACCCAGTTCGTGTACCGCGCGGATGAGACTGTTACGGTAATCTTCGCTGCTCTGGCGTTTGACCTTCGGGTGAGTCGCCCCCAGTATCACGTAGACCACATCGCTGTTGTGCCGCAGAATCTCGGGCATCGCGTTGATGACGTATTCGACGCCCTTGCCGTTTGAAAGCAGCCCGAACGTCAGCAGCACCTTCTTGCCCTCGACGCCGAACTTGTCTTTGAAATAGTTAGGATCGACAAACGGCGTGTCGGGAATTCCGTGGGGGATGATCGCTATCTTGTCATCCGTGACGCCGTAGGTTTCGTGCAAAATCTTGCTTCCGGTCTCGCTGAGAACAACCAGCCTGTCGGACAGATTCACGAGTTGACGCATCACCAGCATCTGTTCGGTGGAGGGCTCGCGAAGAACTGTGTGCAGCGTCGTGACCAGTGGCCTGCGAAGGCGGCGAAGCAACGAAAGAACATGAGAACCCGACGTCCCTCCGAAAAGCCCGAATTCATGTTGAAGGCAGACTATGGATACCTGGTTGATGTTGAGGAAGTCAGCCGCGAGGTAGTAATCGGCAAGGACGGATTCTCGAATTTCGAACCGCACCCTGGAGCTGTATGGATACCCTTCAGCGACGTCATTGACCGCGACCGCAAAGATATTGTCGTTTTCCTCCAAGCGTCCCGCCAGCGCCTCGCAAATATCGGAGGTGAAGGTGGCTATTCCACAACGTCTTGGCGCATAATCACTTACAAGTGCAATAGCTGACTCGTGAATCATTTAGGGTGTCTTTCGTTAACGCAAGACATTCTAGGGCCCCTGGGGGGACGATAGTGTCGGGAGTCCACAATGTCGCGTGCCCATTGATTCCTCATGGATATCCTGTTTTAATATGGTCATGCTAGGTCGATTACGACGCACAACCCGATTGGACGTTGGACTGTCGCTGGTCTTCTGCGGTATCTCATACCTGGTATGGACGCTTGTCGCCGGTACCAGCAGAGAGATGGTGCAGGCTATTGACTATGCGAAACGCGTTACCGAGATGCCTGACTTCACCCGCGTGGTGAGCACGTTCTTTGTCGAGACGGGGTTTGTGATAGATCTTGTGGGCCTGGCGTGGCTTGTGGTGTCGCTGATGCTGGTCGTCTATGCTGGCAGGCAGCGCCTGAGCATTTCCTGGCCGTGGCTTTCGGCTGCGGTGCAGGGATTCGTCGCAGCCTTGGGTGGCGTCGCCGTAGGGTGGGCGATGAACCTTCCTTATCATCAACTCACCGGCCCCGAGGGCGAAAACGTCAGCGAGCTCACGCTGCTGAGCCAGATATCGCTGCCCGTGGTGCTGACGATCGCAATTCTTACATGGGTCACGTGTCTTGTGCTTCTGCTTGTAGAGCGTGCGAGGTTCAAGCAGCGAGGCCCGACTCTGAGAGACGGTATGCGAAGCAACGTCGTTCGTTGACCCGCCGAGCCTCATTTCTTAGCAGCAGGTAGGTAATTCCCCTAGACGCGGTCTGTGCGTTCCCTATGGCAAAAGCCATTCCTGGCCCGATGGTCAACCGCCGGCCTTCCTCTACACTTATATCAGAGGCGCAAACGTTACTTTGAGCGCCGCGAAAGGAAGGCTGGAAATGGTCATAGAAAACACGAACATCGTCTACGAACCCACTGCGGCGGCCAAGGACAACCTGGCTGCGCTCGCCAATGAGTATGTCTATCATGCTTCTTTCGCATCGCCCTCCGCCTGCAAAGAATTATATCACAGTCAAAACAGATCGGAGCACAGGGAATTCACCTGGTCAACCGATTCGGCTCCGACCAGCGCGTCGCGAAACGCGCCAACACAGGAAGAAGAGAAAAACCTCTTTCTGAAATACAACTACGCCCGCTGGATGCTTCACAAGGCGCAGGAACGCAAAGGCGCCGCCGGGCGCAAGGCACAGGAGCTGTGGAAGAACAGGGTCCTTGCCGCCAGGGAAGAGATCGTTCAGGCGAATATGGCGCTGGTGTTGGCGATGGTCAGGCGGGTTCGCTTCCCCAACGTGGAGCTTGACGAGCTTGTGAGCGAGGGCAGCATGGCGTTGCTGCGAAGCATCGATAAATTCGATATTTCGCGAGGCTTCCGGTTCTCGACATACTCTTGCCGGGCCATCCTGCAAAGCTTCACCAGGCTGATCCAGAAAGAGGCTCAGCATAAGCGCCGGTTCCCGGTGCAGTTCGAGGCGGAACTGGAAACCGTCAACCAGGCGTACAACCCCGAGACGCCTGGCCCGGACAACAGGGAGCTTGTGCGGACGATTCTCACCAGGAATCTTGCCGACCTTACGCCACTGGAACAGAGCATCGTCAAGCAGCGCTTTGCGATAGACTCTCCGCCCGAGAGGCGAAAGATGAAGACAATTGCCTCGGAGCAAGGTTACACGACGCGCAAGGTCAGGCAGATCATGCGCAGGGCGTTTCGTAAGATCCGCCTCGCCATGGAGGTCTGCACGAGCGCAGCCTGAAGTTATGACTTTTGACTATTTGTGCCGACCCCGCCGGTGATGATCAGTTCCTCTCGCCAGCGGGGTCTTGGTTTTCATGCGGCGTCTCGCGCTATATCGTCATCTTCGTCGCCACCTTGGGTTAAGGCAGGCCCGATGCCCGCTGCCCGTGGGCTTTCGCCTTCGAGTTCAAGCTTCAGCGAGAGGAACCTCAGAAGGTCCCTCAGCGTGATGATGCCCGCCAGGTTGTTGTCGTCTATCACAAGCAGCCTGCTGGTCTGTATGCGGTTCATCTGCTCAAGAGCGCCAAGCGAGTCGGCGTCGGGGCTGGTGATCTGCTGGGTCCAGCAGGATGAAACCACCTGAGAGACGGTCCGCTCGGGCCATTGGTCACGGGGGATATTCTTGATCTGCGCGGTGGAGATGCAGCCCACAAGCTCATCATCCTGCACAACGGGAAACATCTTGTGGTGGTAAACATATACATAATCTTCTACCAGCTCCTGTATTGTCGCCGAAGGGGGCACGGTGACGGGGTGAGTGTTCATGAACCGGCGTACCGGTTCTCCACTCAATGCGTGACGCACCAGCACTGACTGGTAGCTTTGCTTTGCGGCTCCACGTATGAAGAAACCTATCAGAATCCACCACAGCCCTCCTATGGGGTTCATCGCCAGCAGGTTCACAAAACCAAGAACTATAAGCACAAGCCCAAAGATCGCCCCGACCTTAGCGCTGATTCGCGTTGCCTTTCGCAGGTCGTGCTTGAAGTGCCATATGATCGATCTGAGCACCCTTCCACCGTCGAGGGGGAAACCCGGAATCATGTTGAATGCCACCAGTATCACGTTGATCAGGCCCAGCCACGACAGCACGCCCACGAGCACTTCCGGCCAGGCGAGTTGAGTACCTGCAAACGCCATCGCGCCGAACAGTACCGCAAGCGCAAGGCTTGAGACAGGCCCGGCGATCGCCATCGAGAACTCGGCCTTGGGGCTTGGTGGTTCGTCGCCCATCTCCGCAACCCCGCCGAAAATGAACAGCGTAATCCCCTTCATCTCCATGCCGTATCTTCGCGCTATCAGGGAATGCCACAGCTCATGAAAGACGATTGACGCGAACAGGCCCAGCGCACCGCCAAGGCCCATCGCGAGGTATATCCCCCAGTGCATGCCCGGATACTGTATGGGAAAGACCCCACCTGCCAGAGACCAGACGACCAGCACAAGAATAATGATCCAACTGAGGTCGATCTTCACCGTAAAGTCGAACATTTTGAACAATGTAAAGGTCTTGCCGAACATTGTCTTCCCCTACGCCTGAGGCCGGCGCGGCATCGTGGTTTAAGAAGTCTTGCGGGACTCATTCAATTCTAGCGGCGCAGGCCTATTTGGGGCGGCGAATAGTCGTCCGACGCCCCCGCATACAATTAACTGTAGTTCAGAGAACTGGTGACGAATGCTCAGAAGCGTACGGGAATTGATGGGCTATGTGCTTCGTGCCACCGATGGTGATATCGGAAGGTTGAAGGATCTGCTCTTTGACGACCATCAGTGGGTTGTGAGATACATGGTCGTTGATACAGGAAGATGGTTGCCCGGTAGACGTGTGCTGATCGCGCCCGTCGCGGCCGGTAGGCCTGAATGGGAGAATCGCCTTCTGCCTGTTCAACTATCTTGTGAACAGATCGAGAATTCACCAACCATGCACGAGCACCTGCCCGTGTCTCGCCAGCAGGAGGTTCAATTATCCGCCTATTACGGATGGGCGCCTTACTGGGGTCCGATAGGCACGACGGTAGGTGGGACGGCCCCGGTTCCCGTGGTCGGTGAAGCTCGGGAAAAGGAGGATAAAAAGCCTCAGGACCCACACTTGAGAAGTGTATGCGAGGTCGCGGGTTACCATATTCACTGCAGCGACAACTCGGTGGGGCGCCTCGATGATTTCATCACCGATACTGGAGACTGGTCAATCCGTTATCTAATCGTCGATACACGAAGCTGGCCTCGCGTCAGAAAGGTTGTCGTCGCACCGCAGTGGATCAAGCACGTGGACTGGGAACGCCGAGAGGTGCTTGTGAATCTTACCTGCCAGCAGTTGAGGGATAGTCCCGAGTTTGATCCGTCCGAGCCGGTCAACAGAGAGTACGAGACGCGTCTGTACGACTATTACGGAAGACCGAGGTACTGGGAAGACAGGCAGTAATCACCGATTCATCATCGGGGGCAAATAACGATACCGGGGAGAAGCCGATGCTTGTGGAAAACATCATGACGCCCACGATTGTCATCATCAGGGCCGATGCGTCGCTGGCCGAGGCGGCGGCAATGATGAAAGAGCACAATGTCGGATGCCTTCCTGTGGTGGAAGACAACGAAATTATCGGCGTCATCAGCGATAGGGACATGGTCGTACGCGCCTTGGCACGCATGCCGCACCCCGAAGATACGTCGGTACGGGCTGCGGCGACCCACGGCGCCTTGTGCTGCCACAGCGACCAGACCCTCGAAGACGTGGCAAGGCTCATGAGGCGATACGGAGTGCGACGATTGCTTGTGCTCGACAACCGTAACCGACCCGTGGGTATAGTCTCCGTTGGCGACATCGCTTCGAAAGGGCACGATCGCAAGCTCGCAGGTGAGGTGCTTGAAGATCTCTGCTCGATCAAAAAATGACATTCCATGCCGCATCGGGCCAGCATGGCTTGTGTCCGCGGGGTCAGTTCGCTATACCAGAATAAATGAGCGGATCTCATGCCCACAGTGCTGGTGTATCGGCCTCGCGCGCCTTGACGGC
>CAZWAT010000108.1:0-9498 GCA_964632015.1 uncultured Planctomycetaceae bacterium
TTGAAATAGCGCTGCCCTTGCCAATGACCGCTGCATGCTCGACGCCGGCGACGGGCGTGTTGTATTCATCGATAGCAACAAGTCGGTCGGCTTCGCCCATGGCGACAATTGTATCTGTCGCCGAGGTGCACAGGCTTAGAATCCGCCTTGCGTCGGCAGGGACATTAACATCGCGTGATGTCATGTCCCTCACCGATCGACCCGACGCCAGGACACCGGGTATGGCCGGTGTATTTCCAGCGAGCCTGATGGCGATGACAATCGCCGACACCAGACCCACTGTTATGAGAATAATCTGCATCTTTCGATTCAATGTATGTGCATCCGTACAAAACTGTTCTGTCGTCAGTTCACATTTCCTCGCTATTGCGAGGCGTCCCATTCATCCTTTGTGGTCTTGCTTCGCCATTCGACGTGTCCATCGCAGAAGGCGGCGTTGAACCCATCATTATGCCGGTAGTCAACATGATTCACCGGCTCGCTGAAGTTGTTTCCTCCGCCGACGTAGTAGAGCCCCGGTGTGCAGTCGGCGAAGATGATCGTCGAGGCGGGTCTGGCAACTGCCGACGCCTGAACCGTGTACCAGAAGCAATGCTCGTTTTGCGAAAACCGGAAGGTGTTTATCCCATAGCTCAGGATGATTTCCGGGTCCCATGTACAGGGTATCCGCTGGGGGTCGGTGGGACAGCTGTATAATCCCGAGGTCTTCTCGGCGTAGGGTTTGATGAGATCCATCCACCTGCACGTGCTGTCAAGCCAGGCCGGGGGGAAGGTGTCGTTGTCATTGACATAAAACTGCGTTGCGACGCCGATTCCCTGAAGATTCGTGAGGCACACGGTACGATTCGCCAACGCTTTGGCCTGTCCAAGACTCGGCAGAAGCATGCCCGTCAGCACGGTTATCAAGGCGATCGCAACCAACAGCTCTATCAGCGTGAACGCCCGATGCCGAGATCGGGACGAACAATACATATCATTTACGTGCACCAGGTTGTATCTTGAGCGTGTCATGTATTCATGCCTGTTATTACTATTTGGAGAATCGTAATATCGACTTGTGCCGGCGTCAAATGAAATCGTCCAGATTTTTGAATGAATTTGATCCTATCGAGGTTGCGCCCGCTGGTCCTCGCTTGTTGAACCGATGCGGGCGATGGTTTAGCATATGCGGGTCACCGCAAGGAGAGAGGCATGTCTGAAATTGTTCGCGTAAGTGTGTCCATCGAAAAGCCGCTGTTCGACAAGCTCGAAAAGCTCGTCGCGGAGAATAAGTATAAGAATCGTTCGGAATTCATCCGCGACCTGGTTCGCGATCAGCTTGTTCAGCTTGAGTGGCGGACGGACGAGGAACTTCTTGGGACGATTTCGCTTCTGTACGACCATCATGCCCACGGCCTGACCGAGCGTCTGATCGAACAACAGCATCACTTCACCGGAACGGTGCTGGCGACGACGCATGTTCACCTTGACCATCATCTCTGTGCCGAGATGATAATGGTTCGCGGAAAGGGCGGGGACATACAGGCGTTGGCGGGGTCGCTTCAGCGGGAAAAGGGCGTGCTGCACGCCAAACTTGCCATGGGCACCACGGGGCGCGCGTTACGATAGTCGCCCAACCAGCGATGTCAAACGGGTGACTAGAAGTCAAGCGGGTCGGCGATTCTCGACAGAGGCTGATCATGTGATACAGTGTTGCCATGCTTGTCTTTGACGTAAATTATCACCGTGTATGCCCCTTCAGGAAGCTCACCCACGTCAATCGGAAATGTGAAATCCCGCGACGTGACCGACTTCGTTTCAACATGCACCTGCTGTCCGGTGGCGTCTTTGACATGCACAAGCAAGGCTGCGCCGGAGGGAAGCAGTTGCTCGGGGTTCAATGATCCGCGGACGACTACCGAAGATTGGGTTACGAACTGTTGGTTGGCGTCAAGTGTGAAGGTCAGGGCCGGTGCGTCAATGGGTATAAGCTTCACGTCATCCACCCACACCGAGCCCTTGAACCCGCGGCGAACCTGTATCGACACAGACCATTTGTATTCCGTGCCGGGGGCGAACCTCATATCGTCCCGGCTGACGATTCCGCTGTATTGCGTCCATTCGGTATTTGCGCCTACTGTGGCGATTGTGAAATGTCGCCCGGCGCCCTCGCTTCGCGCGTCGATGCCGAACCATACCGGTACGATCGATGGGTTGTGCTCTCCTTCGGTGCGAATGCGGCAGCTCAGCAGGTATGGGCCTTTGAAGTCCGATGAAAGCATGCGGGGCATGACCCTCAGGTGCCACCTCTGTTCACCGGCTTGGTCGGTAAGCTTCATACATCGTTTGCCCTCGACGGCGTGTTCGGTGGTCAGCCCCCAGTATCGCGGGGGGGCGTTGTCGCGTGGCAAGATCATCCACCCGGCGCTGGAGGTTCTAGCTGTGGCGGGGTAGTCGGCGCCTTTGTACTCGCCCTCGAACCCGCCGTCAGTGAGCAGGTTTTGTTTGCCTGCGTCGTCTGAATCGCCTCTGCACGCGCCGCACGCGACGTAAACAAGTAACACTAATGGTAAAATAAATCTATGTGCATAAATCATAGTGTTGTGGGTCCCTATCTGTTGACCTTGTTCAACTGTTCATTCAGCAGGATGATCTGGCGCGCGATTCGCCAACGCGCCACTGTCATGTTGGTGTCGTTGGTTTCGCTGAGAACCTGATTCTTTGCACCGGTCTGGTAATCGTAGCTGAAACCGTCCATCACGCTGTTCATCTCGGCGAGTGCAGCCTCGGCGAGTTTGCGAAGATCGCTGGATTGACTGGATTTCGCTTGCCCGATCAGTTCCTCCAGCGTCAGCAGGTACCGCCAATCGTAGGTACCGGCACGTACCGCCTCCCAGCAGGGGGTAGGAAGTGGGCCTTGGGGGGTCGGGTATGCATAGAGGTATTCCCGCACGTTCCAGTTATTGAAGTTATGGGAATCGAGGTGGTTGAAGGCATCTCCGTTGATCTTCTGGTAGATGTACTGGCAGACGCCGCCAGCGAGTAACTTCCACGCGTTGAAGCCATAAAACAACCGATCGGCGATGGGCATTCTGCTGCCCGCGGAGCCGCCGTTATAGATCCATTGAATGTCATACCCCGCCTTTTGGCGCTCATTAAGAATGTCTTTGGTGACGAAGTTCGAGCAGCAGATATCGGTGACTTCCTTGAGAAGATACCAATCTTTTGTTCCGCCCCAGTCGCCATTGAAGAAGTTCGTCGTGCGTATTTCGGGTGCTACCTCCTTAATCAGCCTGCCGTAATGAAGCGTCTGCTTGATCGCTTCGGTACTCGAGCCCGGTTCGTCGCCAAGAGCGTAAATCAGTTCAGGCCAGCCCTCTTGCTTCACCTTGTCAACGATAGCGCGGTTGATCTTCTTGAACGCGTCGTCGAATTCGGGCGTGTATTTTTCATATCCCAGGCTGTCTTTGATGCGATATTGAATCTGATCGTATGGCCCCTTCTGGTAGATGATGGGAGCGTTGAACCCGGCTTCTCGGTAGAAGCGCATGATGTCTTCCATGCTGTGCGAAGCGCGGTTGGGTTGAGAGAACGAAACGACAACCTCGCCGTCAACAAGCTTGTAGTGGGGTTCCATCTTGAGATAGCCCACGGTGTTCATTCCATGCTCGGCCATGTCGACGAAATGCTTGGGGACATTCTCGTTGAACAGACCTCGGCCGTGGCTTCCTTTGCGCGGGTCGGTGCCGTTGTACAACACCGCATATACCATGCGGTCGGGTGGGGTGGGCTTCAGCGCGAATGGAAGCACGCGAATGCGCAGGTCGAGTTCCTGCGACGCGCCAGACAAGTCCTTCACTGTGAGGGTGGACTGGTAGATGCCTTCCGGCGCGTTGTCGGGAATCTTGACGGTGATCCAGAATCGTTGCGTTGTCTGCTCGGGCACGTCTACCGCGTCGAAGGTTTCCATGAAGGCCGGGGTGATGATGTAGGCTTTTTCGGTGGAATCGGCAGCGGGTGGTTTTTTGTTGATGTCGATGTTCTGTGCGCTGACCGGCAGGCATCGAACAACGCGAATATCGACGTGCGAGTTGGGTATCTTGTCGCCGCCCGCGGTTTTCAGCTCGTCTGCGCTTACAGACAGGTCGTTGATTTGTCGCAGGCTTCGCACGGAGAACGTGATAGGAACATACTCGCCCGGCGTGGCGAACGCTCGTAGCGTGGATGTGATTTCACCGGCGAATGGAGCGGTTACGGGGAAGACAAGCTCGAAAGTCGGCTTTGTGAAGACTACCCATCCCCGGCGAGTGGCGGCCTCGTCAACGTCTGGCATTTTCATGTTGTCGAGGGGCATCATCGGCGAGTAGCCCTCTGGAACTGCGCTGCGTTCGACCCAGTCTTCTGGCGCGCGTGAGGCCCATGTGGTGAACTGTCGGGGCATATCATCGCCAGCATACACCTGGTTTGACCAGGCGAAGAGCATCAGGCAGGAAGTCAATGCGATTCGGAGCTTCGGGATCATGTTAAGCCTTTCTCGGGTGTTACCAATCCATGCTGATTCGGCTGAAGGATACGGATTTCGTTTCGATATTTTGTCCGGTCGTCTTATTCGTGACTTCTATCGAAAGCTCGCAGGGGATGTCTTGTGGTAGCGATTTCAGGTCGATCTGCACATACGCCAGTCGGGTCGAGACGTCTGAAACATCCTTGCTGTATACGCGTTTACCGTTGGCGACAACCGCCAGTTTCAGGGCGATTTCATTGAGGCTGCGATTCGAGACGTTGAGCGTGATGTTGGCTGATCCTGTGGGCGCGGTGGAGTAGAACGCCTCCGGGCATCGCACCGCCAGAATCGCGGGAATGTTGAAATTCACGACTCGCCTTTCGCTGGGCTCGTCTCCTGTCGCGTCCAGCAGCGAGACGGCGACGTTGTGTTTACCATGTTTTGTCACTCGGTAGGGCAGATACAGATTGGCGGCGGCCTCGCCTGCGTTCACGCGGACGCGTCTTGTGACGAGATCCTGGGTTTCGCCGCTGTCGTCAAAGAATTCGCCTCGCACCTGTGTTGTGAGGGCGGTATCGGCGGGGGTGGTGATCAGCGCCTGCAACTCGTTTTCGCCCCACTGCGGGGAATGCATTATGATTTTCTCGATCGTCGCGCCTGCGTGGTGGTCGCCGTCGCCCAGAATCACCGCGCCGAAGCGTCGCACGTCGTGAAAGGTCTGTTCGACGGGCGACCAGGATGAATGGAAGCCCTTCTTGCCAACCATCACCGTCCGGGCAAAATTCATGCGCGCCTGGCCATCGGGGCGTATGCCAAGATCGTCGAAGGGAAGCTTCATTTGGACGATCCACTCGCCTTCGCCGGTTCTGGTGGCGATCTCGACGTGAGAATTCCATTCGCGGTTGATATCCGAATTGCGTTTCGGGCGCTCGGGATAATAACGATTGTGGGCGTCGTAGAGGGTCCCTTTCGAGTCGACGATGAAGTGAAAGAATTCGCTGTCGTTCATCCAATGCGAGATGAACACTTCGACGCTATCCGCACCCCACACGGCGCTGTCGCGTTTGCCGGTAGGCTCAGCCATGAGGTTGTCGGCGTTGTCTTGAAAGCAGCGAAAGGTGATATAAAGGTAGTCATTGTCGCGCAGCAGATAGACCTGCGTTTCATTCTCCGGCCTGGATGCCTCTTGCAGGAAGTCCTCGGGGGAATCGCCACCGCCCGAGAGTCCGCGGGCAACCGCCAGGGCGTCGAGGCGGCGCAGCGAGAACCCCTCGGCAATCACGGCGTTCTTCCATTCGTCCCCGATAAGGGTTCCGTCAAGGCGAACAGGTTTAGTGGCTTGAGGAATCTTCAGCGTTGGGACGCTTCCGAAGTCGATGACGCTTGGGGTGACCGGGGGCTCGGTACCGAAGCTGACAACAAGTCCGGTATCGTCAGCCCCATAACACGCCGCTGCGATGATGGACAGGACAATAAGCATCCTTAATGGATGAGCAGGTCTCATGGTTAGTTGTTCTCCGCTGGGTTACTGGTAAGAAGGTTCCCACTTTGGGCGGTTGCCGTAGGGATCGCCCGCGTTGCTGTTGGCGTAAAAAAGAATGTCCCGAGGTATCAGCCATTCAACATGGTTATCGAGGAAGACATAATTCGCCCCTCCATCATGGCGGACCTGCGATTCGGCGTATACGGGCTTGTCAAAGCCGTTTTCAGGTTCGTGCAGCATGTCACCGGTCTCACCGGTTCGGGGAGGGTTGTCAAAATACACCACCGTCTGGGATATACGTGGGATATTGTCGATGCTGTGGTTGCTATTCAGGCGATAGTTATAACCCATGCTGTAGTTGAGCGCGGTGGGACTTGCGCTCACAGTGTACGATGGGCACCAGAACACGCATTTCTCGTAATACACGTCAATATCGTCAAGCCCCAGGTATGGGCAGAATAGCTTGGGCGGAAAGATGTCCGGGGGTGGGGGTGGGCCGGCACCCTTTTTTCTTGGAAACTGCCCCTTGTTATTCTGCACGTACATTTGGACTGCCAGGCCGATGCTTTTGAGCTGATTCATGCACACGACGCGCCGGGCGTGCTCCCTGGCCTTGCTCAGCGAGGGCATGAGAATGCTCACAAGCAGCGATATGATGGCGATTACCACCAACAGCTCGATCAGGGTAAAACCTAGGCCTGTTCCATGTCTCTTGTGAGTCGTATACGTCATGATAAGGCTCCTGCTTTTCCTGTTCCTTCTTTCCCTGCAAGGCCGGCATGGTAATGGCGTTTACAGGTTCAGGTTCCATGAATCGTCATACGGCGAAACCGTCTTGGGTTTGTTTCTGACCCGGTACTCTATGTCTTTCACTTCGGCGATGATGCCCACAGTAACCCATGCGGGCAGTTCACCTGTGCGTTGCAGGGTTCTAAGCGAATGACGAAGCCTGCTGATGTTATGTGCCAGTACTCGCTGCTCGTCGTCGTACCGAAGCGACACGTCCTTGGTCGCCTCGACGGGCTTGAAGATGCCCTTGTTGAGCGTTCGCGTTCTGCGGATGAGGCTGTGCAGGTCTGTTCGCAGATCGATCAGGTCCGAGATCATCGCCTCGATGGCGTCGGTTCTGCGTTGAGCGTTGGTGATCAAAGTTGCCCGGTAGTAGCGAACCCCCAGCGTCTTGAGCAGTTCGTATCGCCTTTGACGGTGAAGCGTCGCCGCTGCCGATAGTTCCCCAAAGCGGTAGTTGTAATGATTGCGTTTCACCCTTGGGCGGGTCTGCTTGAGCTGTTGCACAGCCTTTCTGGCAAGGGCGGTGCGGATTCGGGCAATGTCGAGATTGGTGGAGTTGTTCCCCGCAAGGGCTTCGTTCCATGCGCGATCGCTCTTGAGGTTTTCCATCGCGTCGGTGATGCCGTTATCGCTGGCGTCGTAGAAGTTCCGACAGAATCGCTTTTTGTAATCTGCGTATGAGGTGTCGGGCGACCATGCATACTCGGCTGCGCACAGCAGGCCAAACCACGTGTTCTCGACTGGCACCCGGCTGGACGCCCACGAAGAACAGATCGCACCCATGACCTGGGGCGCATCTTCGGCAGCCCTGGTGATGAAGTCCATCGTGGTGGAGTTTCGGCTTTCGAAGTCTGGAAAGATCGACGAATCGAACCGGGTTCTCGCGGCGGAACATACAATCACCCGCATATCCTGCGCGACAAGATGATCGTAGAATGAAAAGTCGTTCAATCTGGAATAATCGTAATACTTCCATGGCATGAAGACGATGTCCCGCGCCAGACCCGGCGAAATTTCGGGATACATGAGCCGTCTGTCCGCCCACATGATGGTCTTCTTGCCGAGGCTCTCAAGGAGGCGGTGAATGCGATTGAGCCTATCGGCAAAGAATCTTCCGCGTCCCTCTCTGGCGATTCTTCGCTTGCATTTCGGGCATGAGCCAAGTAGCAGCGGCTCGTCGCAGCCGGCGTGAAAATATTCCGAATCTCGATGTGCCTCTATCACCTCGGTGAACATGTCCTCGATCAGGGGCATATACTCCGGGTGCAGCGGACAATAATCGGTGGGGGAGTCGGGGTGCTCGCGCAGGTGGTTGTACTGTTCGTGTTTCAGTACATACTCCGCATGCGCGAGCGCCTGAACCTTGGGAATAATGCGAATGTTCAGCGTTCTGGCCGTCTGTACCAGTTGCGAAATTTCGTCGCGACTAAGCGCCAGCGGCGAGACAATCCGCGGGTGCTTGCGAAATGGAAACTTGTCTTCGTATTCGATGAGCACGGTGTTGATTTTGTACTGTGCGCATCGATGAAGCATGTTCATTATGTAATCAAAGCGAAGCATCTGCGCCTTGAGGTCGATGTGAATTCCCCTCATCGCCAGCGCGGGTCTGTCGACGATGCGACAGTGGGGGATCTTCCACGACGCTCCGACGCGATGGAGCATCTGCAAAAAAGTCTGCAGGCCATAGAAAAGCCCGGCGTTGGTATTGGCGTGTACCTGTGCACCGTCGCGTGCGGTTTGCAGGCGATAACCTTCGTCGCCGAGTTTGGCGTCGTGCGACTCGATAATCGCCAATGTCAGCGGATAACCCTGCGCCGTGTTTCGCCTGGTGCGTATTGACTGCTTGCGAAGATCTGAGGCGAACAGATCGACTTTTTCGCATAGATCCTGATTGTTGTTGTCGAACCGTACCAGCAGGCCGTCGGGGCCGATGGACGATGCACCCGACATCCTGCGAACTGATCGCGGGGCGGGGATGATTGCAAGATTATTCATTCAATACGGCTCGTGAAGAAAAGTGCAGGCCGGACTTGTGAACGCGATGTTCCCACTTGAAGGGTTTTTCGTCCTGCATGAACAGAGTTTCGGTTACGTACAGGCCCGGTGTGCCCGCCTTCGTCCGCAGAAGCACCGCGGAACTTGAATCCAGCACCATGGGCGAGATTACCAGGTCACGTTTGCCCAAGGTAATGTTGTAGCGGTGCCGTGCGAGGTCGGTAAGCGACCTATCGGCGAGATCCTCGTCAAGCATCCCCGGGCAGTATTTGTGCGGAATCATCCGCAACTCGGTATATAGCGGAATGTCGTTGGCGATTTTGACCCGCTTGATACGTATGACCTCGTCACCCTCGTGAAGCTGAAGATGCTCCGCCATTTCCTGGTCCGCGGGGATTATCTCTTGTTCGATGACCGTGACCTTTGCTTCGAGCCCGCGTGCCTTGGCGGTCGCCTCGAACCCGGCGATATACTCCAACTGCGCTTCCTGCATGATGCTGTTGACAAATGTGCCCTTGCCCAACGCGGTATAAAGCACGCCATCCCGCACCAGCGAGTTGACCGCCTGACGAACCGTTATGCTGCTGACGTCGCAGGCCCGGCAGAGCTGAGTGAGCGAGGGGATTCGCCCCCCAGGCTTGATCTTGCCGCTCTTTATCTGCTGGATGAGCCGCTCGCGTACCTGCTGGTACGCAGGGGTAGAGATGCTTTTGTCAACTTCTGTAATCATGCCGATTCGTTTGCG
>CAZWAT010000109.1:0-9491 GCA_964632015.1 uncultured Planctomycetaceae bacterium
CTACGACAAGCCGCGAAAAAAACTAACCGAAGGCTGGGCTACTGACAAGACCGGCAGGTGTGCAAGCGATGCGCACGGGGTGCTTGAAGACATGTTCCACCGTCACGGCGGGGGAATACTGCCCCTTGGTGGCGTGGGCAAGATGTTCGGCGGGCACAAGGGTTATGGTCTGGCGGTAATGGTGGACATTCTGTGCTCAGTGCTGGGCGGGGCTCCATTTGGAGCGGCGATTAGCGATACAGCGACTTCCTCGGCCAGCGTTTCGCATTTCTTCGGTGCGATCTCGATTGAAGGCTTTCGCGAAGCGAAGGAGTTTCGACGCGACATGGACCGGATGCTCACAGAACTTCGGTCTTGCCCAGTAGCTGCCGGCGAGGAACGCGTCTACTACGCCGGGCAGCAGGAGCGCGAACTCGAAACGTGGCGCAGGGGTGATGGTATTCCGTTGATTCCCCAGACGATGGAGTCTCTGAACGCCATTGCCAGGGATTTGCATGTTCCCGCACCCAGGCTCAAGACCAGAGCCAACACACAACGCGCTGCCGAACCGACGGCGGATGGAGTCTGATGACAAGCAATACCAGTAACAATTCTCCGGTTCCACGATACCAGCGGATAGTCGATGACATCTGCGAGCGAATAGCCCAGGGCGAGCTGAAAAGCGGAGACGCCATTCCCTCGCAGGCTGCCTTGCTTGAGCGGTACAAGGTGTCACACATGACGCTTCGCAAGGCGCTGGATCATCTGCACCAGCGAAAGGTGATTAGTTCTCAGCCGGGCAAGGGTCTGTTCGTGCAGGACCCCGCAAAAGCGGTTCAGCCCAAGGACGTTGTGCGCGTGGTGCTGGGACCTGCCGAAAAAGCGGGGGTTATTTCGCATCGCTCGCTGGTCAAGTGCCGCGAAGTGTTGAGCGCAGGAGCCTTCGAAATGATGATCGAGTCGGATGTCAGCGACAAGTGGGACGAACTGACAAAGGCAATCATGTATGCGGGCACGCTTAATGACAAGCACGCTGGGCAACTGGGGCAAAGCCACTTGCCCACGCTGCTGGTGGGCGAGTTTGCTGATCGGTTTACGCCAGAAGACATCCCCCAGGTGGGCGGTGATCTTGAAGGCTCTATCCAGATGGCATGCAGTTGGTTGAGACAGCTTGGGCATGAGAATGTGGCGCTGTTCTCGCCGGCTGGGATGAGGTACTGGCAAGCGGCGGGGGATTACTTCATGGCCCAGACGCAAAGTCAATCCATGAACGGGTTCGTGATTACCGACAGCGATTCCGCCCACCTGGAAGCGGCGATAGCATCGGCGAAGAAACGCCCGTCGGCGTTGCTGGTGACAGGTTCCATGTTGGCGTCAACGGTGCTGCATCGTCTGTCGGATCTGTCGATGCGAGTGCCCGAGGACATCAGCGTCATGGCGATAAACACCCGCCCCGTCGATGATCTGCCTCACGCACAACTGAGTTGCGTTTCTGTGAATCAGGTCGATGTCTGGCAGGAAGCGGCGAAGGTCATATGCAAAATGATTCGCACCGGACACGCGATTGACAGGCGAATCTCGCCCCGTCTGATACCGGGTTCAACCTGCAAAAGCCCACCAAAACACACAAAACGGATCTTGAAAGGAAAATCATGAACGATTTGAAGCAGAGTATTCTGAAGCATGTATTCGACCTGGCGGACCCGGCTGGGGGATATCCCGCCAGCGTTCACCGCAATTGGCTTGGCATTGCGGATGGTTCGGTCAGCGAGATAGCCCCGGCAGTCTACGCCGCCGAGATAGCGCAGACTCTGGGCGCATCTCTACCCCACCCCGACGCCACGGCCGAGTTCATCCAGGCCCGACAGAGTCGCGATGGGTTCTTTCAGAATCTTTACCCATTACCCGGTTTTACTACGTCCGTTTACCACGAGTATCATACCTGTGTGGGAATAAGGGGACTCAAGGCCCTGGGAAAGAGCCCAAAGTACGACCCGCGAGAATGGATGATCGGCAACATAAGACAGATCGGCAAGGGTGGCTTGTTCGGGTCATACTGGGCTGACTTCTATGCCAATGCGTTCGCCGCACTCGAAGAGCGAATGCCCGCCGATTGCGAGCGAATTCTTCAGGACAAGCTACTGACCTTCCAGGACGCCAAGACAGGTTGGTTCATCCAAGGGGGCGATCGGCACTTCGAACTGAACAACCCCATGACATTCCACGCGACGCGCGTATTTCACCTGATGGGCGAAACCGTTCCGCTTGCTGACAAAGTGCTTGAGACGTTCATGCGTGTTCAGCAAAGCGACGGAAGCTGGTCGCTTGGAAACATGCACGGCACGTTTGACGCATGCGCGACTATCCGAATGTTGTCTGACGGGTCCGCCCGGTACGCCCAGGCAATCGAAAAGGCCGGCGATTGGGCGTTGACCTGCCGAACCGACGACGGGGGGTTCAACCATTTTGGAGATAACGCGCCGGAGTTCCGCGCACAGGACAGCGGCAACCTCAGCGACATGGACGCCTGCTATTTTCAAGTGGCGACGCTGGCAATAGCGGGTCGGCTTCCAATGTGCGTTGACAGAACCAACAACTGGATCGGATGGGGGCACACCCTGCTGCGAAGCGATTCGCAATTCAAGGTCTGAACACCATGAGCAAAACAGGATTAACCGTCAGCTTTCACGCCCGCAACGATGCCCGACTTGTACCGTTCGACCTGCCCGAACTCACGGCGGGGAAAGTGCGTGTGAAGGCGCGGTTCACACTGGTTTCCAGCGGAACCGAACTCGCGTACTTTGCTGGTAATCATCATGAGGTTCGAAGCAAAGAGGCTACGTACCCCATGGGGGCCAGGGGAAGCTACAGTTTCTGCGGCGAGGTCGTTGAATGCGGCGAGGGAGTCACCACGGTGAGTCCGGGTCAGCTTGTGACGATGATGGGAGTCCATAGTAGTGAAGCCGTCGTCGATGAATCAAAGCTGATATTGGTTCCCGAGGGTGTCACTGCGCCCCAGGCGAGCTTCGCGGTAGTCGGTGGTATCGCGTTGCATGGCGTTCGCATGGCGGGGATAGGGGTAGGGCATTCGGTCGCCGTGACGGGCCTTGGGTTGATAGGACAGTTGACCGCACAGATATGCCGAATCGCAGGCGCCAAAGTGATTGCCACAGATAGAAGCGCCGCACGTGTTCGATGCGCGTTGAAATGCGGCATCGAACAAGGCCTGGTCGTCGGCAAGAAGAAACTGGCGGAATCATTGGGTCGTCAGTTCCCCAATGGTATCAACCACGCCGTTGAAACGAGCGGCTCGCAGAAAGCCCTTGAAGAACTGCTCGAAGCGCTCAACCCTGAAGGCGTCATATCGCTTCTGGGCTGCCCTCATGAACCTGTCACGCTTGACCTCTATACCCATCTGCAAAGAAAGCAGTTGCGGCTGGTGGGCGCATATCAGCCTAGATGTCCCGATGAACCCAACGCGTTCTATCCCTGGTCGAAGCGCATCAACAGGCTGATGATTCTCGAATGGATAGGCAAAGGCCAACTTGACGTGGATGAGTTGTTGAGCATCAAGTCACCCCCGGCGGATGTGCAGAACCTCTACGAACAGCTATTGAAACAGGATGAAGCGGTCGCCGGCGGAATCGATTGGACAAAACTCTAGAAGCCACCCTCGCGGCAAACACGATGTGAAGGCGAACAAAATGAGCGCGTTACGCATGGCTGTTATCGGTTGTGGAAACAGGTGTCGCATGTACAGAACGGCAATCGCAGGTGCCGATGATGTTGAAGTGGTCGCCCTTTACGATAAGGACATTTCGCGGGCCAAAAACCATCTGCCGCATTTTCCGCACGCGAGAATAGCCGACGATCTGTATGAGGTGTTCGCGGATGATAGTATCGACGCGGTAATCATCGCAACTCCTGACGGTACGCATTGCGACATTGCGTCAATCGCCATCAACGCCGGTAAGCACGTGCTGGTCGAAAAACCCCTTGCTCTTAATGTACCCGACGGCGTTAGGCTGCAATCGCTTTGCGACAAGACAGACGCGGTTCTGCAACTGGCATTCACGTTGCGGGCAAGCCCTTTCTATTACACGATCCGCGGGCTTCTGCGCGACGGGGTTATCGGGCGGGTGATGGGCGTAGAGGCGGCTGAGCACATGGGTCGCGATCATGGGGCAAGCTACATGCGACGGTGGCAGCGAAAAACGGCGCTATCCGGCGGGTTGCTGATGAACAAATGCTGTCACGATATCGACCTGCTTCATTGGTTTGCCGATTCGCGGGCCCGGCGGGTTGCGTCCTTCGGCGGGAGGGACTTCTTTAATCCAGGCACGCGACGATCGACGCACTGTTCAACGTGTGCTGAGGCTGACAACTGTCGGTTCCGCTTCACGGGCTCCCACGTGAGCATGACAGATGAAATGAAGGCGGATCCCACCAGGTTCGACCTGGATCTTTGCGTATTTACCAGCGACAAAGACATTGTTGACAACCAGGTGGTTGTGCTGGAATACGAAAACAACGTGCGAGCGACATTCACGGTGCAGATGTTCAGCGACCGCTCGGACAGGACCATCCATATTTCCGGCACAAGAGGGTTCATCCGGGGCTCGTTCAACTCGAACAGAATAACCGTCTACGTGGATGGCGAGGGAACGAAAGAGCACGATATCGACAACCTCGCGACCGGAAACCACGGCGGCGGCGACGCGTTTCTGGTGCGGAATTTTGCCGATTCGATAAGGAAGCTCAACGATCCGCTTTCATGCTGCGCCGACGGTGTCGAAAATACCGTCACCTGTATCGGGGCCGATCTAGCACGCGAAGAGGGGCAGGTTGTTGATCTGTCGGCCTTGAGGGAGAACGCGTTTCAGTGACGGGCCGGTGTCTATTGCTCCATGTCCAATGACAGGAAAATCTGGATCCTGTCGCCGGGAACATCCATTCTGCCGATTCGATAAATGGCGTTGCGGTTGGGCGCGTCAAAGTCTTCAAATGTGAGGCGTCCCGAGGGGGTCAAACATTTTGCGCGATACCTGAACGTGTCGAGGGAAACCGTAAATTCTTCGGGGGCGTCGGTGATGACCGTTTCATCCCGGCCGTTGGTCTTGAGCAATGGTATGCGATAACTCATTGTGGACGCGCCGGGCCAGTGGGCCTCGATCTTCACTCCCGCCGGCGACATATCATATCGTTCCGTCAGGAAGTGCTTTCCATCAAGGGAATATTGTATTGAGAATCGCATTTCTTCACCACTGCGACACTCAACATCCACGGAGCTTTGCAGGGACTCGCCCTGTATGGATGCGAGAAACTTTCCGTCACCGCCCGCCCCGATGACGACGTGCTCTGGCGCGGGGGGTATAGATGTAATGTAGCCCGGTTCCCGGTCGATCGGCATGGACAACGCCATCTCGGCGGGGAAGCCGGCACGATGAAGCCTCCCCAGGCCGGTGGCGTCATATGCCCGGTTGGGCGGGTTGAGGTCGATTTCAAGGTGATAATCGCTTGTGGTGGCAAAGAGCTTATTGAACCCCTTGTCCGTGAGAAAGAACACCGGACCCGTCTGAGCGGGGCAAGGTTGTGAATATTGGTTCAACGAGTCGTCGGCCAGCGTCCAGGCAAGCCCAAGTTGACTGGCGATGAGAAGCGAATACGCCCCGTAGAAACCATAACCCTTTTGCCGGCCATGCTGGGTTTCAGGTGGGAACATGTTTTTAGTGAAATAGATCGGACTGCGGCGCGTATATTTTTCGATTGAGCGAAACGCTATCTCAGCCGATTGCTTGAGCTGACCAGCCAGTTCACTGTCGCCTTGTGCGTTCTCGATATTCGCCTGGTATTCGCAGATTATGGCGGCACTGATCTCGTTGAAATTCTGCTGGCTGCTGCGTCCTCCGAATGGGCATTCTCCTGTAGGCGACTGATACTTCAGTTGCGATATCGCCCCACGATGCAGAATATCCGCAAGCCGCTGGCGGTGTTTGCCGTCATATCCCGCCCACATCGCGATAGTCAGGTTCATGCGAGCGGTAATGTCATACGTTATCGGACAGCCAGGGTCATGAAACATCCCGTTGTCGTCGAACAGTCGAAGTTCCTTGTCCATGCACGCTTCGATGAAATCAATGTTGTTCGCAAGGTTCAACTTTTGCTTCATCACTTCGCCGGCAATGGCGAACGTTACGAAATTATGGTCCTTAATGCCGTTGCATGTGGATGAATACGACTGGTAGGGCTCGTACTCGCTGAGCAGTTTGGTCCATTGCCCAACGTGTTTGTGACCGGCCCTGTCCCGCAGATGCGCAAAGGCAATGGCGGCCTCTTTGACGATGAATTCTCCCCAGGTCGTGCGAACGTGATAAAGGTCTTCCAGCGCGGGCGTCAAAGCCCGGACACAGTGTTCTTCCAGATCCGCGCATCGACCAGCAGACAACAGCGCGCCCAACGCGCCGACAAACCGGGCTGTGGCGGTGGGGGTCTCTTTACCCTCGAATGGATCGATGATCCTGCCTTCCTCGTTCAACCACTCCGCGCCCTGGCGGACGATTCCTTCGGCGACATCGAGGTACACTTCCCTGTTCCATGCATGCGAAGCTCTTTGGCGAGACATCTACGTACGTTCCTTTGTGCTATCGCAGTTCCACCACGAAGAAAGACTTAATTTCGTCGCAAGCGAACGAGACAACCCCACCGTCGGATGAAATATTTCCTACGTAAGGTTCCGGCCGATCGAGTGTGAACAGATTGGCGCTGGTGACAGGCGAGTCCACGCGAAGCTGCAATTCGCGGCAGGGGTTCTTGTATTCCAGCGATGTGACGATTGGCTTATTTCCGAACGCCAACGCGAATTGCTTGCTGAACGTCGGGACGATGTTGGAATTCATGCCCACCAGCGTCACTGCCTGGCCGGTGCGATAACGACGAATTTGCCAATTTTCCAACCCCGCCTCGACACGGACCGGCTCGGTGTGATGGTTGTTGAGAATATCCACCAGCGACGCGCCATGGTTCTTGGTGGCCTTAAGCGCCGGCCTCCAGTAAAGCGCGCCCTTGTCTACGGGAAGCTTCACCCACGAGTTTTCATCGACATCCGCCCCGTGATACTTGCCCTTGCAAGCAATCGACGGCAGCGTATGAACGTCTTCATCGGGTTGATAACCTTGCGGCAGGGGAGGAAATACGACCTCGGTTGTCACGCCGAATTCCCGCAGGAATTGATCGCACTGTTGCCCCTTTTCGTTGCGAATGCCCATCGGCCCGATCGCAATAACCACACCGCCGGCGTTGATGTACTCGCGAAGAGTCTTTCGCTGAGCCGTCGAAAGACAGGCTGCTGATGGAATCACACAGCATGCGTACCTGGAAATTTCGTCCAGGGTGCAGATCGCGTCGAAAGTGACATTCGCTTCAAGAAGGTCTATGCAGGTCGAGTTATATACTGTCTCTAAATCATCAGATGACCTCGTGAAATGATCTCGCGTAAAGCGGGAGTGAAAGACGCATACCTTCGCGTCGCTGTCACCACAGAGCAGTTCCTTGTGGTTCTTCTCCCAGGTGTAAATGCCTTCGAGCAGGTTTTGTTCCTCCGGCAGCGAGTCAATCTCGTCCGTTTTAGGAACAAGTCTTCCCTTCAAAGTTGACAGCCAGGTACTACTGCCAAGCAACCTGCTGATCTGCCACATCAGCTTCATGGAATCGGGCACGAATCCGTACCCCAACGCAAGGCAGGTGTCGAGCTCATAGGTTCGCGTGATGGCGATTTGCAGCATTGCCCGCCCGAGAATCTGTTGTGACCAGTTTCCCTGCTCGTCCATGCCGGTGCCGCATATTTCGAGCATCGACATCGATGCGTGGTTGGCGAACTCCTCATAGCTCATGCCGGTCGCGTTGCACGCCTGACCAGCCGAGTGGGATGAGCAGGTCATCAGCGCCATATCGCCCACCGCCTGCCTGACAACGCCCATGAAATCACCCGCGGTTCGATAACGAAAATCTATCCAGTCCTGAAACGCGGGGTTGTCGCGATTGAACCAGAAACCCGCATCGGTGGTGGGCGGTAGATCGTGGCCGAACTGTTCGGTGAATTTTCCGCGGCAGTGTTTGCACCCGCAGGCGCGCCAGCGGGGATAGTAAATCGCGTCGTCGCTCATAAGCCCGTCGAGCGGTACATCGTTTATCAGCCTGCGAAGGTACGCCTGGTACGCCGCCCGAAAATCGGGATTGTTCATGCAGAACTGTTCGCAACGGTAGGTGTCGATGTAGATCGGCTCGCCGGTTTCAACGTCGATCATCCGCCAGTCGTTCAGAAGCGTCCCGTTGTACCGCATCTGTGCGGCAAAGTCGGGGTCTGGGTAGAAGGGCAAATGATGAAAATTGCTTCGGCGGATGTGTTCGCGGTCTTTCCAGGAACGAACGCGATGCGTCAGCACCGACGAATGATGATCGAACAGCTCTATGCTTCGCTCATGCAGTTGCTCGGCGATGAACGCAAGCAGATCGTGAACGCGGGAGATGATCGGTAGATAATCCCAACGAAAGTGGGTCCCGAAGATAATCGCCATGTTCACGTCGGCATTGGCCAGTTCGTCGCAGCGACGAATGATCTTTTCCTTCACCTGTTCGTTAGGCCAATTAAGAAATTGCCAATCCAACCAAAAACTTACTGATCTATACATAGTGTTTAAAAATTTCTATCCCCATGGAATGTGCGGGATTGTTACGTCACTGAAAGCGGTCTTGGCTGCGGGGCTTAGTCTTTCAGAGAGGGTTTTTCCCAGATTTCCATTTCAGCCAATGTTAATATATCGCCGTCTCGGCGTTTGTCAAAGTGAATGCGGACGTATTGCGCGGGTCCTCCCGAAAGGGGAATCTCCAGATCCCACACATCCTTGGCGCCCTGGGCGAGGGCCGGGGCCTGACCCATCACTGACCAGTCGTTTCCATCGGCTGAGCCTTCGACCCGAATAGCAGGCCTGAGCCCGGAATGACTGTAAAATAGTGTCATTCTGTCGAGATCCCTGGGCTGGCGCAGATCGAAGGTGATATGGAATGGTTCGGTGGCTTTGTACCTTACGATCCAATCCTGCAATTTGCTTTGTTTCAGGTCGACATTCCCGGCCGTTGGCGCCTGGCGTCTATCGGTGAGGTCGCCGGTGGAGAACGGCACGTCAGTTGTCCCGCCCTGGTCGCGGATGTTGTCCGGCGCGAGGCTGTAGGTGTATGTTCCGGGTATTTCGACGTCTTGGGTGACTATGGGATTGAAGCTCCGCCACAATATGTGGTTGTTGGTCAGGCATAATCCATCCGGGGCAGGCGGCGTCTTTATAAGGTCCATCGGGAACTGGAATCGCCAGATGTCATAATCTGTCGCCAGACCGAGGTGCTGCTGAAATCGCCTGAAGAACATGATGGTGTCGTTGTCTCGCAAAGAGGTGAGAACGAACGGATTTTGTGCGAAAAAGTACACTTTGCCATTTCCCAGTTGTCGCATTGAGGGTGGC
>CAZWAT010000110.1:0-9447 GCA_964632015.1 uncultured Planctomycetaceae bacterium
AGGCGGGGGCAAGCCCTTGGCAGGGTTTGAAGATAGGCGCTGGGCCGATTCCCATCGAAACCGACAAGGGCTGGCTGCTGATCTATCACGGCGTATTGAGAAGCTGCAACGGGTATGTTTACAGCTTCGGGGCGGCATTGCTCGATCTTGAACGTCCATGGAAAGTCATTGCCGCAAACAAGAACTACCTTCTCAGCCCGCAGACGCCTTACGAGTGCATTGGCGATGTTCCGAACGTGGCGTTTCCGTGCGCTGCCCTGCACGATGAGGCAACGGGCCGGCTGGCGATATATTACGGCGCAGCGGACACCGTGGTTTGCATGGCATTTTCAACCGTGCAAATGCTGCTCGATTTCGTCACCCACCCCGATCAGCAAGTGTAACAAGCCTTAACCAGCGGTTACATGTTGAAAATTACGCCGAGGATCTTCTGTGGATCGTCGAGTATCGCCGTGACTCCATCCTCGACGTTCGCCAGCGGAATCTGGTGGGTGGTGAGGGCGTCCACGTCGAGCTTACCCTGTGAAATCAACCTCAGGCAAAGTTCTATGTTTGTGCGGGTGGTCCACCTCATGAACACAGGCGGATAATCCCTGCCTTCCTCCCAGGCCTCGTCATGATAGCCAGGTCCTGTTCTGGCGGCGAATCGGATGTCGTGGTTGCTGGTATCGAATATCAGCGGAAACTTCACGCCTCCGACCAGAACCACCCTGCCCATTACGTGGGTGTCGGGAGTAACCTTCATGGACGACATCACCTGTTCATAGGCCTTGGTGGCATCTCCACCGAACGCAAACAACGCCGCGTCGAGCCCCGCCTTGCGGGTGAATTCGCGGGCAGCGGCGACGGGGTCGTCCCTGGTGACGTTCACAGCGTGATCGATGCCCATTCTGTCGGCAAGCCCCAGACGAAAATCCAGAGTATCCCAGCCCATTACTTCCATGCCGGAGAGCTTCATCAGCTTGCCCGCCAGCAATCCCACAATGCCCAATCCCACCACAACGCCATATTCACCTAATTGAGGCTCCATGCGTCGAATCGCGTTGAGAGCGGTGGCTGCGAGCATCGCGTAGGAACCCTGTTCATAGGTCATATCGTCAGAAATGGCGAAACACAGATTCTGCGGCACCAATGCGAAATCCGTATGCTGAGCATACCCCGCGCCCACGCAGGCGACGCGCTGCGAAGGTTTGAAACGAGTGACTCCATCCCCCACCGCGAGCACATCGCCGGCGTTGGAATAACCGAAAGGCTTTGGGTCGTGTGGCTCGGCGGGGGTCTTGAAATTGGCTGCGAGTTTGGGCCAGCCGCCAAGTTCGGTTCCGGGGCTCACGAGTGACGCCTTCACCTTCACAAGAACCCAGCCCTGCTTGAGAGCGGGCATTTTCTGCTCGATCAGGCGAATCCTGCCGTCATGACATACCGCAGCAACGTTACGTTTTGATGGAATCATTCTGCAATACCTTTATTTTCCAAAAAGTGATCTGGCGTAGTTGAGATCTTCGCGTACAAGGTTTTCGAGTCCGGCGCTGTGGTCGGTGTATTCGGCGCTCAGGCAGATATCGCCGGCGTAGTTGCGTTTCTTCAGTTCGTCGACCGCCTGTTTCCAATCGGCCATACCATGCCTGGCGGTGGTGGTTCGAACATCCCATGCCGCCGAGTTGGCGGAAGGATCGTTAGTGCGATACCAGTATGCGTTCTTGAAGTTGACCAGGCACATTCTGTCTTCAAGCAGGTCAAGCGCCTGTGACGGGCTTTCACCTGCAAGCGCGTTGTGACAGATGTCGACCACGGCGCCAACGCATTTCGGGTCAAGCCGATCTACCATGTATCGCAACTCCATCGCGCCTGAAAGCTGTCGGCGACAATGGTTCTGTATGCCCAGCATTACCCCTGCCGAGGCGAGCGCTCCCTGTAACGATTCGACGAACCTTATCTTGTTGTGAATGCAGGCGAGATAGTTTTCCTCCGGTGGAATTGGGAATATTACCCGCATTAGTTTCACGCCGGCATTGCCCATCGCTTCAATGGCTTCGATGGTTGGTTCGCATGCGACGCTGGCGATGCTCAACCCCTCATCAGCGAAGACCTTGACTGCCTTGGGGAGATCTTTTGCCATGCTTTGGGGCTCGACCTCATACTCGGGTCTGACGGGCAATTCGATGCCGGCGAAGCCCAGGTCCCTGACCAGCCGAGCCAAGTCGGCCAGATGGAGCTTCCATGGCTTTGTAAATACCGTGAACTTGATGTTGCTTGACATATCGACTCCTTGACGTTGACCATATCATGATTCGCTGGATTTGCTTTACACGCATTGGCGGTAGCGCAATTATATTTTGCACATGCTTGGCGCGCCTTGCTTTTCGTGATTTACTGTAAGCAATCAATAGTTAATGTACTCTTGATCAAATGACAAGCGATTTGGATATACTTTGCGCTTACGACGACCTTGCCGATGATGTCCGCGTTCATGATCTCATCGATTCGCTCAGCGGGTGCGCGTATGAAGTCGCCTCTGCCGACTTCATATACTGGGGGCCGGGCAGGACCATTAACGCGCATCTGCATGACGACCTGGTGCATCTTGATTTATTCATCGGAAGCGGCATGGTTATTCTTGGCCAGAGACGTCTGCCCATCAAGGGCACCACAATCGTGTTGATACCCACATTTCTACCACATCGTTTTGCAACCACCCCCACCGGGAGGATGAAGAACCACACGGTCAAAATGCGCGTGTCGGGCGAGTTGGACACATCCTCGCTGCCCATGATCGTGCTTCGCCACCCGGATGAATCACTGGCGACCAGGATGCGCGACGGCCTGATCTGGTTGCTCGAAGAGCAGCGAATGCGCCCACCGGGTTACGCCAGCGTTTGCGATGGAATACTGCGAAACCTGCTCATCAGCGTCATAAGGGCAGCGGCGAGGTTGTATGGCCCGCCTACCAACAGCGTGCTGGAAGAGGCGTGCGCGATAATCGCGACAGAATACATGCATGACATACAGGTTCGTGATATCTCCGCACGGTGTGGTATCCGCCCGGATTCGTTGTGCAGGCTTTTCAGAACCCACCTGAAAATGTCGCCGCGGGATTATCTTCGCAAGATCCGCCTCGAACAGGCAGTGGCGCTTCTCAAGACGGGTTATTCAGTAACGCATGTCGCCAGACAGACAGGGTTTGCTTCAATTCACTATTTCAGCAGGGTCTTCGCAAGTGCCTTTCATTGCCCGCCGACAAGATTCGCCAGCAAATCGCAGGCGCTGGGGGGAACGCCAAAAGCATGAATTTTCTGGCCAAAACAGTACCCTAAACGATATAAGTATAAGGTCTCGCGAGGGTGGCGGAATTGGCAGACGCGCCAGGTTTAGGTCCTGGTCCCGAAAGGGTTGTGGGTTCAAGTCCCTCCCCTCGCAGTTTATGCAAAAGCGGGCAGCCCGTTAAGCAACAACAGGCTGCCCGCTTTTTTATGCATGACAACGGACTACTTCAGTCCCATCGCCTTGAGGTTATTGTAGCTTCGAGCCAGTGCCTCGAACGGGTCCATCTCGTAGCAGCGGTCCTGTTCGACAAGCGCGTATTCACAGCCCGCCGCCTGTGAAGCCTTGATGATCCCCTCCCAGTTGAGGTTCCCATCGCCAATCGGCGCCATCCGCACCTCGCGCGACGGAAGCACCATCATATCTTTAAAGTGCACCAGGGGCGCTCTTCCTGCGATCTTGTTGATCCAGTAGATCGGGTCGCCGCCGCCTGCGACGATCCAGTAGGTGTCAATCTCGGCCTTGAGATGCTTGGGATTCGTCATCTCATACAGTCTCGCCAACCACGTCTTGCCATCATATAGAGCCAATTCGTGGTTGTGGTTGTGATATGAGAAGGTCAGCCCGGCAGCGGCAAGTTTTTCCGAAATGGGAACCAATTCTTCGGCGAATCTCTTGACGCCATCGAGGTTGTAATATTCCTGGGGAAGTCCACCTATGGCGCTGTTTCGGCAATTCCAGGCTTTGTGTATCTCGATAACCTTATCAAGCTCGTTCTGGAACATCGACCACGCCATATGCGTGCAGGAAATAGTCAGACCAAGATCGTTAGCGACCTTCGCCACCTCGTTATGATCAACGGGACCCATTCCCGAAATCTGAACGTTGCTGTATCCGATGTCCTTGATCTTCTTGAGACTCTCTGTGACACCGGGCATGTCCTTAATAAAATCCCGGACAGTGTACATCTGTGCGCCAACTAACATGTTCGTTTCTCCTTGTTGTCTATTGAACCACCTATTCGTTTGGCGAACTCAAATTTTCGAGGATTCTGGATTCATGCATTCGCATGCTTATCCAAAACCCGGTCACCGCTCCTCCGCAACCGGCGCCGAACCAGTCGAGGGGCAGAATTCTTGCGTAAACAGGATAGTTTATCCATCCGTTTGGCGTATCGGAGGTTCCGGCAATCGCCGCCAGCACATAAAGCAGAATTCCGGCGACCATCGGCGAAATCCACGCCGGCGCTCCGACTCTTGTGGGCAACAACTGATTCATCAACAACGCGGATAAGCCAAAACTTGCAGCAAGCGCGAATATAATCTGTCCACGATCGGTCGATTGAAGCGTAATCACCAGAAGCACCAGTCCGCCCACCAGCGTCAGCACCCCCGCTGTCAAAGGACGATACCGGACCTTGGCGGGGAGCTTGGATTCTTCGCCCTTAGGGCTGAACATCGTCAGCATCGGCCTGATGAGCCCTGGCTGTTGGATGGAGATCAACGAGGTTTCCTGGATTTTGTTAAGCTCTCGCCTGTTAAGCTTTGAAATTGGATCTTCCCACAGAGCCCGCGAAGGAACAATAATCCTGATCCGGTCTATAATCCACGCCACCGCGACCAGTACGGCTGCAAGAATCACGACCTCGATTATCATCGTGGCGTTTAGTCTCAACCCGCCTTCGCCCGCCCAGAGCAACCCGCGCATTTGAGGCGATCTCAGGCTGATGCCCAGAATCGTCACCAGTGTCACCAGAAGCCCACCCTCGGGTCTTGATTTCAGGGTCAACATGGTTGAGGCGATACCCGCAAGCAGCGCTGTCAGAACCACCAGAGCGAGTCGTGCGACATGTCCTTGTGCAAGCAGGGCGAATGGTGCGTGGGGATCGGCAGGTCGATAAATCGGCCAGAGCGCGAAATATACCGCTGCCAGCCCGATCGCGGCTGACAGTTGAACCTGCAACTTCTCGACAAGATGCAATTTATGGTAACTCATATCAGCAAACCCTTGTGAATAACCATCCTTCAGACAATAGTAAAGTGAATTGCCTGATAATTTTCATGTTCGCCATTCGCAGACCCTCGACAGACGGCCGGGATCCATGGTATTATTTTCAGGCCGTTTGTCTTCACGAAAATCACTGACAGCTAACGAGATACGAGGCTTTTACCATGAGCAACGCAGTAATGGACAGAATCTTCACCACCGCCCGCCAGAACCCCAAAAAGATCGCCCTTCCCGAGGCAGACGATGTTCGGGTGCTCCAGGCGGCCCGTCGGACGGTTGATCTGAAATACGCCCAGATCACACTATTAGGCGACGAGAAGGCAATTACCGACCTTGCCTCCAGTGAAGGTATCAGTCTTGACAGTGTAGACATTGTCAACCCCATGTCCGATCCCAAGCGGGCTGAATATGTCGACCGGCTCTACGAGAAACGCAAGCACAAGAATATGTCCATCGACGATGCGGACAAGGTTCTGTCGCGGACGATGTATTACGCGGGCATGATGATAGACGACGGCAGACTTGACGGAATGGTCAGCGGTGCGGTGACTCCAACGCGTGACACTGTCAGGGCTGCGTTGTTTGGCGTGGGACTGGCCGAGGGAAACAACACCGTCAGCTCGTGCAGCGTGATGCTTACGAAGATTCCCGATGTCGGCGTCGGCGGCGCGCTTATCTTCGCCGATACCGGAGTCGTGCCAGAGCCTACTCCCGATCAACTGGCCGACATCGCCATCGCCGGAGCCGAGGCGTGCAGGCAACTGCTGGGTGTTGAACCAACAGTCGCCATGCTGTCGTTCTCGACGAAAGGTTCCGCCTACAGCCCCGCGGTTCAGAAGGTCATTGACGCCACGAAGATCGCACAGGATCGCCGACCCGACCTCAAAATAGATGGTGAACTTCAGCTTGATGCCGCTGTTGTGCCCGCCATCGGTGAACGAAAGGCGAAGGGATCGACAGTAGCGGGCAAGGCGAACGTGTTGGTCTTCCCGGATCTGTCCTGCGGAAACATTGCCTACAAGCTGGTTGAAAGGTTGGGGTCGGCGGCAGCGCTCGGCCCGTTGCTTCTTGGCCTTGCCAAGCCTGTCAACGATCTGTCGCGCGGGTGCAGCGCCGATGACATCGTGCAGATATCGGCGATCACAGCCGTTCAGGCGCTCAAATAATCAACCCAGGCCAAAATGCTGGAATAACCTGTTAAATAAACGCGGAGATGGTCTGCTTTGCGCCCACACCTGGCCCAGCCGCCGCGACGCGATTATACCTTCGCCCTCGTCAGAAGGTCTTCCACGCAGGACTCGAAATGCAGCGGATACAGGTGTACGCCAAGCGTCTCGTCCCCGAGCTTAAGCCCATTTTGCGAGAGCAATGCGTCAATATATTGGGGTTCGTCCGGAAACGCCTTGGCAAGTCTTGAGGCGAAGAACTTCATAAGTGCTTCTGTTCGATCATTGCGTTTGGAGGCTCTTCTATCCGCCGGCTGGGCGGCCGCCCTGAAGTAACGTCTGATCTGCCCAACCGACTTCACGTCGCCTTGAAAACCTTCGAGCAGTCGCAACGGGACCTGGTCCATCAGGCGTGACTCCTGATCGAGCCCGCTGGGTTTTTCGTGAGGGTCGTAATGCAAGAAAGGATCGAAAAAGTACGCGCTGGGCGAGTAGTCGACCCGGAACCTTGCAAGATGGTTCGCAAAAGTTCCCAGCGTTCCGCCTTGCAGCAGATGTGAGGGGCCATCACCGATGACGAGGCTAAAGCACCTCTCGTTGAAGTCTCTTCGGTTGTACCCCACTGCCTTGTTGTAAATCCGCTGTACAAGAGGAAGCGTCAGCGACCTGACGTCGAATATGATCACGGCCGCGGTTACGGTATCGGGGGCGATAGCCTCAATATCCTTGGGTGCTATCCCGTTCCCCGATGGGTGCGGCTGGATGATTTGGGCACCTCTTGATAGAGATTCGCCGAGTCGCTGGGCGATGTCCTCGGCGAGCACATCGTCAAGCGTCAAGATGGACACTCTTCTTCGACGATTGGCATGACTTAGTAACATATTTCTTTACATAGCAGGTCAGGGAGTTGCCTGCCAAGGCCCCACAAACCCGTCGGGTGTTAATTCACCTGTTGAGCTTGACCATTTCAACTCTGCTACCGTTGGGCGAGTACAGAACTTCGTCCATGTATGCCCGCATAAGCATAATCCCACGCCCGGACGGTTTTTCAAGATTTTCGTCGGCGGTGGGGTCGGGAACATCAAGAGGATCGAACCCCTTACCCTCATCACTTATAACTATATGCACTTTTTTCGCGTCGCTCTCATACTCCACGCAAATCCTCTTGGACTCATCCATGTGGTTTCCATGGCGGATTGCGTTATTCAGGCATTCTTCAAGCGCGAGTTTTATGGCGAATATGGATGGCTCGCTATAGCCCAGCTTGGCGACCTCGTCCAGGATTGCCTCCCGCACCTTTGCCGCCTGAGCAAAATTCGATGGAATAGCTAGCCTCTTGACCACGTTGACAACTCGCCGCACCTGGAATCAGGCCTCTACTTGAGCGAATCCAGGGCTTCAGGCCTGGTCTGATGAATACTGAAAATTTCGCTCAACCTTGTGATCACGAACACTTCGTAAATCGCAGGCTGAATACAACACAGACGCAGTTCGCCGCCCTTTTCGCGGATTCGTTTGTGGAGTGTAATCAACATGCCCAATGCGCTTGATGACATATGGGCAACCTGGGAAAAATCAATCAACAGCTTCGGATTGGGGGCTTGCTTAACCAGCGAATTGAGGTTATCGCCGATTTCGCTTATGCAGACCTCATCCAGAATGCGGCGATCCGCAAGTTCCACAACTGTAACGTCCCCCTCGGTTGATATGGTCAACCTGGAACTTCTATCCCGTATCACTGAGGATCTCCTTACTGCTCGGCACGGGTGCCGTGACTAACTCGTAGCCCGTTACGCCGGGTTTCGTAAACAGCTTAAATACATAACCGTCCCGCTGTCAAGTCATCATCGGTATTCTATTCGAGAGAGGGATGGTTGAGTGCTAGCTTAACAACATTACTATATTCACCAGCACGCTTACCGCCAGGGCAGCCGCGAGTGCGATTATATATGTCAAAAGGTTCGACTGAACAGCAGGAGCGGGCCCAGACAGGTCGGCCACGTCCGAGGACGGAGGACCTGTGCGTTCGGCGTCCGCAAGCCCGTCAAGCACGTTCGATTTCACCTGCCTTCGGGCCTGAAGGGGCGCTTCACCGGCCGCAATCGCCTGAAGGTCAAGAAGCATGTCATCCGTAGATGCGTATCGTTTCGAGCGATCCTTCGCCATCATCACCTCGACCACTTCTCCTATGCCCGCCGAAAGATTCGTGTTTATGTGGTCGGGGGGAACAAGAGGCTCCTTGAGATGCTTGTGCATCACTGCCACGGGAGTGGGGCCATCAAAAGGAACCCGCCCCGTTATGAGATGATAAAGCGTCGCGCCCAGCGAATAGATGTCCGCGCGGAAGTCGATATCCACCTCGCCGCGAATCTGTTCGGGACTGATATAGTATGGTGTACCAAAAGCCCTTCCCGCCTCGGCCTGGGCAGCCTCTGCGTCGCCGGTTGAACGCGCAAGACCCATATCAGCTAATTTCACGATTCCATCCTTAGAAATCATGATGTTCTTGGGCTTGACGTCGCGGTGAATAAGACCCTGACTGTGGGCGTGCTTGAGGGCGGTTCCGATCTGGATGAGTATGTTCAGCGCTTCTTCTTCGCTATAAACCTTTCCCTCCGACAGTTCGTCGTAAAGCGTGTGCCCCTCGACATACTCCATTACGAAGTAGTGGTACCCCCCCGCCTCACCCACGTCAATCGCCTGGACGATGTTGGGGTGATTCAACTTTGCGGCCGCACGCCCTTCCTTGTAGAACAACTTGACATACTCACTGTTCTCGGAAAGTCTCTTGGGAAGAATCTTGATGGCGACGGGACGATCAAGGCTCAACTGCACCGCCTTGTAAACCTTTGCCATCGCCCCCGAACCAAGCACCGACACGAGCTTGTAACCAGGTAACTGGCGGTCCCTGGACTCCTGTATGAGCCTCTTGATTCGGGCCAACTGACCGGCGGTTACCGCTTCCTGCTCAACAAGCACCTCGGCGAAGCTGCGGTGGCTTGCCTGAGTCGCC
>CAZWAT010000111.1:0-9438 GCA_964632015.1 uncultured Planctomycetaceae bacterium
GCGCGACGGGCACGAGTGTGCCGCCGCGATTGGGTCTGCGCGGGCCTATGCGATGAAAAAGGTTAAGCTCCATCATCAGCATGGGCCTGGTTCGCCCGGACCAGTCGAACGCGCCGCAGAGCACCAGTGAGCGGGCCTGCGTCTCGCCGATTCCGGTTCGGTAGAGGAAATCGCTGAGCACCCCGAATGGTCTTGCTTTGCGAACGTCGATTATCTCTTCAACCGCAGCCGGGCCAAGCCCGCAAACGCAATCAAGCCCTATTCGCACCGCGTTACCGTCGATCGAAAATTCCTCCGTCGAGCGGTTTATGTCAGGTAGCAGAAACCCGACGCCCTCGCGCTTCGCCTGCTCAACGTAAACGCGGGTGGGGTACATGCTCTGGTTGTTGTTAAGCGCGGAGACCCAGAACTCAAGCGGGTAATGCGCCCGAAGATACGCGCCCGCGTAGGCGAGCAGTCCATAGCTCGCCGCGTGCGCCCGGCAGAAGGAATAGGCGTTGAACTTCGCCATCTGAACCCACATCGACCTTGCGTATTCGAGGTCCATCCCGTTACGCCGACAGCCTGCGAGGAAATCCCGCGACAACTCGATGCGGGCCTGGTCGTCGCGGCATTTCTGAACCGCCTTTCTGAAGCGATCCGCTGAGGCAAGGTCGGTTCCCAGCATGGCTGCAGCCACACGCATCACGTCGTCCTCGTAGAGCATGATTCCGTAGGTGTCGTCAAGCACCCATTCCAGGCGCGCCGGAGGGGCGGGAACGGGTTCGAGCCCGCGCATTCGGCGGATGAAAGTCTCCTTCATTCCGATGCCCGCCGCCCCTGGACGAATCATCGCCAGCGCCTTCATCACGTCGCCCGCCGAGTTGGGACGCATCATCAACAGCAGGTGCCTCATTGCAGGCGATTCGAGCTGGTTGCACCCGACGGTGTCGGCACGTTGAAGCAGGTCTATCGTGTCGGGGTCGTCGTCGGGTAGCGATTCGATGTCGATGCTGTGCCCGCGCGACTGAATCAGGTCGGCGGCGTAACGTACCGTAGAAAGGTTGCGGTTCCCCAGCAGATCGAGCTTCACCAGGCGGATGTCCTCCACGCCGTCCTTGTCGTATTGCGTGATGTTCACGCCCTTGGGGGCGGGCTGGATGGGCACGTAATGATCGATGGTTTTCATGCCTATGACAATTCCGCCCGGATGCACCGAAAGATTGTGCGGTAGCGAAAGAAGCCTCCTCGCCAGTCGCTTGACGGGCTCGGGCGCGTGAATCTTGTCCGACGACGCGCCGAACTCGTCCATCTGCGAAATCAGCGAGTTGGAATATCCCATCGCCTTGGCGGTCTCGCGCAGGGCGGATCTTGGTTGAAACGTTCCGTGCATGCTCACCATCGCCACGTGATCGCTACCCCAGCGTTTGAAGGCGTAGTCGATGACCTCATCCCTCATCCGCCAGCAGAAGTCGACGTCCAGGTCGGGAAAGTCCTCACGCCCCTCGTGAAGAAACCGCTCGAACGGAATGTCATACCGCAATGGACACACGTTGGTTATGCCCAGTGAATACGCGACGATGCTGCTTGCGCCGCTGCCTCGTCCGGCGACGGGCGCGCCCCGGCGACGCGCGTATTGAACGATGTCGCGAACCACCAGAAAATACTCGCAGAACCCCATCTTCTCGATGACGCTCAGTTCGGTTCGCATTCGCTCAATCGCGCGGGGCATGAGGTCGGATGAGTATCGTTTTTCAAGCCCGGCCTGGCACAGGTCGAGCAGGTGGGCGGGGGCGCTTTGCCCGTCGGGACAGGGATAATCGGGAAACACAGGACGACGCGGAAGGAGCTTGAAACCCGCGCACCTTTCGGCGAGTCGATGATTGTTGGCGCACGCTTCGGGAGCGATGGGCGACAGGGCGCGGGCTATCGCATCGCCAGACCTCAAAAACGCATCCGCCGGTGGAACCTCGACGCGATCGAGCCTCGACAGCGTGCCCCCCGTGCGTATCGCCGCCAGCAACTCAGCCGTGGGCATGTCGTCACGCTCGACCAGCAACGCCTTGCCCGACGCGACGGGTGGAATATTCAACTCGTGGGCACAATCCAGCAACTCGCGCATGCGCCCCGCGGACTGTGTGAACGGATCCATCGCCGCCCACAGACGGTCTCCCAGCCCGAGATGATGAAGCTCCCTCGCCGACGACGCGCTTTCGACAAGAAGCTCCAACCCCTCGCCAAGTTCTGCCAGGTCGTCACCAAGCGACGATTCATGCCGGGGATCGTGAATCCGCGTGATGATCCGGCAGAGATGTTCGTAACCTTGCAGGTTCTCGCACAGTGCCACCACGCTGCATTTTGGCAATGTCAACTCCGCACCGATGATGGGTTCAAGCCCTGCCGACGTCGCCTGCTTCCAGAAGACGGTTGCGCCGTAGAGATTGTTCACGTCTGTCATTGCGATGCGACGATGCCCCAGCTCGATCGCGCGCTCGATGATCCGCCCGGGCAGGGCGGTTCCTCGGCACATCGAGTATCCGCTGCGAACGTGCAGGGGGCTGGGTGAGGGCATTTTTATCGCACCTTACTTTGTTAATGATGGCGTTCTGAGGATGAATCCGTAATCGTTCTGTTCGAGCTTTCCCAGCAGGTCGATGGACGCGCCGGTGATCAGCGCCCCGTGTCCGAATCGGTCTCGCACGTCGTCAACCGCCCGGCAGAGTTCGCGCCGGCGTGTTTCGTGAGGAGATTCGAACAACCTGCCCGCCGTTTCTGCGGGGACGAATTTCGACAGCGCCACGCCGACATGTCGAAGCGCGACTCGACGCCGGTAAAGCCTGTGCAGCATCGCCCTGGCTGCGACGAACGCCTCGTCATCCTGTTGGGTGGGGCTTTCGAACGTGTGCGTCGCGTTGATCTGTCGCCAGTCGTCGTAGCGGATGCGCGTTTCGATCGATCCCGCCAGCAGGCGGTACGATCTTGCGCACCGCATCGCGCGTTCGAGCAGGTAAAACAGCATGCCATCGATGTGAGCGATGTCGCACGTGGGTTGATGAAATGTCGTCTCGCGCGAGATTGTCGCGGGCGGGCGCGTCGGCGGGGGGTTGTTTCTCACGATCGCCTGTGGTTGTCCGGTGGTGTTCACGTCGCGGATGCGCCTGTCCCTGTCGTCGTGTCCGCGACAGCGATCGTAAAGTTCCAGTCCTCGTGTTTGGAACATTCCCCGCAGTGTCTGGCGGGACAGGCGGCGCAGGTCGCCGATGGTGAATATGTTCATGTCGCACAGAATTCGCTCGGTCTTTGGTCCTACGCCGGGGAGCTTTCGCACCGGAAGGGGGGAGAGGTATTCCCACGCAGCCTCTGGTGGAATATGCATCACCCCGCCGGGCTTGGCGGCGCTTGAGGCGATCTTCGCCATCATGCGATTTTCACCCAACCCGACTGACACGCTCAGACCGGTATGTTCGATGATGCGCTTTCGCAATTCCGTACCCAGGTCGGCAGGGGTTTTCCACGTGTATATGCCCGTGGCGTCGCCGTATGCTTCGTCGAGGTATGTCTCGATCGCGGGGGCGAATTGCCGGCAGATGTCCCACGTGTGCTCGGCGAAGCAGCGGTATACCTGGGAGTCACCCTTGAGGATGACCGCTTGCGGGCATAGTTGCTTCGCCTTGTGCAGGGGCATTCCCGCCTTGAGCCCCATTCGCCTTGCCTCGTAGCTGCACGAGGCAATGACGCCGCTACCGACGATTACGGGCTTTTGGCGAAGGGCAGGAATGAGCAACTGCTCGACCGAAGCGAAAAACGCGTCAATGTCGACATGAAAAATAAGATGTTCGCGCATGATCAAACCACTACCTGATCTACCCACCACTGCACGTCATTGACGTTGAAATGCACAAACCACGTCTGTCCCGACGCCTGTACGCTGTAATGCAGGGCGAGTGTTCCACCGTGCCGATCGATCCATTGCGCGTTCACCGCGTCGATGGTATATGATCTGTTCTTGCGGGAGAATTTCACGGGTCGGCAGGTACCGCCCGAGAAATCGGCCAGCATTCGAATAGACTCCTCGATCTTCTCGATGTTCATTGCAACTCCATCAAACTAACATATACCTAACAAGTATATCGACACGAATCGGCAGAGTCAAAAGGAAATCTCAGCGCGCGCGAAGACGCCCAGGGGATATTGCGATAAATGCTTGGTGTGTTTGAGCTTACGGAGGCTTCTAGTCGTTGCCGGCCCTGACGCGAATGGTATCTGGGCATTCGATCGAGAACTCTATTTCGCCGTCGATGACCTCTCGTCTGCTGACAATGGACCCGTGCGGCGTTGGAATGACAAGCTCCATTTCGCCCACGCCCGAGCCGTCGATCACCGGGCAATAGCGAATCTCGTCCCATCGCGGCGCCACCTGCCTGACCCCTCCGATTGTGCGGGCGAGGTGGTAAATCGGATGGGCCGCCCATGCGTGAGTCATGCTGTGCACGCCCCGCGACCACCTGTTCTGTGATGAATCGCCGGGGTACATGAATATCTCCCACGTCCCTCCGAATGGAACCATTTTCGACCAGTGCTTTTTGATATGATTCAGGACGGCGAGTCCGTACCCCGCACCTTCCATGATATCATATACATATGTGACCCAATAGCTACTTGGCAACGCGCTGTCGATCTTTTCGCCCAGCAGGAAGGGTAGAAGTCGAGAGGTTATCATGTTGTGATGGTGGGGTTTTTTCAGGCCTATCATCATCGCCAGCGTCTGGGTATGCACCGAGCAGCGATTCGCCAAGGTCGCGCGTCCGGGCAGGTTGTCGCGGAACAGCCCTTTGCGTTCGATCCAGTAGTGTTTTACCACGAGCTTGGCGTGCCTGTCATAAACCCGCTTGAACTCGCGTGCCTTGTCGGGCATATTCGCGGCCTTCGCAAGCTCGATGAGCTTCTTGAGTGTATAGACGTACCAGAGGTTGTACAGGGCCGGGACGCCTTGCTTAGGCATGTCGCACCAGTCCAGAAACAACCAGTACCGCTCGTCGTATCGTAGCAGGCCGGTTTTTTCGTCCATACCCTCGGTGCAGAAGTAATTCAACGCCCGCTCGATACGAGGTAGTTGCTCGACGAACATGCTCGTGTCGCCCGTCTGGAAATACAGGTCCCATATCGTGATGATCCAGATGAGCGTAAAATCCGGTAAGATGCATCCGTGCGCCCTGGTGGGGGCGTGGCCGTAGGTCAGGCCGTTGGGTACACCCTGTCTGGCGATGCAACGAATACCACGTTCAAGCAGCCTCGTGTCGTCTGAAAGATGAAACGTGTTGCGGGCCTGAACGCGAGCGTCGCCCCACCACTGGGCTTGCTCGCGCCAGGGCGTATCGACGTAGGCATCGAGCATGCAGATTAGCTGGGTGCGTGCGCAGATACCATAGATGTCGTTGATGAGGTTGTCGTCGGTGCTGAACGACCCTGCGACATCGAGGTCATAGATCGTCTGGCGGTTGGTGAGCGTGATCTTCAGCGGAGTTGACGTTTCCCTGGCGATGGTGGTGACGAATCTATGCCCGATCATCTGGAAGAACTCGTGCGAATTTCGTCCCTTTTTGAGTATCATCCTGCACGCCAGCAACACCGCCGAACCCTCGCCAGGTGGGGTTCCTACCATTGGCGAGCCGTTGGCGTTGAGCCCTTCGCAGAAGTGAAAATCGACCGTCTCGCCGCCCTGGGCGCCCGTAATTTCGACGTTCAGCGTGCCCACGGTATGGGTTGCGAAATCGAATGTCGCCGATTCGAACCGTCCGTCACCTGATGGGGGAAGTTCCACACTGGTTGCATCCTGCGATTGGCGCTTCCATGTGCCAGACTTTACCTCTTTGTAGATCGGGCGGAAGATGTCCTGGCTTTCTCGCCATTGATCATCGCATTTGCCCCCGCCAACTGCCGCGACGTTTCGGTAGGGCTCGATATTGTCGGTCAGCATCGCGATGTCGCGAGCTTCGAGCCCATGCCAAGGCATGCTTCCCAACGGCGCGGTTCGGGGTTTACGCCATCTGTTGCGGGGGAACCTCGCCGAAGTGATCCACGCGTTGTCGTTCAGGCGTTTGTCTACGCATTCCTGGTAGTTCTGCTGAACCGAAAGCCTGCCGGTGGCGCGATCTGTTCCTGGTGCGACCCGACAAACCCAAGTATCGCCGGAGACTATTTCCAGCTTGCCGATCTTGGTCCGGCAAAGAACCCCCGCGCTCGCCTGGTGAACATATTGAAAGGTGCTTACGCCTGCGTTGTAGGCGAGAATGCTTATCCAGTTTGCGCCGCGGCGAAGGTGGGGGGCGATGTCTACCTCGTCGTAGGGCCAACTGGTTTGAAACCCCCTGGCGGGTCCTCGGCAGACGTATTGGCCATTGACGTAAAGCACGTAGCTTTGATCGGCGGTGATGAACATCTTCGCCCGTGACGGCACGCTGGAAAGATTGAAATCACGACGGAATTGAACGTAAACGTTCACCCCAAGATCACATTGATTGAGCGGCCAGACCCATTGAGCGCCCGCGAATTCAGTACCGATCACTGCAAATCCTTCCATTGAGGGAATAAGACATAACCACAACCACCGATAGAATATCCATCAGGTTCGAAATGGGCAAGACTCAAGGCGGCCAACACAAGCCACGCCCGTCAGGGCGCGCCCCGCACTGAATGTTTATCCGATGGCCTGCTTCAGGGCTTACCGTTCCGGCGTGAGCGGAACGTGTTTAGTGTGTCGAGAATTTCAACCCGATGATAGACAGCATCAGCAGCGCGAGGAAGAACACCCTCATCGGACTTGCGGGTTCACCCAGCAGGATCATCCCCAGTACAACCGCTCCGAAGGCCCCAATGCCCACCCATACCGCGTAGGCAGTGCCTATTGGCAGGCTTCGAACAGCCAGCGCGAGCAGGTACATGCTGGCGATTATTCCGGCGACGGTCAGGATGCTCGGCAGCGTTTTCGTGAAACCCTGCGAGTACTTCATCCCGATGGTCCAAAGGGCCTCAAGCACACCCGCAACGACAAGCAGAACCCAAGCCATAACAAAAACTCCTATCCTGGGCGTCGTCTTGTCGTGACCGGGTACGGCGCGTCTCGTCCGGGCCTGTGGCGAGTGTGATTCTACGAATTGAGCGACCAACACTCAACCGTGAACAGGCAATACTCGTAGCGGACGCGGACGCCAATCGTTAAAATTATTCGCATGAAGGGAATCGAGCCGGCGGGCCGATGTTAATCACAGCTAGACGCATCCACTGTAGTTGCAGTAATAACGTCCTGAAAGGAAAGCACATGGGCGATGCCAGTCAGCTTTACAGCAGCTATGATCAAGTGCCGTTCTACCGTAGGCAATGGTTCTTCTGGTTGATGTATATCACCATTACTCCCATCGCCATTACCATCCTTCTTCTGGGTGATGTCTACTACAAGAAGCGTGGTAAGGTAAAGTCATTCGGTATCGCCAACAGAATCGTGGCCGGGCTGATCGCCTTGGTCATATTATGGAATATCGCGCGGTTGTTCACGCAAGTGTGATTTCCAACGCCGCCTCGGCCCCGCCTCGGGCAAGTGGAGGGCATGCTATGCGCGCCTTCGGGGCCGAACCCTCTGACGGTGCTGTTGACTTGATCGGGGATAATGGATATTACCGTAGAATGGTTATGAATTGGACCCGCTCATTCTTCCCGAAGGCTGTGGACATGGAGAGAACTGCGTGAACGAGCTGCCATGGAAACGTACGTTCTTCTTCGCGTTCGCGGCGCAGTTCCTCAGCATAGTCGGCATTTCGTTTGCGACGCCGTTCCTGCCGTTTTTCGTGTCCGACCTTGGCGTGACAGATCCCAGTCGCCAGGCGTTCTGGGCGGGAATAGTGATGGCGTCGGGTGGCTTGACCTTTGCGCTTTTCGCCCCGGTGTGGGGCGCCATGGCCGACAAGTTCGGGCGCAAGAGCATGGTCTGCCGAGCGATGCTCGGGGCGGCGGTATCGGTGTTCCTGATGTCTTTCGCGCGTTCGGTGCCGCAGATGATCTTGTTCAGGATTCTGCAAGGCATGTTCAGCGGAACGCTGGCGGCGAGCATCGCGCTGGTGGCAAGCGTCACGCCATTGAGACGCAGCGGATTCGCGCTGGGCATGATGCAGGCGGCGGTATTTGTGGGCAACGCGTTCGGCCCGTTGATCGGGGGGATGATGGCCGACAATTTCGGATACCGCAACAGCTTCAGAATCGGCGCGCTGCTGACCTTTTTAGGAGGCGTGCTGGTTCTGCTTGGTACGCGGGAACGCTTCACCCGCCCAGACCCCAAGATGATTATTCCGAACTCGGGATTTCGCGCAATCTTTCTGCTGCCCGGTTTTTTGATCGGCGTGGTTATTCTGTTCAGTGTTCGGCTGGGTAACAGTATCGCCAATCCATCTTTTCCGCTGATCGTCAGAGACATTCTTGGCGGCGCGGTGGACAATCTCAACAGCATTACGGGTATGATAATCGCCGCCGCCGCGATTGCCGCGGCGTGTGCCTCGGCGGTGCTTGGATACGCGGGTGACCAGTTTGGTCGCAAGAGGATTCTGGTCGGCTGCTGCTCGGTCGCATGCGTTGCGTCCGTCTGGCACTATTACGCGGGGAGTATTCCCACACTCATGGTCGCGCGCACGCTGTTCGGCTTTTCGGTTGCGGGGATGCTCCCGGCAGCTAATTCGCTGATTCACGAGGTTGTCGATCCGCGATCCATCGGTAAGGCGTACGGGTTGGCGACATCGATAAGCATGCTGGGCTCGGCAGTGGGTCCGACAATCGGTGGCACGCTTGCCATGCAGGCCGGGTTGAGGGTTCCGTTCCTCGTTACCGGACTGGCCCAACTGCTGCTTATCGTCCTGATAATGATGTTCATGCGAAAACGCCAACCGCCTGAGATTTCGCTGTCAGAGTCGGCCTTGCCCGTCAACAAAAGTGATGAATTACTGCCATGATGTTTGCTGCTGTGACGATTTGCCCTTGTTGATGTCCACGCTTGGCAGATTGGTCAGGATGATGATACCCGCCACCAGCGGGACCAAGCTCACCAGCCCGGCGATTATCTCGCAGATGGCGATTTTGCGAACTCGCGCCGGGTCGACTATCTGTTGTTGGTTGGTCAGATCCACGTAAAGCTTGAATTCGTATATCGCCAGAATTATCAGCGGTACGGCGATAACCACGCCAATGCACGTGAAAAAGTAGCCCACAGCCGCGGCACAATTCCATATCGCCGAAACCAGAAGCGGAATCATGATTATCTGCGGCACCTGCCGCGACTTGCCGACCGGCCCAATGGGCGGCGGACCGGCGACCCTTGTTGTGGGCACCGGAACTATCGTTCGCTGCTGGCATACCGGACAGGTCTGATCCTGGCCGCTGAGGGAATCCTGCGCCTCCAACGCCGCGCCACAGTGTGGA
>CAZWAT010000112.1:0-9384 GCA_964632015.1 uncultured Planctomycetaceae bacterium
CAGGCAGCGTGTCGCCCAACTGGAATCTCAGCAGGCCCAGTCGCCTAAAACGGAATAACTATTCGCTGACCGTCTTTATCGTCCTGTTCGACGGGTTCGACGGGTTTGATAAGCCCGGCCTTGATGTGCCTCTCAAGTTGCGAGGCGACCCATTTGTCGCGTCGGGCCTGGTGTTGCCTGTCCTCGCTTGTCATCAGCATGAACACCATGCGGTTGGGCAGGGCGACCTGTCCCCTCGACCTGAGCACCGATTCGCCCTTGGTCATGATGAACTTGCGGACAAGCTCCCGCAGTTGCTTATCTTCTTCGAGTGTCCAGGACGGACTGAGATTGTCGTACATGTGGATGATGGTGTTTCGCTCGATGTCTTCCGAGGGTACCTCGGTGGGCAGGTTGAAGCTGGGCCACTTTTGGGGGTTCGCCAACACATCGGTCAGAATCAGTGCCCCTATTGCCTGTGCTGCGCGGGTGTGTGGGTCTTCCTGGCGGTTGTAGTGCAGCCCGGCTGCCCTGATGAGCATCGTCGCGATTCTTCCCTTAGGCCCGGCGTGGTAGAGGGCGGTCATGTCGGCGTAGAATTCCTGCACATGAACATACAGGAGCATGTGGTTTTGATACAGCTCGACAACATGCCTGAGCGGAAGGTTTATCGAGATATAGTTGTGTCCCAATTCGTGCCAGATAATCGAGTCGGCAAGGTGCGCCTCGGTCAGGCCGTGACGATCTGCCAGCCAACCCTCGATCTTCGCGGGATTGTCAACCATGCTGGGCTTCCAGGTGACGATGACCTGTAGCTTGTTGTCCTGCACTCCCACCGACGCTTGTGCGCCCAGACTGTCGGTGGGCATGTAGTTGGCGACGAACTGACGGTTCCAAATCTTCGCCTTGAAGCTGATATTTGAGGTTCTTTTGCAGTTGTCCCACCAGCCGGGCCTGTGCAGTGGAGCCGTATTGCGTATGTAAATGATATCCTTTCGCTGGTTGTTCGTGAGGCGGGCGGAAAATCTTTGAAATGCCCTGATATCCTCTGCAAGCGGAAACCAGTCATTGGACATGTACCGCTGGACCGCCTGTTCGTAATATGCCTTCGCCTCGGGATTCTGTGACGTGTCCTTGTTCTGTGCGACGGTGAACTGACATGTGCAAAGAACCAATCCCAACACAACGACGAGGTGCGATATGCCCGTCTTGCCCATGGTTGTCTCCTAGAATTTATTGTTCCGATATGCGTCGCACCAGAGACTTCACCCTTTTATACCGTCAAGTGCGTTGTACGACAAGCTTCCATGCGTTAAGCTGTCAGGTCTGGACGTGTCTGCGGGGATGTCGATGTTGATGTCGTAATTCGATTATCCGTAGGCAGATAGATTTCGTGGACGTAAAGATACAAGGTGGTAAATGGACTTTTTCAGGTACAAGAACGGTAGATTTTTCTGCGAAGACATCGCCATAGAAGACATTGTCTCACGCGAGGGTACACCCGCGTACATATATTCAAAGGCGACGCTTGTTCATCATTACGACGCGCTGGCGTCCGCGTTCGCCGAGTTGGAACCGACTATCTGCTATTCGATCAAGTCGCTGGCGAACGTGAATGTACTGCGTGTGCTCGGGCAGCGGGGCAGCGGGTTCGACGTCACCAGTGGCGGAGAGCTTGCGCGTGCGCTGGCGGCGGGGGGCGAAGGCTCGAAGATCGTCTTTGCCGGGGTTGGAAAGACCGACCATGAAATACTCGAAGCCATCGATGCCGACATCCTCGCGTTCAATGTAGAAAGCGAAGAGGAATTTGAAAACCTGTCTTCTCTCGCCGGCAAGCGGGGCAAGAAGGTTCACGCCGCCCTGCGAGTCAACCCCGACGTCTACGATCCCAGAACACACACCTACACCGTCACCGGAAAGAAAGAGACGAAGTTCGGTGTGGACATCGAGCGAGCGGTACGGTTTTTCGAGATGTTCGGTAAAGATCCAAACGTTTTGCTCGACTCGATTCACATTCATATCGGCTCGCCCATTTACTCGCCCGATCCCTATGTGCAGGCGATTACCCGCACTCTGGATCTGATAGACAGGCTCAGGTCTATGGGTTTCGCTATCGAGATGCTCGACATTGGTGGTGGATTCGCCGCCGACTACGAACAGGGCGCCAGCCCGGACGCCAAGGCCTACGCCGATGCCATCGTGCCCCTGCTCAGGGACAAGGGGCTCAAGATCGTCATCGAGCCGGGCAGGCAGATTTCGTGCAACAGCGGCGTGCTGGTGTCGCAGGTGCAATACGTCAAGACCGGCGGCGACAGGAAGTTCGTCATCGTGGACGCGTCCATGACCGATCTTATCCGGCCGGCGTTCTATGACGCCAAACACTTTGTCTATCCCGCAAGTCTTGGTGAAGGATCGCAGGAGCCTCCGCGGAAGACCGACTATAATCCCCCCGGAGCCCAGAAGGTGGATATCGTCGGAGGCGTGTGCGAAAGCAGCGACTTCCTCGCCAAGGACAGAATGCTCCCCCCGATGAAGCGTGGTGATCTGCTTGTGGTATTTTCGGCGGGCGCTTATGGGTTCGTCATGGCCAGCCAGTACAACACGCGCCCGCGCGCACCGGAAATTCTCGTGGACGGCTCTGATTACCGCGTCATCAGGCCCAGGGAAACATACCAGGACGTGATAGGCCCGGAACTGTAACACGCTTCACCGATTGCGCTCGCGGGTTGCTACCATTGTGCATGATGGAAAAGATCATCCTCAATGGACGGTGGCAAGTGCTCGAAGAGCCCCTCGACAGCCAATCCGACCGGGCATCGGTCGTCTCGACGACTGACGAGGGATGGATGCCGGCGCCGGTGCCCGGTGATGTTCGACAGGCGCTGCTGGCTGACGGATACATAGACGAGCCTCTCGATGGAATTTTCAGTTTCGATCAGCACTGGATCGAAGACAGGTCGTGGTGGTTCCGCAAGGTCTTCAGCCTGGCGCCCGAGTTGCACAACGCCCGGGCGATCGAGCTGGAGATGCACGGGCTTGACTGTCACGCGTCGATTTTTCTCAACGGCCGACATCTTGGTGATCATCCCTCGGCGTTCCGTCCGTTCGTCGCGGAGGTCAAAAACGAACTTCTGGATGAGTGCAACGTGCTTCTTGTTCGCCTGACCACCGGGGCAGAGCGAATCAGAATGGACCTTCCCGACGAACTTGGCGGGATTGTTGTCACCGAGGCGATGCGAGGTGACATGCATCGCGGCGACCGAAGACGGGTATATCTACGCAAGCCTCAGTTCTCGTGGGGGTGGGACTGGTCGCCTAGAACCGCCACTGTCGGCATAACCGGCGACGTTACACTCAGGTCGATACGCGAGGCGGCGCTTCGTGACGTGCAGCTTCGCCCCTGCATGATAGGCAGGCGCACGAGCATCTCCATCGAGACGTGGGTACAGTGGATGGACTGCTGGAAGGAGGGCGATGTCGCCATCGATGTGAGCGTAACCGACCCGGACGGATCGCCCGTCACCGGCGATTCGTGGAAGGGCGCTGTCGTCAGCGGATACAACAGGGTCGATTTTCAGATCTCCATTCCAAGCGCCCGCCTATGGTGGCCCGCGGGCATGGGCGTGCCCGATAGATACAAGATCACGGTCGAGCTTCGTTACGGTGGCGAGTTGATCGACAGCAGGGAAATCGACTACGGCATACGGTTTGTCGAGCTGGTCAAGGGCGATCCATTCATGTTCCGCATCAACGGCAGGAATGTCTTCTGTCGGGGCGCTAACTGGGTTCCGCCTGACGCGCTCTACGCACGTGCATCGGATGACAAGTACAGGCGCCTGGTTGCCCAGGCAGCGGCTGCCAACATTAACATGCTGCGCGTGTGGGGCGGGGGGCTCTACGAACGCCACGCCTTTTACGATGCCTGCGACAAGCATGGAATAATGGTGTGGCAGGATTTCATGTTCGCGTGCTCGCCGTATCCCGATGATAGAGAGGATTTTCGCATCGAGGTGGCTCGCGAAGCCGACTACCAGACAAGGCGGTTAGGCAACCATGCGTGCGTTGTCTTGTGGTGCGGAGGAAACGAGCTTCTGGCGTCCATGAGCGGGCGATGGGGCGGAAAACCCACCGACAGCGGATGCGTTATAATGAACGACATCCTTCCTCATGCTGTGGGGCGGAACTGCCCTCACATACCATACTGGCCTGATTCGCCATTCGGCGGGAAGGATTTCTGGAACAGTCCCACCGGCGACAGCCACGTCTGGCAATGGTCGATGAACGAGGATGTCAACCAGCGCGTCGTGCCCGAGTGCTACGACACATGCGAGGCCCAGTTTGTCAGCGAGTTCGGACACGTAGGCCCATGCTCGCTTGAAACAACGAAGCGCTACCTTGCAACCGCCGAGCCCCAGCGCGACGACGAGGTGTGGCGACATCACGCCAACACCTTTGAACGTGGAACCGTAGACGCGGGCATCGAACGTGAATACCGCGACGCTCAGGGTTTGGGCGTTGAGGATTACCTCTACTACGGCGGGCTGTTTCAGGGCGTCATGCTGGGGTACTCTCTTGAATCGCTTCGGGCGAAGCTTCAATGTCACGGCGCATTGTTCTGGATGTTAAATGATGCCTGGGGCGAGATCGGATGGTCGGTGATGGACTATTACCTCAACCGCAAAATCGCCTGGTACTTCGCGAGGCGTGCGTTCGCCGTCCGCAAGCTGATGCTCAGACGCCTTGGCGATCAGATAGCCCTTGTTGTCGCAAACGATGGCCCCGAGAAGCTTTCGGGGGTGGTGGAGTATGGGTATGTGTCGATCGATGGTCTTCGGTCGTCGGTTCGCAGTGCGCGTCTTTCATGCCATCCTTTCTCTCGCGCGCGGGTTGTGACGTTTGAGCCCAAAGGCGATGCCCGCAAGGGTGTATGGTTCTCGCGGGCGCTGGATGACGACGAAATTCAGCCTGCGATATTCAGGGCCGGGCCTTTCCGCAACCTGGAAGCGAAGACCCCGCCCGAGGACGTTGATGTTCAACTGAGCGAGCTTGAACGGGGAGGATTCATGGCCTCCGTATCCAGTGAAAGATTTGTGCACGCGGTTTCGCTATTGCTTCCCTCGCAGGCAATCGCCCAAGACAACTACTTCGACCTGCTACCGGGCGAAAGAAGAAACGTGCTCATCACCTCGCCGAACCGCCTCAGCCCGGAGGATGTTCACGTAAGAACGCCCTGACGCTTAAGGCTACGTGCTGTAGTCGGCGTTGATGGCGATGTACTCGCGTGACAGGTCGCAGGTGAGCGCGGTGAACGATCCCTTGCCCAGCCCCAGGTCGCAGGAAACGCGAATCTCGGCGCCCTTGAGATGATCCTGCACCTTTTTGAGGTTGAACTTCTTGCCGCATCCGCCCGAGAAGATGGTTACGCCACCAATGGTGATCTTCAGTCTTTCAGGATCGACCTTTGCGGAGCTTTTGCCCAGTGCCGACGCTATTCTACCCCAATTCGGATCGCCTCCATGCATTGCGCATTTGAACAGGGGGGAATTCGCAACGGACATGGCTGCGGTTCTGGCGTCGGTGTTGTTTCGTGCGCCCGTGACGCCAACCTCGACAAGCTTTGTAGCTCCCTCGCCATCGGCGACAACCGCCCGCGCCAGTTCGCCGCACACTTCACCGAGGACTGCGCAAAATTTCTTCATCTCCGGAGAGGTGGTTTTGATGGGTGCGTTTCCGGCCCGGCCGCTCGCGAAGACGGCGACGGTGTCGCTGGTTGAGGTGTCGCTGTCTACGGTGATGGCATTGAACGACTCGTGGCAGGCCTCGACGAGCGCCTTTCGAAGCGCGGGGGGCGCTACGGCAAGATCGGTCGTGATGACGCCTATCATCGTCGCCATTGATGGGGCGATCATGCCCGAACCCTTGACGATGCCCGATATAGTGACTTGCTTTCCCGCGATCCGCGTGCGCACCACGGCGGTTTTCTCGCGCAGGTCGGTGGTCATTATCGCCTTGACGACCTGCTCGTCGTTGTTGGTTCCCAGTTGATCGAGAGCGTTGGCGATGCCCTTTCGCACGTTGGACATAGGCAGGCGATGACCGATGATGCCGGTCGATGCGACCAGAACCCGGTTGGCGTCAGAACCCAGACCCTTCGCCACCAGCGCCGCCATGGTCTGTGCGTCCTTCAGCCCGGCCTTTCCGGTGCAGACGTTCGAACACCCGGCGTTTATGACCATCGCGCGGGCCTTTCCATATCCTCGCGGCATGATTTGACGGATGTACATGACGGGCGCCCCGATGACCTGGTTCCGCGTGGTGACAACCGCGGCTGAGGCGTCGTTCTCGCAGGCGATGATGGCGAGATCGTGATTGCCCGACTCTTTGATGCCGCACTTAACGCCCGCGGCGACAAATCCCGCAGGCAGCGTGATGTGACGAATCTTACCCATCTGTGCACTCCCAGTTGGAGGTACTAATAAAGCCCGGCCGTCTCGTCAAGTCCGAACATGAGGTTCATGTTCTGAATCGCCTGTCCGCTGGCGCCCTTGATGAGGTTGTCCAACGCGCTGAACAGGATTACTGTTCCCTTCGCCAGTCTTGCCGTCACGTCGCAGAAGTTGGTGAAACTGACATGCTTGGTGTTGGGCAGAACGTCCGTGCGAACCCGTACGAACGGTTTGTCGGCGTACGCGCTGTCGAAGGCCTCGATGAGCTTTTCCTGCGTCGCCTCGGCAGTGGGGCGTGCATAAATGGTGCAAAGCATTCCGCGATCCATCGGCGAAAGATGAGGCTGGAAGATCAACTCCACCTCGTCGCCCAGAATGTTAGTGAGGGTCTGTTCCATCTCGGGCATGTGGCGGTGATTGCCCACGCCGTAGGGCTCGAAGCTTTCGTTACGCTCGGGAAAATGATTCTTCAGCGACGGAGATCTTCCCGCTCCGCTGATACCGCTGATGGCGTTTACGATAATTCCTTTGGGCTCGATGAGTCCCGCCTTGAGAACCGGGGCAATCGCCAAGGCAGCACAGGTGGGATAGCAACCCGGATTGGCGACCAGATTCGCCTTGCGGATGTCCTCGGCGAAGTACTCGGGCAGGCCGTAGACCGCCTCGGCAAGATGGTCGGGATCGGTGTGGGGGCAGTACCACTGTTCATAAAGCTGGGCCGAGGAGATTCGATAATCCGCCGACCAGTCAATGCACCGGATACCCGCATCCCGCAGAAGCGGAACGTAGCTCATGGCGACCTTGTGGGGGACGCACATCATCGCAACATCGGGTTGAAGCGTCTTGATCTGCTCGATGTCGAACAGTTCCTGGCTCAGCGTCACCTGCTTGGTCAGCAGGGGATAGATGGCGTCTATGGGTCCAAGATTGCCGCTTTCACGCCCGAAAATACCAATAAGCTGCGCATGTGGGTGTCTCGCCAGCCAACGGACAGTCTCGAAGCCCGCGTACCCGCTTCCACCAATAAGAACAATTCGAATCTTCTTGTCGTCTTTCATGGGAATATCCACCAATGAAAAGCCCCAGCAACGGCCGGGGCTTTGTAAACGCTCGTATTTGTTCGCCAGAGTCTATCGCTTGGAGAACTGGAATCGCCTTCTTGCGCCCCTCTGACCGTACTTTTTGCGTTCCTTCATCCTGGCGTCCCTGGTGAGCAGACCCTTGCTCTTGAGTTCTGCGTCCAAATCGGGCACCGCGTTGGTCAAAGCCCTTGCAAGCCCGAGCATGACCGCGCCCGCCTGTCCGGTCGTGCCGCCACCTTCGACGGTCGCCCAGACGTCCCAGCTCTTAAGCATCTTTGCCATTTCAAGCGGGGCCTTCGCCGAGTTGAGATCCTGCGGAATGCAGAAGAACTCATCAACTTCGCGCTTGTTGATAAGGAAATTGCCGCTACCGGGGCGGATTCTCACCCTGGCGGTGGCTTTTTTACGTCGTCCCGTACCCCACCAGTAGTGCTGACCATCGGGAAGCGTGGGAGCGGTTCTGGAAACAGGCTCAGGGGCCTGGGAAACCTCTTGGGTGGCGCTTTCGGTATTCTTTTCTTCAACCATCATGTCTTCCTGCTACAGTTCCAGTTTCTGCGGCTGCTGTGCCTGGTGGGGGTGATCCGGTCCAGCGTAAACCTTGAGCTTGCTGAGCATCGCGGTTCCAAGCTTGGTCTTGGGGAGCATCCGCCGCACCGCTTCACGAATAATGTTTTCGGGATGAGCGGCGAGCATCTGCTGCGCTGACTTCACCTTCCTGCCGCCGGGATAGTTGGAATAGCTGTCGTATTCTCTCTGATCCCACTTGGCGCCGGTGAGCCTGACCTTCTCGGCGTTCACCACCACGATAAAATCGCCCGTATCCACATGCGGGGTATATTCAGGACGATGTTTGCCCATCAGACGCGTAGCGATCTCGGTAGCAATTCGTCCGACAACCTTGTCGGCGGCGTCTACCAGATACCATCCGGCAGTAAGCTCGCCCTTCTTAGCCATGTAAGTTTTCATTCGTTCTTACCTGTTTCTACATCAAAGCCGCGAATGCAAAGAGTCCAACATTATTGATGTCTCTGCTCGGCGTGTCAACACCAAAATCGCTGAATTTCGCATCAGGGGCCTCGCGCTTCCGATTACCTACGCACAAGCAAACAAAACGGTTCATCAAGACGCTTCAAGGCGAGCATTCTCTACCCCAAAGACAAAGTGCCTGAAGCACGGGTGAAACTATAATCATTCAGTCTTAAGGGAAAACACTATGGAACTCGCACTTAATAATGTACGCCTGCTGATTGACGATTTCGATGCTTGTTTCAGATTCTACAGCGAAAAACTTGGGCTCGAATGCACTTGCGGATCTTTGGGCGAAGTGTACGCGAGCTTTAACATAGGACTGCCCTCGGGGCTTGCACTCTTCAAATCGGATCTCATGGCCGATGCGGTGGGGACCTCCCGCCTGCCCGCACATACCGGAAAAGACAAAGCTGTAATCGTGATACGAGTGGATGACCTGGACAAGACATACGCGCAACTGCTAGAGAAGGGCGTCAGCTTCATCGATACCCCCACAAATATGCCTAATTGGGGAATTCGCACCGTGCATTTGCGAGATCCTGCAGGCAATCTGCTGGAGCTGTTTCACGAACTACCCGAAGAATGATATAAGTCCCTTGCTTAAAAGGCTTTAGATGCTGGCCGTGACTGTTCTACCTGTACATCGACTATACTAGATAAACAGGAAGCTGATACCCAGAACGATCAGAAGCATCGCCCCGGCAAACTCGGCGAATCGCCCAAAGCGAATCCCCATGTGCTTGCCCACTATGACTCCCGCCAGCGCCATCGCCGCGGCTATCACTCCGATAAGGATGCTCACCTGCCAGATACCGACGCCCTTGATGCCTAACGAAAAACCCACG
>CAZWAT010000113.1:0-9372 GCA_964632015.1 uncultured Planctomycetaceae bacterium
TCTGATCTTTTGCCATATGACCACCCCTTACAAGAAGGTGTCAAGTTTTAGACACTCCAATCATACCAACATACCAGATGAATGCAATTCTGTCACCGTTTAGCTGAAACACGAACGGGTGGGCGTAATGTAAAAGGCCCACGGGGCAGCAGCTTGACTTGAAAAACGCGATCCCGTTTGGCTTGATATATAATCACAAATGCTCCATTGCGCGAGTCGCCGGGCTGATCGTGGACAAGCAACATGATCACCCTGAAGCCCTGGGGGTGTCAAAGGCTTGACTGTCTGTCAGAAACATGACACAGCCTCGTCCAGCAGGGGTATGGCTTATCAGTAATTATAGCTGATAGCGGCTGAGTCTTATCAGGCCTTGGGTGTCCGAAACATTTCGCAGATCGGATTAAGAACAGGTGATTTAAAGAGATATAAACATTTCATCAGTCGTGTCTCATCTTTGTTCCGCGGGCGGGCATTAAAACTCTGAACATGTTTATTCATCTGGCATGGCTGTTGCATGCATTGGTTGAGCACCTACGTATGCCGCGTAACGGGTGCATATTGAGATTGTGCGTTTGACAGATCCCGCGGTGCGGGTGTTGGTTGTCGAATGCACCTGTGTTGTTGGGATGTTCATTTCGGCAAGGCGGTCGGAATTGCGTCGGCTGGCTTGTGTTATTCACTGGCTCGGTTCGCCACGTCGAACCACGGTAAAGGAAAGGAAGAGAGGCATGGGCAAGAAGGGTATCTGCAATTCAGTGTTCACGGTCATTCTTGCGGTTGCAGTGTTTTCGCCCTCGGCAGCGTTGGCGGACGTGACGGAATACTTCCGAGATGATTTTGAGGGGTGGGATTTGGGCAACAGTGATATCGGGGGCAATTGGTACCTGCCCCGCAGCGCGCACGTTGCTGGAGTAGTGAACACCAAGGCGTTTGGCGGTAGCGAGCAGAGCGTATCTCTGGGCAGCGAGACCATCACCTCGGCAGCGTTGTACCTGCAGAACGTGATTCCTCAGCAGGGTGGGGCTTTGACAAGCCTTGGAGTGAATGCCAAGGTCTGGCTTGGGGAAGTTGAGAGCTATGACAATTTCCGCTTTGAGATTTACGCCAAGGACAATAACGGAAAGACGGTTGGCGTTGTCGCCTTCTGGTACACAGGCTCATCGGAGGCTATACCAATCGAAGTGATGTACAGCGAGGAATACACTACTAAGCTTGAATATCTGACGCATGCAGGTCTACCGTCATCTGGCGCTACCACGCCCCTGGGAAAGTGGCTGGATGTGACACTGACGTTTGACCTTGAAAACGACACATATGCGTTCTCGATTGTCGATACCACCAATAATGCGGTTCTTGCCGAGAGAAGCGACATTCAACGCATATTTACTGATGGGAATATAGAGGAAATACGTTTCTCGTCAGGCAGACGTAGCTCAAACTTTGACAATCAGAGATACCAGTACATAGACGATGTCGTCCTTGTCGGGGTGCCCGAGCCGATGACCGGCTCGCTGATGCTTCTGTCCGGCGGCATCGTGGCAATGATAAAAAGGCGTAAATAACTATCAAATAGTGGATGACAGCAACGCTTGCCTCTGTAAACTCACAGGGGCGAGCTTGCTGCGTCCAGGCGGGCATTATTGGACTTGTACACAAGGATACCGTCCAATGCATAGCACATTTCGTGACGTGCAGTTTGATCGCATTGAGGCCGATGCGCAACAATCGCGCGCAGGCAGGGCTTTCACGCTGATTGAACTGCTGGTTGTCGTGGCCATCATCACCCTTTTGATATCAATTCTCCTGCCATCGCTGCAACGGTCGCGAGAGCATGCGACAAGGGCGCTGTGCCTGTCGAACATGCATTACCTCTCCCACAGCTTCGGATTATACGCCCACGACCATGGCGGCTTTTTGCCTCCAATGATGATCGGCGGCCCGGTTGATTCATATGGCAGATATGCGAACAAGGGCGGCATGGGATTGATGCTTGAATGGATGGTGTATCCCGATGGCGTGGGTGGGTGGGGTCCGAGCGAGTATGTTCATTCGCTCGATCTACTGTTCTGCCCGGGCGACTTCCTTTACAGCCCCGAGCGGTTCCATGGTACGGGCTTGGGGCCAAGCTTGCCTGGCGACGGGAACCTAAGGTATACGGGCTATCAGTACCTTTATGTAACCAAGGAAAGTCACAACGATCCGTCCAGCGATCGATACTATGGTTTGGGCAGATACAGCACCGAATGCGACCAGTCACACATAATTGTTACTGAGCTTCCGTCCCACAATCCATCTTCATGGTTGGCGCCTGACGGGCCGTTCTGGCACCTGGAGGATCGCTGCTATCTCCGGCTTGGAGGAAGCGCATTCTCCCTCTCACAGTCCGAGGTTGAGGCGAGGGTCGATAACCTTGGTGCATTCTGGACAAAGTCTTTCGATCTTATCAAGTGAAATGATGCAAATGTGTTTTCGTCATGCATCACAAGCAAATGCAATTGGTTGAGTATCTCTCCACGCGGTAAAACTCATGAAAGGTTTTGGGATGGAGCTTTTCGTATCTAAGGATAATCGTCGATTGGGTCATTTTTGCGCAGGATGCGTTGTGGCGTTGGCAGCGGTTGGTCTTTTGTCGCAGACGTGCCTGTCCCAATCGCCGTTTGTCGTCCAGGCGGAAGGCCCGTTGTCTGTCGAGTGGCGTGGCCTTGAACTTGTCACCCAGGACGAAATCGCCACGACGGGTTTTGCGGGCCTGGACAAGTACACCGGATACAGGGCAGACACGATCGACGGCAATATTGTTCACAATCTATGGGTGCAGGCCGAGTCGCCCAAGGGAATTCCGGCTCGTCGTGAGGTTGTGGTCGAGGGCGACATCGTTGAGATAATAGCTCAGTACAACGTTCCCCCATACAGTGGTAATACGGGTTCGCGATATATACTGACGATTCCGGCGTCGGTCCTTGACGGCTTCGAATATAAGGCGGTTACTCGAAGGAACAGAGAGCAGATGCAAGGTCGCGTCGACGCCGGTGCGAGCGTGAGCGAGGTGTTGGCGAGAGGTTGCTCGTACATCGCTTTTGAGAAGGACGGCAGATGCATCGCGTTCGACTGCAACCCCAGCGGCCCCAGCGCGTTCAACAACTACGGCCCAACGCAGTTGATCGGTCAATGGCAGGTTGTTCAAAGCGAGGGAAACATACAGTTCTATTTCGGCGGTGGCAGCAGGACCGTGGGGGGGGTTTACAACGGAATCATACGAATCATAGACGGCGCGTCCTTCGACGATTTCTACAAGTACCACGCTGTCAAGGAGTACACATATTATGATTACGTGCCTGCATGGAAGAAGCTCGATTTCGGCCCGGGTCGGTTGTTCGGGCTTCTACCGGAGGCTGGGGATACGCGCATCGAGGCCCTCGGGACTGAAGATGGGCATGAAATGGATTCCGCGCTCAGTGGATCGGGCAAGGCGCAATTACCCCTGACTTTACCCAGTAGGGGCCTGTACGTTCTGACGTTTCGCACGATGGGCCCCGCCGGCCCGTTCACAATCAGCGTCAACGGTAAGCAGACCACCCTGACCAAACCAGTCGCTCAAAGCCAATGTCAAACCGTCACTCTTCCCGTCTACGCATGGCAGGAGGATGTTACCGTGTCGTTTGACGGAAATTGGAAGATCAACGGCGTTTCGGTTCAGCCGATGATCTTCGCCAGCGAAGACTTCACCTTCCGAAGGCGTCTGTGGCGGGTGAGTGACATTCCAACGCCCAGCCCGTTCTATCTTGGCCCGCGTAGAGATACCGATTTCGCCGCGGACGTGCAGGTCTTCCCGGCGGTGCGTTATACCGCTGAGCAGCTCAAGTCGCTCGATGTGGGGAAGATCAGTTTTCCTCCCGAAACCGTCAGCAGGGTGGACACGACTCAGCCGGACATGAGATGGTTATGGGACGCCCGAATTGGAGGACTGGGAACCACCAACTTCAGCTCGTTTTACGAGTTCAACGATCCCGCCGATCTCAAAAGGGCGTTCGATGACTTCGAGGCTCAGGGGTTCAACGTGCTGCTTCTCAACGGCCTGCTGTACCGCCACACCTGGCCGAGACATCTAGAAAACGCCAAGGCAGTCATCAAGCAGATCACCGACGAGGCACACAGACGCGGAATAAAGGTGATAGACCATCAAAGCTTCTCCATCATCATCAATGCCGACGAAGGTCTTGCGGAGATGGCGGACAACATCGATATCACCTGCCGGGACATGCGAAACGGAGAAGTCACCCGAGCGTGGTGCGCAAATCATCCAAAACGGCGCGAAGAGTTCTTCGCCTATATGAAGGATCTTGTCAAAACCACCGACATTGACGGACTTATGATTGACGAGGTGACTTTTCATCGCGCTCACTTCTGCGGCTGCGAGTATTGCAGAGAGCAATTCCACCGCGTTACCGGAATGCATCTGCCGATAAACGAAGAGGTAATCAACGCCGTCGGCACAAGAAGTCCGTTCTGGCGACTCTGGCTGCAATACAGAAGCGTGGTCCTCGGAGATTTCAGGGTCGCCCTGCGCGAGGCGATCAAGGAGGTCAAGCCAGACTTCTTCCTTATAACCTACACCACCCACCACGGCCTGACCTCGCCCGCATCTTCATTCGATCGCAGCGGCGGCGACATATTTGCAGGGGGTCGATCCTCGGCGATTCTCGGCACCGAGATAATGTCGCGAAACGTGTACGAGTCCTACAGGCAGGTCTACGCGGGTAGAAGCCTCACCAACTCGCTGAGGTGGCGGTATGACGTGCCGATCTTCGGCCTGGTGTATCCCCTGCAACAAATGACATTCGCCTACAGCGGCTGGGCAATGAACAACATGCACGGGCAAAGCACATGGTTGTTCGGCGGGTACGATGACGAGATGGTGCGCGACGTTGCGAGGTACATGAACTGGCAGGACAACATGCAATCCTGGCGAGCCCAACCGGTCTCGGACGTGGCGGTGGTTTTCTCGCTACCGTCAAGGAACCATCCCAGGGGCAGTACGCAGACGAGCGAAATGCTGGGCATCTGCCAACTCCTTGGCGATATGCACGTTCAGTACGCCGTCTTGCTTAACGACAACCTCACCAGCGACGATCTGATGACGTTCAAGTGCGTTATTGTGCCCAACAGCACGAGCATGAGCGACGCCGATCTTGAAACGCTCAGGCAGTACGTCATGCGCGGCGGGCACGTTCTGGTAACCCGCAACGCGGGCAGGGCAGACGAATGGGGGCGGGCAAGGCAGACCTGGCCCATAGGTGAATGGCTGGCAATGAGATCCATCGGCGATCGAACCGTCAAGGGCGCGAGCATAGACGGCAATAATCTGGAGATGGGCGCGCTCAGAGTGAAGGTGGATTCGAAGCGCGACGTCGCCAAGACCCTCGTGATACGCAATCAGGAGTATCCTGCGCTTGTCAGCAGAAAGATGGGACATGGACGAGTCACTTACTTTGCCGCGTATCTGGGCGCAGAGAATGTTCAAAGGGAGATAAGGAATGGGCAGACCTGGGTCTGGTCGCCAAAGCCTTGGGCACGGGAACTGCTCGCCGAGGCGCTGAGTATCGCCTCCGGAGGGGACTTTGCCTTTACCAGCGCCGCCGACCCGCGCCTGCGAATGAAATGCTGGAAGTACACCGACGAACCCGTCTGGATGGTGCACCTGCTCAACTGCACCGGCGCGTCGATGAAGCCCGGACAGGTGCTTGGTGGCACGCCCCCGGCAGATCCGTTCCCGGCACTGGTTGAGGACGTCAAGTTTGATCTTGCGCTTAGCGATGAGGTCGAGGGTATGAAGCTTGACGCTTACTGGGTCAGTCCCGACGAACCCGGCGTGCGCCGGCCTTTGAACATCACCAGGGCGACTACCCCACACGCCGTGTCGGTGGTAGTACCAAAAGACTATGTCAAGGCGTACGGCATGGCTGTGATTGAACACCAGGAATAATCAAGACGCCACAGCGAGAAAGCGAATAAATCAATCCCCGGCACCGATTTCAATCGGGGGGGGATTGGCAACTTGATCGATATTCACCTGTATGTGACATTGGCGACGATTTCCGCCTTGTTCGAGGGGCTGGTTGGTCCGCCTTCAGGCGTAAATTATGTCTTCGATGGAATCCGATTTCAGGCGGACGGTCTGGGAGTCCACGAACTCGGCCATGGGATTACCGTCGTACCTGTCTTTGTCTTCTGAATGGAAGAACCGCTTTTCGAGCACGTAAGGCCCAGGCCAGGTCAGCGGCTTTATGGGGTCGCGTTTGTGATTCTCCACCGCCTCGATTGCGCCCTGTCGAATCAACTGGCGCGATCGAAGAGGCGAGAGTGAAATCGCGGATGTTCTTGAAAGCCCCTTCTTGACGGCAGTGGTGACGATACCGGGGATAAGCTCCTTCACCTCCCTGCACGCTGCTTCGTCACCGGTCAGCCATATCAGCGGTAGCCCCAGCGCCCCTTGGGACAGTGCGAACTGTGCTATCTCACCAATGGGTTTTCCGTTGAGAGTGTACGAATCGACCTGTCGCGAGCTTTGCGTATGGTTCATGCTTCCATCTTCGGTACCGGCCATGGCATGCTGACCGATCATGATGCAGAAGTCGTACTCTTTGTATATTTCCCGTCTCGCCGACCTGGGCGCCGAAGGTCTGCCGTGAAGCAGTTTTGCCATTGGGTGCAGGGACTGGGGCGACATTGCCCCCGAGCCGTGCCCGTCGACTACGAGAATATCCTCAATACCCGCTTCAACCAGTCCATCGACCGCGGCGTTGACTTCTTCTGTCAACAGCATCTTGGCCTGTTCGTTATACTTGCTTCCATTATATGTCTGGGTGTCGAAACTGACGACTCCCGCGACGCCTTCCAAATCGGTGCCAATTAAGGCTTTCATAACTTCCTCTTTTTCGTTGTGCCGCGTCTTATATATGAAGGACGTTCAATGAAGCCGCCCCAGAGGGCTCGCAGTCACAGGCCAAGAACGCGAACGGCGTTCTCGCGGGCGATCTTGTTGAAGACCGTTTCTGAGATTTCACCGGACTTCTTAAGCTCCAGCAGGTAATCCACCAGCGGTGTCGGCGTGCCTGGGGCGCAGATGTCTGTACCGAACAGCAGGCGATCCTGGAAATCATTCATGAACTCGATACCGAACTTGCGGTCGCGCTTCACCGCGTTGCAGCCGCTACCTGCCGACATGTCGCCGTAGAGGTTTTCGTACCGCCTGAAGAGCTTGGGCACGACGCCTTCCTCATCGATTGGGTAGGTGGGGTACCCGTACCTGTCAGCAGGTGTCTGAAGTCGTCCCATCTCTGCCCAGAAGGTCTGCGAATGGGCAAAGAATTTTAACTTCGGGTATTTCTGCAGCGACCGTTCGAGTTGGGGTAGGCCGGGGTCATCGTACAGGCCATAGATTCCGCCGATCTGGGCGGCAAGGTGGAATGTCAACGCGAGCCCGACTTTTTCGCAGCATGCAAAGAGGTTCTGCACACGCGGGTCGAAGATCGGAAGGTTGGCTGTGACCTCGCCCACGCCCTTGCAGCCGAGTTTTTTGTAGTGCTCCAACAAATGCCCCAACGGCGCGTCGCTGGAATTTGACATTGCCCGTGGATCAATATTGCAGAAGGGAATGAACCGTCCCTCATACTGCCTCGAAACGCGGATGATCTCCTCGTTCGATTGGGGAACCTTCGCGCATTCGGGAGTGACGCCAGGAAGCAGCACCGCGCTTTCAATCCCCAGCGCGTCGTATCGCTCGATGAGTTCCTCAGGCGATGTATAAGCCGGTCTTCCATCAGGCCTGGTGGGCATCATGTCAGACAATCTAGTATGTACATGAATGTCAATAAACATAATAACTTCGCTATCCTTTCATCTTCATGACAATGGATAAAGAGTCTACCTGGGACTACCCTGTCCGTGGCAAGGCTCGATCATGTTTTACCTGTGTCTTATCTCGCTTAACCAACGTGCTGCTTGTTCTTCAGTCAGCGTCACCACAAGGTTATGCAAAAGGGCATTTGTAGGATATTATCGATAATATAAATCACTATACGAGGTCTGTAAACAGGATATTTCATTGTTTTTTTGCGTTGCCTTCCGTTCGGTGGGGCGTCTACAGGGCTTCGATGATTGCGTCTCCGAGTTGTGTAGTGGTGGCGCTGCCGCCGATGTCGGGGGTGCGCACTTGGCCTGCGCGAAGAACCGTCTCGACAGCGGTGTCTACCGAAGTGGCGGCGTCTTGGAAACCGAGGAAGTCGAGCATCATTGCGGCACTTCGGATTGCGGCGATGGGGTTGGCGAGACCTTTACCCTTGATGTCGGGGGCGCTTCCGTGGACGGGTTCGAACAGTGATGGGGCAGTGCCCTGGGGGTTGATGTTTGCGCTCGGAGCCAGGCCGAGTCCTCCTGAAATGGTTCCGCCGATATCGCTGAGGATATCGCCGAAGAGGTTCGACGCCACCACCACGTCGTATGCCTCCGGGCAACGGACGAAATTCATCGCAAGCGCGTCGACGTGGCATTTTTCGGACTCGACATCGGGGTACTGCGGCGCGATCTTTTCGAAAACCTGATCCCAGAAAACCATTCCGTACTTAAGCGCGTTCGACTTGGTCGCCATTGTGAGCTTGCGCCGACGCTTACGCGCAAACTCGAAGCCGTACCGCAATATCCGTTCGACTCCCTTGCGAGAATGAAGCGCGACCTGAACGGCCGTTCCGTCCTCCGCGTCGGGCCTGAGAAACCCTCCTGCGTCAATGTACTCGCCTTCGGAATTCTCCCGCACGATCATCAGGTCTATCTGGGACTCAACCTTGTCGGAGAGTGGCGTCTTGAGCCCGGGAAGCAGCCTTGCCGGACGCACGCACGCGTACTGGTCGAACCCCTGGCGCATGCCAATCAGCGGGATGAGGCTGATGTGGTCGGGCACGTTCTCGGGGTCGCCAAGCGCGCCGAGGAAAATGGCGTCAAAGGTGCGAAGCTGCTCAAGGTAGTCATCCGGCGCGATTTTGCCGTGTGTTCGCCAATATCGCTCGCCCCAGTCGAATTCGGTAAGTTCCAACGGTATCCCGACCTTTTTCATGAGCGCCTCGAGTACCTTGACTACTTCCGACGTTACCTCGATGCCTATGCCATCGCCTGGATAAATAGCTATACGCTTTGCCTGCATTTCGTGCCTCCAAAAGTAAACCGAGTGTGTCCGCTTGATCGAGTGTGAAGCCGGAATAACACCCCGTGGGGTTGGCAGTCGGTAGCTGTCAAAAGCCCGACCGATTGCGAATGTCAATTGTCTTCCGGGTTAAGATCATGTCAAGACAATATCAAAATGGTCAGAAATGCGGCGGG
>CAZWAT010000114.1:0-9060 GCA_964632015.1 uncultured Planctomycetaceae bacterium
GGCACCACGGGTGATAGGCTCGTGGAAGGCTATTTGACAATTATCAGATATCAGCCAGTGGAAAAGGCGCGATCTGCCCTTAGTGACACCGCAAAAGATGTGTTGTGACACGTGTAGCGTGGTGGATGTGTGCAAGGTGCGATGGGCATCGTTCGTTGCGTAGGCGCGGCTTTACGGCCGGGGCTGTTAACCGCGTTGGGATCTTGGGGGTCTAGTCCGAAAACTTCTCTGATGTGAACAGATAGACCTTCGTTTGCGACGACATCCAAGCCCCGGCTGGGAGGCCCGCCTTGGAGCAGCAGCACTGGTCGAGAAATTCCTGTGCGGACCATCCCATGTCGGTTGCGACCTCGGGTAAGAAGCATCCCGCCCGCGGGCCATTGACAATGTAGATGCCGTGTTTGCCCACTTCCAGACGCTCGGGTTTGTCGGTTTCGACAAGTTCGGAGAGCACCGAAACCTCGACCTGCAATTGTTCCAGCTCAGTCGGCGTGATGGGGCGGGTGGTGAACCTTGGATCCTGCGTGGCGGCGGCTGTGGCCATTTCCACCACGGTGGGCCCGAGGGGTTGGGTCGGTTGGAACGCCCCGATGCAGCCTCGAAGCATTCCCGAGTTGGTGAGCGTCACGAAGCAGCCTAGCCTTCTCGACAGAATGCCCTCGCACCGTGGAACAGGCAGCGTCAAGCCGCGGACGGATGCGTCAACGGCGTCGCGGGCAAGCGTTATCAATGTTGAACGTTCCTGTGGTGATAGTGGCATGGTTTCTCCAATACGCAGGTGAACTATTTTGTACGAACGTCCCTGCCAAGGTGGTTGGGATAAATCACACACATCGTATCAGAACACGTACTTGATCGCCATGAACCCGCCGATCAGCAAGGCAGTGAACAGCAGCGCCAGCAGGTTGAAATACTTGTCGATGAACGGCGTGATCTTCGGGCCGAAGATGCGCATCAGACCTGCGACAAGAAAGAACCTGCTGGAACGACTAATGGCGGCGGCGAGCAGGAAGATCGCGAAGAACACCGTTGAATTCGCCACGCCCGGACCTGTGCCGAAGACACCGGCGGTAATTGTAATCACCTTGAACGGCAGGGGCGTGAAGCCCGCGGTGAACACGATCCAAAAATTGTATTTTTCATAAAGCGACCCGACCTTGGTGAACGGGTGGATTTCCACCGCTTGCACATGGCGCTTATCGAAGGTGGCGGCACCGCCATTGATGGTCAGGGGATATTGAGGCTCGGAATCCACAACACTGCTGCGGTCGATGATCCCCCGCACCTGCGTACCGTCAGTTAGCGTGATGATATCTCGCCCGAAGCCTGGAATGTTGTCATGGAAGAACCCGCCCACCTGCTGCCACAACAACGCGCCGATCAGGAATCCCGCCACGGCCCCGAGCACGCTGGCGGAACTGCAGATCGTCGCCAGTCTGAGCCACTTGCGTCTGTTGCCGAGTACCAGTGGCATCAGCAGCACGTCGGGAGGAACCGGAAAGAAGCTGCTTTCTGCGAAACTCAACACGAACAGCGCCAGCGCCGCGGTGGGGCGGTATGCCCATGCGAGCGTCCAGTCATACACCCGGCGATGCAGATGATACCATGGCACATGGCGTTTTGTTTCCAACGCCTGGCCGCAGTGCTCGCAATACTCCGCTTCGGGCGATATTTCCATTCTGCAACGCGGGCAGGTGGTTTCCTTCTCTTCTATATCGCTGATTTTGACTCTCCTGGTCGGCGGTGACTGTTATTCCGTTCTCGGTAGATCCTGCGATTGTCGCTATCCGAAGGTTCACCAATCATACGTTGGAGCAGACCTTCTGAAAAGATGTAAGACAACGTCACCTCGCAACTCGCCCACCCGCTCAAGCTTATCTGCGATCAGCTATCCAGCCGCCGCCAAGTACGGTGTCGCCGTCATAAACCACGGCCGCCTGTCCGGGAGTAATCGCGCCGAGGGGTTCGTGAAACCGCACGTCGAACGCGTCGTCAGCAACGCGCGTCACGTGGGCAGAGGCGCCGCGATTGTTATAACGAATCTGCACGATGGCGTCGAAACTCGCGGGCACATCCTGTTGCCACGACGCGCCTTCGGCGCACAGGCAAGTTGACATTACCTCTTCACGCGGGCCGATTGTCACCGTCGCCGTGGCCGGGTCGACGTGCGTGACGTACATGGGATGACCCATCGCCACGCCAAGCCTCCGACGCTGACCGATGGTGTATCTGGCGTACCCGTCATGACGACCCAGCACGCGCCCGGAAGAATCGACTATGTTTCCAGGTGTCAATGCCTCCGGCACACGCGCTTGCAGCAGTGCGGGGTAATCGTCGTCGGGAACGAAGCATATCTCCTGGCTGTCGGGCTTGTCGTGAACATTGAGTCCGAGCGATTTTGCGATTTCGCGGATTCTGTCCTTGTGCTCGATCTCGCCTACCGGAAGCAGCATGCGCCCTAGCCTCTGGCGAGCGACGGCGAACAGGGCGTAGGATTGATCTTTCGCCGTGCATTTTCCCCTCGCCAGCGCGGCCCCGGCGCCGGTGGGGACGATCCTTGCGTGATGACCGGTGGCGACGTAGCGTGCGCCGATGGTGTCGGCATGATGAAACAACCTGCCGAACTTGACTGTGGAATTACAGACTATACAGGGGTTGGGCGTTCTTCCGCGGAGGTATTCGCTTGTGAAGTAGTCGATGATCGTCCCGAACGACTCGGCGACGTTGAGCACGTGCATGTCGATGCCCAGCTTATCGGCGACCCGGCGGGCGTCGGCGGAGTCCTGCGGCGAGCAGCACCCCCGGCTGTCGCTGTCGGCGTCGAGCCCGATGCACATGAACACCCCGGTGACGCGATATCCCTGTTCGAGAAGCAACGCGGCCGCCACAGAGGAATCCACGCCTCCGCTCATCGCCAATAAAACTTTTTCACTGCTTTTCATGGGGTAATTTATACCATCTTGGGCTTGGGCGTTGCACACTATATACTGACAACGCATGGCGAGACCCGCAAACAAACAAACCGCTGTTGAAGTTGTCGGCAGACTGAGGGAAGCCGGCTTCGAGGCCCTGCTTGCAGGCGGGTGCGTGCGCGACATGCTGCTTGGCGAACCCAGCAGCGATTACGACGTCGCGACCAGCGCCACCCCCGATCAGATCGCCGGTATCTTTCGCAAGGTGCTTATGATCGGGGCGAAGTTCGGCGTGGCAATGGTCATTCTGAAGGGAAGGATGATAGAAGTCACGACGTTCCGCAGCGACCAGGACTACGCCGACGGACGCCGACCCAGCAGCGTCAGCTTTACCGATGCCCGCCACGACGCCCAGAGACGAGATTTTACAATCAACGGCATGTTTTACGATCCGCAGAAGGACGAAGTTATTGATTATGTCGGTGGAAGGGAAGATCTCAAAAAACGGATCATCCGCACGATAGGCTCGCCGGAGGTGAGATTCAACGAAGACTACCTTCGCATGATTCGCGCGGTGCGATTCGCGGTCAGGCTTGGGTTTGATGTGGATGCCGACACCGCCCAGGCGATCAGGCACAACGCGCACAACATCACGTGCATAAGCCCGGAGCGAATTCTTGAAGAGCTGCGCAAGATGCTCCAGCGCGCTAATGCGGATGGGGCACTTCGCCTGATGGAAGAGCTTGGGCTCGCAAGACATGTGCTCGGCGAGCTGTTCGAGCGAGATCTATGGGAGCGGGCGCTTCGTCGGGTCGCCGCGGTCGCCGCGCGACAAGACCTGCCCCTGACATTCGGTGCGCTGCTATGCGAGCTTGACCCTGCCGACATCAAACGCATTGTCCGCAGGTGGGGTGGGTCGAATGAGATGAGGGACTCGCTGGTTTACCTTTCTAAACACCTTGGCGAGTGGCGAAAGGCCCGCGAGATGTCGCTGGCGCAGTTCAAGAAGCTGCTGGGAGATCCGGACTTCCCGCGACTCAGACGACTTTGGACATACCAGGAGAAAGTCAGCGATGGATCCAGCAAGGCATCCCGCGAAATCGCCCGAAGGGCGCGGTCAATAGATCCTTCCATGGTATCGCCCGATCCGCTGGTTAGTGGCGAAGATCTCAAGACGATGGGCGTTGAGCAGGGCCCGCGAATGGGCAGCATACTCCGGCGGGTCTACGAGGCACAGCTCAACGAGCAGTTGATCGACAGGTCGGCAGCGCTGCGATATGCACGTGATCTGATTGATGATCGTCGCGAGGAGCATGGCGGCGATGAACCCTCGGCCCGGGCGCTGTGAGGGTAGAAAAAAACCCGTGACAATCGCCACGGGCTTTTGGGTTTGCGAGGGGTGAGCACTCAGCCGACGAATCGGCGAATCACGAGGCATGCATTGTGCCCGCCGAACCCGAAGCTGTTGCTCAGGGCGACGTCGATCTTGGCTTCCCTTGGAGTATTGGGAACATAATCCAGATCGCACTCCGGGTCGGGGTCTTCGAGATTCAGCGTCGGCGGGATAACGTTCTTCTGAATGGCCTTAGTGCAGGCAATGAGTTCCACGCCGCCGGACGCCCCGAGAAGGTGTCCGTGGGCGCTCTTGGTGGATGAAACCATCAGTCCCGACTTTGCCCAATCGCCGAACACCTTCTTCATCGCCCGTGTCTCGGCGATATCGCCAAGTACGGTGCTGGTTCCGTGGGTGTTGATATATTGAACATCTTCGGTGTTGACGTTCGCATCCGCCAGACATCTCTTCATGGCGAGCACTGCGCCTTTCCCTTCGGGGTCGGGTGCGGTGATGTGATGTCCATCGCCGCTGGCTCCGTATCCAGCAAGCTCGGAATAAATCGTCGCGCCGCGCTTGAGGGCGTGCTCCAGTTCTTCGATGACCACCACGCCGGCGCCTTCGGCGAGAAGGAATCCATCCCTCCCTTTATCAAAGGGTCTGCTAGCGTGTTCGGGGTCGTCGTTCCGCGTGGACAGGCCCTTGAGGGCGCAGAAGCTTGCCAACCCCATCTGGGTGAGGGCGGCCTCGCTACCACCGGTTATCATGACATCGGCATCGCCGTGTTCGATAACCCGCATCGCCTCGCCAATCGCGTTGGATGCCGAGGCGCACGCAGTAACCACCGAAGTGTTGATGCCCATCAGACCCCAGATGATGGAAATATTGCCACTGGCCGCATTTGCCATCAGCTTGGGAACGGTAAACGGGCTCAATCTCGACGGGCCTTTTTGAAGCATGCGGTTGTGCTGATCTTCAAGCTCCTGAAGACCGCCAATTCCGCTGCCAACTATCACGCCGCAACGTGAGACATCCTCGTGAGAAAAGTCGATGTTGGAATCGCGAACCGCGTCAATGGCGGCAGTGACCGCCAGTTGGGCGAAGCGATCCATGCGACGTGACTCGCGTGGGTCCACATATTCTGGGGGGACTGCCTCGAAGTCCTGAACCTCTCCACCTATTTGAGAGGTGAAACACGAGGGGTCAAACCGCTTGATGCGTCTGATGCCGCTTTTGCAACTCATCAGCGCATCCCAGAAACTCTCCACTGTGTGCGCCAGCGGATTGAGCGTGCCCATACCCGTAACTACGATGCGGCGTCTGGCCATGTAAACTAAGCCTTGTTGGAATGCTCTTTGATGTAATCAATAGCCTGGCCGACAGTCTGAATCTTCTCGGCCTCTTCGTCTGGAATGCTCAGCTCGAACTCGTCTTCGAACTCCATGACAAGCTCGACGGTGTCAAGAGAGTCGGCGTTGAGGTCGTTCACGAACGACGTCTCACGCGTGATTTCGCTCTTGTCTACGCCCATCTGCTCTGAAACGATTTCGATTACCTTGTCTTCAATTTCGTCGGCCACTTTTGATCTCCATGTACTTTTGAAATTTACCGTAACTTCGGGCTCATAACTACGCCCACCTAACAGGCGGCGGTACTATAGCGTGCAAACACGCCACACGCAATAGCTTGACGCCACAAACTCAAACTTTCATGTTTCCAGCATTACGTGTGCATTCCACCGTCAACGCTGATCACCTGCCCGGTGATGTATGCGGACGCTTCCGAAGAAAGGAATCCCACTGCCTTGGCGATGTCGTTGGGAGTTCCGAAACGCTCCATCGGAATCTGCGTCAGGGCCATATCCTTGGCCTGCTGGGGAAGAGCGTCCGTCATGTCTGTCTTGATGAACCCGGGGGCGACCGCGTTTACGCGAACGCTTCGCTTCGCCAGTTCCTTCGCCGCCGATTTCATCAGGCCCAGCATGCCTGCCTTGGACGCGGCGTAATTTGCCTGTCCGCGGTTGCCCTCGAGCCCACTGTAGCTTGACATCATTACTATAGAACCCTTGCGCTGACGCATCATGATCTTGCCCGCGGCGCGGGTTCCGATGAACGCGCTGGTGAGGTTGACCTTCAGTACCAGTTCCCAGTCTTCATCGCTCATCATAAGCACGATGTTGTCACGCGTGATACCGGCGTTGTTAACCAGCACGTCAAGCCTGCCGTGCTTCTGGGCGATGTCCTCGATGACCGAAGAAAAGCCCGCGCTGTCGGTTACGTCCACGCATGCCGTCTGAAGGCGATCGCCGGGATTGCCCAGTTCAGCGGGCAGCGCTTCGAGCAGATCCTGCTTCAAATCGACGGCGACAACCGTCATTCCCATACCTAGTAGTTCCCGGCAGATCTGTGCCCCGATTCCACGGGCGCCACCGGTGACAATCGCAACCTTATCCTTATCAGCTTCCATTGCTTGATTCCTTCCGATTCTTCACGTATTCAACGTTTGTTGTAATGCCTCAATACCAGACTCTCGCCGGGGGGTAAAGCCTAATCAGCGAGTTTCTCGAGAGCGTTTTGGCTGTTCAGCGTGACAACATTGGCCTTTCGCTCTATTCTTCTCATCAGGCCCTTGAGCACCTTTCCAGGACCGATTTCGAAGAATTGTTCGACGCCCTTGGCGACAAGCAGCTCCATAGATTGCTGCCACCTTACCGCGCCGGTCAACTGTGACAGAAGCCTCACGGGCGCCTGGCACATGCAGCCGTAGGGCTGGGCGTCGACGTTGGCGATAATCTCTACGCCCTCGGTTGCGAATCCCTGTGCCCATTCGACGATCGGGGGGCTTGAAGAATCGTCCTCGAAGTCGGGCCGGCCGGGCGAGGTGAAATTGGTGTCTGCAAGGGCTTTTGCCAACTCATCGGCGGCGGGCTTCATAAAACTGCTGTGAAACGCCCCGGCCACCTTCAACTCAATTGCCCCGGACGCGCCATGATCCTTTGCGATCTCTGCGGCCCGCTTGCACGACTCGATGCTGCCTGTAAGCACGATCTGGCCCGGAGCGTTGAAGTTGGCGCATGTTAACACGCCATCGCCCGCGGCGGCTTGGCAGAGCTTTTGCGCGCCATCCTCGTCGAGCCCCATCACGGCGACCATGCTCGATGGGCTTGCAACGGCTGCCGCCTGCATGGCGGCCCCTCTGCGAGCGACAAGCTTTAACGCGTCGGCGAATGTCAACGTACCGGCGGCGAACAGGGCGGTGTATTCACCAAGGCTCAAACCGGCCATGTGCGAGGGACGAAGAGCGTCGGCCTTGTCTGGTTCGAGAAGGGAATTCATGCACGCGAGCATCGCAGCCGATACGGTGAATATCGCCGGCTGGGCAATGTCGGTTCTGCTGAGTTCTTCCTCGGGGCCTTCGAAGCAGAGCTTCTTGAGCGGCAGACCTGTTATCTCCTGGGCTTGATCGAAGACGACACGAGCGGCGCCGAAGGCTTCGTATATATCCTGGCCCATTCCGACATGCTGCGCGCCTTGTCCGGGAAACAGAAATGCGATTTTCGCCATCTTTCGCTCCGTCGATTGCTGGCTGGTCTGCATCAAAGTTTGATCACGCTGCCTGCCCAAGTCAGGCCCGCGCCGAACGCCACCAGCATTACCGTGTCGCCAGTGTGTATTCTTCCAAGTCGCCAGGCTTCGTCAAATGCTACAGGAACCGACGCTGCCGAGGTGTTCCCGAATCGGTCGATGTTCAGATAGACCTTGTCCATGGGGAAACCATGTTTCTCGGTTGCCGACTGGATAATCCGCACGTTCACCTGGTGGGGGATGACCATGGAGATGTCGTCCACTGTCAGCCCGCATTGTGACATGCAGTCGCCCAGAAGCCATTGCATCTTCTCGACGGCGAACTTGTAGACATCTCTGCCTCGCATCTTCACATAATGCAGGCCTTCGTCCACGGTCTTGTGGGTGGCGGGGTTTTTCGACCCGCCTCCGGGAATATGGATGAAGTCCCAACCGGTTCCTTCGGCGTGCAGAACGTTGTACAGCACTCCCGTATCAGGCTTGGTTGTGCCTTCAAGCACCACGGCGCCGGCGCCATCGCCGAAAAGAATGCAACTTCCGCGATCGGTGTAATCGCTGACTCGTGTGAGGGTATCGGCCCCGATCACAAGCACGCGGTTGTACATACCGCTTTCGATGTACTTGCAGGCTGTGGCGACGCCATAAATGAAACCGCTGCACGCGGCGAGAATGTCGAACGCTGCGATTCCCGGCGCGCCAAGCTCGGCCTGGATGAAGCACGCGGTGGCAGGGATGGACATATCCGGTGTCACCGTCGCGCATATGATCAGATCGAGATCGGTGGGCTTGATTCCCGCGTTGTCGAGCGCCTTTCGGGCTGCCCGTACCGCGAGCGTCGAGGTGCTTTCGCCTTCGCTTACTACACGGCGTTCTTTTATGCCGGTTCGCTTGGTGATCCATTCATCGGATGTGTCGAGAAATTTCTCGAAGTCCGCATTGGTCAGCACTTTATCGGGAACTGATGCCCCGATACCTGTTACTTTTGCCCTTCGGGCGTTATCCATTAGTAATCCTCTGCCCCTGGGCCAGAAAATCCATAATCTGGTCGTTAATGTTTTGCTGCACGAATTGGCGGGCGACCCGCACAGCGTTCTTGAAACCGCGAGAGTCGCTGGCGCCGTGGCAGATTATACATATTCCACCAACACCCAACAGGGGGGCGCCACCGTATTCGTTGAAATCGAACTTGGTCATCAAGGTTTTTACCGCCAGGTTCATTTCACCTATCCGA
>CAZWAT010000115.1:0-9017 GCA_964632015.1 uncultured Planctomycetaceae bacterium
GTCTTGAGCCTCTTCGCTCTTAGACGCGAGAGAGCAATCTTAACTCTCTCGATTATCGGCTGTCAATCGACAATCCGAAAATTCGCATTTTTTTCTTTTCACCTGCCTGTTTTGATACGCCAACCACCAGGCAAGGTTCTGTTAATTCGGGTCCGCCTCATCGCGAAGAAGCCCTTCCGCAAACTCCGGCCAGGGCCAGCGAGCGGGGCCGGGCGAGCCCGACCAGGGATGATTACGATGCGATACGACTCACATCGTGCGGACTCTTATACGTGCCCCGATCATCCCCGTCAAAGCCTTTTCCTGAAATTATGACAAATTTCTTTTCGACCCCCATTCAGGGCCTACTTTTATACGCCCGGAACATGCTAGTGTTCGCTTTATTCCAAGATGGTAAGCACTGGATAGAAAAGAGGTTAGATAAGTCGCTATTCGAGTGGACGCAGTGGACAAATTCATGCTGTCACATGCTCGATAATCGTATATAATATGCCTCGGTTCAGTTCATAAATCAGCTTTCAATCACCAGATTGGGGATGTGATGCGGCACGACAAGGTTCATGAGGCGTTCATTTCAGCGGGTTCGATCATCGAGGCCAATGTGATGGTGTCGTCTTTGAACGCGGCGGGTATCGAAGCATATGTGCTTAATCCGCATGTCAGCAACACGCTTTCGCATCTGGGGGTCGCAATAAACCCAAAGGGTGTTCGCATTGTCGTTCCAAGCGACAGGCTTGAAGAGGCGATTGAGATAGTGGGGCAAAAGGAAGTCGCCCCAGCGCCTGCGGATGAAAGATCTCCACATGAAGATGCCGTGAAAGCAATGCGGTGTACATACTTCATGGTGTTGTTCCCGCCGCTGGCATTCATCGGCCTGTACTTTGGCGTCAGATCCGCTTACCGGTCCCGCAATTGGCCCGGCCCACTTCCTAAGCGAACATGCATACAAGTAATGGTGTCGATATTGCTATCGGTGCTGGTCATAACCTTGATGCTGTTCATGCTGATTTCACATCTGGCATAAAGGGATAAGCCGAGTACGGCAGCGCTTCCTGGGTGTATGTGATCAGTCGATGGTTTCAGCAGGGAATTTGGCGCGAATGTCTTGGATAATACTGTTCTCCAGTTCGCGATCTCTGCCGACGTTCTGCCATGATTCGTACTGTTCAAGCGGGGTGGATTCCATCTCGCTGGCGGTGTGGTTGGGAACGCTGCTGTATGAGTCGGTTGCAGCCATCGCGCTGTGCACGGCTGAGCCCTGTCTCTGGTTGTTGACGACAAGCACAAGCGAGGTATTACCCTCCGCCCTGTTGACGGCCAGGCGTGCCTTCTGACGGGCGGGAGAAGCACCCACCAGCCGCTCCGGACCGGCGTCAATGGGTCTGGGAAGGGTGGTAAGGGTCATGCGTTGATGATCGGACGATTCAATCGTAAACCCATACATGACAAGCACTTCACGTGCGGTATCCATTACAGCGACGGGGTCGGCGTCACCAAGCGAAACCATTTGCCCCGCGGGCTCATCGGCGCATCCAGCGAACAGACACGCCACCACGACCATCGACAATACACATCGCATCGCCGAGCTCCTTTATTGTTTTGCGCAGGCTTATTCTTCTACCGCATGAAGCGTTGAATAATTCGGCGACTCATGCGTTATGACGATATCGTGCGGGTGGTTTTCCGCCAGCGACGCAGCCGAGATCTGTATGAATTTCGCCTTGCGTCTCAGTTCTTCAATGGTAGCTGCTCCGCAGTAGCCCATGCCCGCGCGAAGCCCGCCAACCATCTGGTATACGAAATCACCAAGCGAGCCGCGGTAGGGTACTCTCCCCTCAACGCCTTCGGGAACGAGCTTGTCTCTGTTGGACGCCACTTCCTTCTGACTGTAGCGATCGGCAGACCCGCTGACCATTGCGCCCAGCGACCCCATTCCGCGATAGGCCTTGAACTGTCTGCCCTTGTAAATCACCAATGCTCCGGGGGATTCGTCGAGCCCGGCAAACAGGCTGCCCATCATCACCACCGATGCTCCGGCGGCGATGGCCTTGGTGATGTCGCCGCTGTGACGGACTCCACCATCGGCGATAACCGGTACTCCATGGATGTCGGCAACCTTTGCCGCCTCCCTGACGGCGGTGATCTGCGGAACGCCCACTCCACTGATTACCCTGGTGGTGCAGATTGAGCCGGGTCCGATTCCCACCTTTATGGCGTCTGCCCCGGCGGCGATGAGATCGGCAGCGCCTTCGCCTGTGGCAACGTTGCCGGCGATGACCTCGATATCGAATTTCGCTTTGATCTGCTCGACGGTCTTTATGACGTTGTCGCTGTGCCCATGGGCGGAATCAACGACGATCAGGTCGACATCCTTTTCTATCAACGCCGCGACGCGTTCAAGGTCACCCACTCCGACGCCGGCGCCAACCCGAAGTCTGCCTCGCGAATCCTTGCAGCTCAGGGGATATTGACGCATCTTGTCGATGTCCCTCATGGTGATCAGGCCAACAAGCCTGCCCTCGGGATCGGTCAGAAGCAGTTTTTCGACCTTGTGGCGGTTGAGTATCAACTCCGCCTCGTCCAGTGTGGTGTTCGGTGGGGCGGTGATGAGATTCTTGGACGTCATCACCTCGCGTATGGTCGTGTCGCCTGTCAGGAATTTCATGTCGCGACGTGTCAGAATGCCCACGAGACGATCGTCTTCTACGACGATCGGAATGCCCGAGACGTTGTGTTCCCGCATGAGCTTGCGAACAGTCGCGGTGGACTCGGTGGGGGGAAGCTTGATCGGGTCGGTGATGATACCGTTCTCGCTTCGTTTGACCTTCTCGACTTCCCGGGCCTGGGCCTCGACAGTAAGGTTCTTGTGGATAATCCCAAGCCCGCCTTCCTGGGCGAGGGCGATTGCCAAAGCAGCCTCGGTTACGGTGTCCATCGGCGCCGAGACCAAGGGCAGGTTCAAACGGATGTTGCGAGTGATGTTCGTGGAGGTGTCTACCTCGCGTGGAACGACGCTCGAACGGGCGGGTACAAGAAGCACATCGTCAAAGGTGATTCCGAGACCAAACAGTTTATCTTTCATATGTTAAGGCTCCTTGGTCGATTATTGTTTCGCAGCCGCCAACAGTCAAGCGGTACAAGCAAGGATGTTCCCCCAAGAAGGAGAAAAATCAGGGGCGGCTGAGCTTTTCTGCGAGTTCGTCGCGATTCACACCCCATGCGATTACGACGAACGCGGTTGGAGGACGCAGATTCTTGATCGCTTCGCCCTGGGTCAACTCGCCGCCTGCGTATTCGACCATTATGCTTCCGTCGCCGAAATCAATGTTACCCTTGAGACGCAGAATACTGCCCTTGAGTTCGGATAACGCCGCCATGAATTTTCTTTGATTTATCGGTTTGGCGCTTTGTATCGAAACCGACACCGCCTGGGCAGGTGGCCCCGACGATATGCCGCACTGACCCGAGGCGTGAGTCAACCCCGCCAGCCAATCGTTGGGAATATCCGCGAAGGAAGTCATGGTGATGGCGGCGCGGGGATTTATTTGCGTCAATGTCGCGGTCAGCGTCTTCAGCGACGCCTCATCTGAAAGGTCGCACTTGTTTATGACAATTCCGTCTGCCTGTTGAACCTGCCTGGTGACACAGGGCACGAACGCGCAGACCTTGGTGAAGGTGACAGGATCGACAAGGCAGATGTTGGCTCGGACGTTGAGAAGGTCTTCTATTGCCGAGGACGCGAAAAGCGCTTCGAGGTCGGCGCTTTCGCTGAGCCCTGTCGCCTCGATGATCACGACGTCGGGCTTGATGTCGAAGGCGATTTGCCTGAGCACCTTCACTGTGTCGACCTTGATGCAGGCGCAGAACAGGCTGCCCTTGTTGAGCTCGAACTTCGTCCATTCTCCGGGGCGAACCAGTGCTCCATCGATGCCAAGCTGGCCGAACTCGTTGATTACCAACGCGACGCGCTTACCCTTGAACATTTCTGCGCCAAGGAGGTTGTTGAGCATGGTCGTCTTGCCCGCCCCAAGATAACCTGTCAGTAGCCAGACATCAATAGGTGTACTCATATGATATCTTTTACCCATTCCTTGATGATCGCCGTTTCGGGCACGTTTCGGGTGGATTTGACCTGGTATTTCGCCATTACCGCCACCGGCGATTGTTTGGGTGAGACCCCATATCGCAGAATCTCGGCCTCGTCGGTGATCATGGTTACGTCCACCTCGGCGCCCAGCTCGGCGATAGCCTGTGTGACATTGTCTTGAAGCTGAAGACATTTTTCGTCACCGTTTCCGAGGATTAGAATCGACGCCCGTCGGCGTTGAATTCTTGCGCGAACCTTGTCGAATATGCGGTTCTGGATGGCTTCGACGAGTTCGTCACGTGAGGGGATGCGCGAGACGAAGGTGATGATTCCGTCGATGCAAATGGTAGGCACGTTATGCACCATCAGGGCGTTCATGAAGACCAGCGATTCTCGATACTTGATCTTGTGTTCCCGCCATTCGACCAGGCCGTCGAACTCGGGGGCGACCTTCCTTACCGCCTCGACCATGTACTGACACGGCGCGCAGGCCTCGCTGTCGAGCGTCACAATGTCGACGATAACCTTGTCCGCCTGACCGTACTCGCTCATGTCCAACTGCGACTTGCCCTGCTCGGCTTCACCAAGCATCCGTGCGACGTCGCGCTTGTATTCGTCGCGAACGACCTCGCCGACCGCCTTGAGATTTTCGGGCGGCACGGCGTATGGAAGATCGCAACCTGGCGCGAGCACGTAACCCACGTCACCGGCGGTATCCATGCATGAAATGGCGTTTCGCTGGGCATCCTGGGGCGTCCCAAGAAGCAGAACGGTAGTCAACTTCAGGTTGCCCCCGAAACTGACTTCGTGCTTTTCGCAGATCTCCTTGACGACGGCCAGAGGGATGTTCTCGTCCACACAGATATTGTCAGGCCCGCACTTGCACATCACGCCAAGGTTCTGCTGGGCGTGTCCGCAGACGAAGAAAGACCCAAGCGCCCCGCGGGAACGAATGTAATCGAACACCTTTGTCGAGTGAGGCGTGACGAATTGCTCGAACACGTCCGGGCCTATCTGACTGGTCATCGGGTCGACAACCGCTATTACGGGACAGCCCGCGTCGATGTAATAACCGCTCACGGCGAGCGTGACCTTCTGGCAGAACTCCATCAGTCTGCTGACGTATTCGCCTTCGTCGTACATCTTCAGAAAGATGTCGGTTCCGAGCAGGTGCAACGCCAAAGTGAATGGTCCGGTGACCAGGCCGTAAATCGCCAGGTCCCGATGCGCCTCGCAAAGATACCTCGCCGCTTCGAGACAATCCTTGAGTCTGCCCTCGTCGGGGGTGGGAATGTGCAGATTCTCCAGCTTGGTCGAGTCAGTCAAGACATGAGATGCCACCGCCGGGGGGTTTTCGTCCGACCATACCAGATCGCAGCCGAGGATTTCCGCCTCCACCTGTAGATCGAATGTCACCGGAATACCGTCCGGATCGTACTGCCTGATGGCCTCTTCGGCGCCGGCGATGATGTGCTTGGAACTTTTGAGATATTCATGAGCCTTCAGACCTATAAGCGCGCCAGCATGCGAACCAACGAATGGCACCCATGGAATACGATCAACCGGCTCGCGACGAAACGCCTTGAGAACTCGTTCCTTACCCGTCATTGTGTAACCTCACGATTTTGCAAACACGGCAGCGGAATGCTGCTGAAAGCTTGATTTTAGACACTTTTGCCACCGGGAACCAAGCCCAATAGACGCCCGATTCGTGCCGTTTTCGACTATTGCGTGCCTCGTTCGCTGATGTCCCGTCGCACTGGCCCGCAACTGGCGTTATAGGGTTTGGGATTGACCGGCCGGTCTGGGTGGATCAAACTGGCATGATGGATCTTTGGCAGGAAATGTCACTTAACCTGGACAGGCTCGCGCAGGAAGACCTTTTTCGGGAGCTTCGCGTTGTCCAGAGTTCGCACGGGGCGCGGATAACCCTGGGCGACAGAACCGTCATGTGCTTTTGCGGCAACGATTATCTTTGTCTTGCGAATCACCCCCGGCTCAAGGCGTCGGCTGTTGACGCAATTGAGCGGTGGGGCGTGGGAAGCGGGGCGTCAAGACTCGTCAGCGGAACTTCTGCCGTGCATGAACAGCTTGAGCGCAGGCTGGCTGACTTCAAGCGATGCGCCGGCGCGGTGGTGGTTTCGACGGGCTGGATGGCCAATCATGTTGCCATGCACGCCCTTGCGAACAAGGGTGATCTTGTTCTGTGCGACAAGCTCAACCACGCTAGCATAATCGACGCTGCCAGAAGTTGTGGGGCGACCATGCGAACGTACCCGCATCGTGACGCGCGTCGGCTGAGGAATCTGCTCGATCGGCTTGGGGGGCGATATCGTCGAAGAATAATCGTCACCGACTCGCTGTTTTCGATGGACGGCGACCTGGCCGACCTGCGAGAGCTTGCCAAGATCAAGCGGGAATACGATGCCCTTTTGATGATCGACGAGGCCCACGCCACTGGCGTTCTTGGCGATGATGGCAGGGGGGCCGCGGAAATGCTTGGCGTTGAGGATCAAGTGGATGTGACGGTGGGAACGCTTTCAAAAGCGATCGGTTGCATGGGAGGATTCGTGGCGGGCCCCGGCGTGCTTCGCGACTGGATTATCAACTCGGGAAGGCAATTCATTTACACCACTGCGCCACCGGCGTCGATATGCGCCGCGGCGATCACCGCCCTTGACGTCATCAGGGATCAGCCGGAGCGTCGGAAGAATCTGCTCGAACTGGGAAACTATCTTCGCGCCAGGCTCGATGAAGCGGGTCTGTGCGTGGGCGCCGATTCCGTCGGGCCAATCGTCCCGGTGATAGTTCACTCTCCGACCAAGGCACTGTCGATAGGAGCAAGACTTCTTGAAGAAGGTTTTCTTGTGGGCTCAATTCGCCCTCCGACGGTCGCGCCCGGATCTAGTCGCCTGAGGATAAGCCTGTGCTGCGACCACACCCGTGACGACATCGACGCGTTGGTGTCGGCATTGGTCGGCGCAATGTAGAGATTACTTCTTTCCGGCCGATGCCTTATGCCTCAACGTGGCGTCTATAAACTCTTGTATGTCTCCGTCGAGCACGTTGTCGGTGGCGGAGCTTTTGAGTTCGGTTCTTTCGTCGCGGACAAGTTGATACGGATAAAGCACATACGAGCGTATTTGGTATCCGAAGGCGATTTCGCCCTTCTGGCTATATTCCTTGGCGAGTTCGGCATCGCGTTTGGCCTGTTCGTGCTGGTAGATCTTGGCGCTGAGCATCTTTCTGGCCTCAGCCCTGTTTTTGTGCTGAGATCGCTCGTTCTGGCATTGCACTACCAGCCCGGTTGGCAGGTGGGTGAGGCGGATTGCGCTGGATGTCTTGTTGACGTGCTGTCCCCCGGCCCCGCTGGAGCAGAAGGTGTCTTCTCGCACTTCTTCATCCCAGTCGATGTCGACTTCGACCTCTTGAAGCTCGGGTAGAACGTCCACCGAGGCGAAGCTGGTATGTCGTCGTTTCTGCGAATCGAACGGGCTTATGCGCACCAGCCTGTGCACGCCTCGCTCGCATGAAAGATATCCATACGCGTAGGGGCCGGCGACGTGAAAAGTCACCGAGCGGATGCCTGCCTCTTCGCCATCGAGTCGGTCCACCTCGGCAGCCTTCAGTCCTGTGCGCTCAAAGTAGCGGGTGTACATCCGGTATAGCATTTGCACCCAGTCGCAACTTTCGGTGCCGCCCGCCCCGGCGTGAATGGAGAAGTAGCAGTTGCCCGCGTCGTGCTCGTCGTTGAGCATGGTGCTCAGTTCCAGCCGCTCGATCATCGAAATGACCTGCGAGACCTCCTCGGCGACTTCTTGCAGGGCTTCGTCGCTGTGTTCCTCGTTGGCGAGTTCGTAAAGAACCTCGATGTCGTCCATCTTCCGGACGATGCTGTTGAACGGGCTTACGACGGCTTTAAGGGTTTTGAGCTCGTTGACTATCTTCTGTGATTCGGGCAAGTTCCAGAAATCGCCCTGAGACATCCGATCCTCTAGCTCCGCCAGCTTCGTGTTGCGTGTAGAGACGTCAAAGAGAGTCCCGGATCGCATCGATCCGGGCGCGAAGGGACTCGACAGTTTCCTTCAGGCTTTGGGATTCAAGCATTTTGTAACTCCTGTAGACTGAACATGGTAGCAACTGAGGAACGATACGCAAGCCCCAGTTGCGCGTAATCAGGCTAGTCATTAATACGAATGGATAATTCACTTGTTTTTCTTTGTCAGTCCTCGCTTTTTGTTTATCATACGTCTGTAAGGTTGCAGACCGCTAGATCAGGACAGGAGCTGGTGATGTATCGCGTAGTCGCCCTCATTGCCGTAATGATCATAGTTTCATCTCTTCCCGGTGAAGCCTTCGCAGACCAGACGCTTGATGACCAGGTTCAGGCTGCCATCAAAAAGGGTGTTGAATTTCTGTGGTCCAAGCAGGACTCGAAGACGGGATTATGGGAACCGTATGATGATCTGGGCATTGGCTCGGGCGGGAATTATCATCCTATTGGTAACACTGTAATAGTCATGCAGGCGCTGCTTGAATGCGGGGAATCTATCCGCGATCCGCGCATGGTCAAGGCGGTGTCGGGCATTCGCAAGCATATCAGTGATCGGACTTACACGCTGGGCATTCGCGCGCAAGTGTGGCAGTTGCTCAATCAGCAAAGCGACGGTGCCTATCTGAAGGAATTCCTCCAGGATGTCGAGTGGCTGGTGCGGATGGGTCGCGAATACGGCGGGTACGGGTACGGTTTCAATTACAGCAAGATCAAGGGTTTAAGCCCGAAGGATTACGGTAAGCACTTCCATCCGGGCGGCCCGGACAACTCGAACGCCCAGTATGGCGTGCTTGGTGTCTGGGCGGGCTCGAGGTCGAAGCTCGACATTACCATGGACGCCGACTACTGGTACAAGGTCTACAGGTACTGGGTGAC
>CAZWAT010000116.1:0-8972 GCA_964632015.1 uncultured Planctomycetaceae bacterium
GTGGGTGGAAAATGAACCAGCCATCGGCTGAGGATTGAGTAATAGTCACTGAAAGCTATGTAATAGTCCATCCAGCCGTTGTTGAGGAGCCTACTCAGCCTGATGTCATCCTCCGGCCCTGCTCCTTCAAACGCGCCCACCCTGAAACGATAGTCATGCAGAATATGTATCCAGGTGCTTGTGGGCGGATATCTAAGAAGAAACACAAGTTTGAGCCTTCGGATCAGTTTTGCGATGGTGGCAATAGCAAATTCTGGTAGAATTGCCAGCCCATCGCCCCAATCGCCATTGATCATATGTGAGTTGTCGAAGCCCCGAAGATATTGGTTAATGTCAAGCCATCGCCACAAGCCACAGAAGTAGGAATGATCGTCGTGAGGCATGCACACCTGGATGTGCCTGGAGAGACAGTCCCTTAACCAAGCGGCGTCGGTTGGGGATGACGAGATGCACATGAAGTCAGGCATTCCCGCTTGGCCCGAAGCGGATACCCTGCCCACAAACGCTTCATATCGTTTCCAGGCGCCGCACCTGTGGGCTTTGTGCGACAACCTGTTTATAATGCATTCTACTAGAGACATGTCTTCGCCTCGACATTGGCAGGTGTTTCATCTGATATCCGTATGCCCAGGTCAGCAACGCCCGAAACAGGATGTTCGTTTCCAACCATCAAGTGAATCAGATCGTTGCGGCATTGCAGCATGTGAAGCTCGTCACCATGATCAGCAATTCCGCAACTGACGAAGTAATCGCCGGCCCGCAAGGCAAGTTGCAGCCTTATTTTGAAGATTCTGACATCACCCGGCTGCACAGGCCTGACTACCACTTTGCGCAGATTCGTGCTGCTGCCCGATACGATCATGCCCTCGAGAGTCTGAATCGTGACGCCGAACGTGGGAGATCTGACCTCCCTCTCGTAGACGACCTTTACGTACAGGTCAACGCAGGTGTGAGCCTGAAGAACTGACGGATCCTGGCTGGAGCCGGAAACCACAAGATAGTCAACAATAGCCCCTCCACCTTCGCCATAGACATACTCGCTCTTGTTGTACGTGCATCTGCTTGGGCATCGGTCGCCACCGGGATGGGTAAACAAAAATTCATCCAGTTTTCCGTCAGCATCAACCTGGGAGGAAACAGGCTTGATTGCGTTCGTTTTCGCCAGTGTCCGTTTGCCGCCGTCCACCGCCAACCCGAAAAGCAGCTCTGTGTACGCATCCCCCACTTCCTTGGGGTCGCCATCTTTGATCAGGCGTCCCTGGTCAAGCAGTATCGCCCTGTCGCAGTGCCTGGCGACAATGTCGATGCTATGGGTCACAAGCAATATGGTTTTGTGCCCCTGCTGGTAATCCAGGAATTGTTGATAACACTTACGCTGAAACCTGGCGTCGCCAACCGCCAATGCCTCGTCAATTACAAGGATGTCAGGGTCCACGTTTATTGCAGTGGCAAACGCCAGGCGAACGAACATTCCAGAAGAATATGTCTTCACCGGCTGATCGAAGAACTGCCCTATATCCGCAAACTCCCGTATCAACTCCAGCCGATGGCGGGTTTCGTTCATTGTCAGTCCGGAAAGACGACATTGAAAGATGGCGTTGTCCCTGCCGGTGAATTCCGGGTTGAAGCCCGCGCCAAGCTCCAACAAGGCCGCTATGCGACCGCAGGCGCTTACGCTTCCAAGGGTAGGCCTGAGAATCGAGCAGATAATCTGAAGCAGAGTGCTCTTGCCCGATCCATTCCTGCCCAAAATGCCAACCGTCTGACCTGGAGGAACACTGAAACTGACATCCTTCAACGCCCAGAAGTCATTGTGATACTTTTTTCTGAATGGATGCAATGCCTCCTTGAGCCGATTCGCGGGAGAGGCAAAGAGCTTGAACTTCTTGCTCACATTATCGACCCGCACAGCCGGGCTTAACGACACGGGCAAACATGCAGAGACAGCGCCCATCAGACGACCTCCGCAAATTCGCCCTTCAGACGACGGAACAATGCCCCGCCGCCGAACAGGACCATCGTCGCGAAGACCCAGAAATAAATGCCCTGCCGCCAATTGAGCCAGAACGCCTGGTCACCTATGAATGAGCAGCGATACCCCTCAACCACATAGAACATCGGGTTGAGCTTCACTAACCACAGGTGGGCCTTGTCGAGCATGGAAGACTCCCACACCACCGGGGTCATCCAGAACCACATGCTTAAAACAACCGTGACGCCTTGGCCAACATCTCTGCACAGCACATTCAACGAGGATACCGCCCATCCAAGACCAACACACAGCACACTCATCGCCCCTAGAAAATAAACAAACTGGAGACTGTGCACGCCCGGCAGAATTCCGTACACCAGCATCACCACCAGCAAAATAACCAGCATTACCACATGACTCATCAGGCTTGACAAAAAACACACAACTGGCAGAATCTCGGTGGGAAAGAGCGTCTTTTTCACCAGATGAGAATGACCCATTATTGTGTTTGTACTGACGCTGATGGTTTCGGCGAACATGGACCATGGAACCAGCCCGGTGAGGAAGATCAGAATGAATGGCATATCCCCCGCGGGCTTCACCTTCAAACCCTTGGTGAAGACAAACCAATAGACCAGAATCATCAACAGTGGGTGCACCACCGTCCACACAAGTCCCGCGAGCGTTCCAGCGTATCTGGTCTGGACATCCCGCAGCGCCATCGCCACCACCAGCGAACGGTAGCGATAGACTCGAACCACGAAATTTACCAGGGACCGCATTTCCGCATGACCTCTTTCATCTTCGGGTAAGAACTTTATGCACCTAGTAAGATGAAAACCAAGTCACGCGGACTCTTTACGATGGAATTATCGCTACGCCTGAACCCCTACCACGCTTCCAGTTCACCCACGATCTCCTCGACGAGATCCTTTATCGTGACGATGCCAATGTGTCTGCCCCTGTCGTCGGACACTATGGCCATGGCTGCATGTTGACGCTGCATCAGATACAGAGCACCGGTAATGCTCTGGCGGGCGCCGACCGTCAGGGCTGGGGTCATCTTGTCGGATGGAGAGGCCCGGCCGTCTTCTGCAAGAATGTCATAAACGTCCAAAATTCCCACGGCTTTCTCCCCATCCATCACCGGTATTCGAGAATAGTTGTGGCTCCGCACCCGCTTCAGGAACTCCTCCCTACTTGCGGAAATTGGTACCTTAACGACCGATCTCATCGGTTTCATGGCATGTAGAACCAGCCTGTGTGACAAGTGCATGACCCTATCGGCAATTACAGACTGCGCATGTGTCAGCGCGCCTGCCGCCTGACCCTCCGCCACCACCACCGCCGGTTCCATATGCGACAGCGGACTTCGTACCGACGTGAAGCGAGCGACAATCGCAGAGAATCCTCGAACCAGGGGCGCCAGGCCGATCGCATGATAAACAATGCAAGAAACCTTCATAAACCATGCAAGCCTGTACACAAGCAGCTCAGCCGATCGCTGAAAAACTATCTTGGGTAGACTTTCGCCAAAGATGAACAGTACCGGAGTGACGATCGCAAGTGCATACCATTCCACATGTTTATGAAAACCGAACCTGATAAACAACGTGCTGACGGCGAACGTCAGAAGGTAATTCCACAGATTGTTGCCGGTCAGCAGTACGGCAAGGGTCTTGTTGTAATCGCCAGCCATACTTTTGAGTGTTCGAGCACTCCGCCTGCCCGATTCGGCGTTCAGCTCAAGGCGAATTTTGTTCAACACGTACAGGCCCGTCTCAAAGCCCGAATACATGGCACTAAGCACCAGGGCCACCAACGCCAGCAGCACAAGCCCCGCCACATCTAATATTCCATATAGCATCGCTATCATGCCATCTCCTCTGCCAGCTTGATGCGAAGCGTCCCCACTCGTCTGTTCCTAAGCGACTCGATGGTGATTAACATGTTCTTGAATTTGACCTGCTCTCCCACACGTGGGATGTGCCCCAGCAAAGATGTCACCAGGCCGCCAACTGTACTGATTCTCTGGCGAACAGGATCTATGTTGAACATTTCCGCCCAGTCATGAATTCCAACGTCCCCGTCAACAATATATTCATGAGCCCCGACACGCTTAAGGGGTTCATACTCCCTCTCATGAAGATCCGGAATGTCACCAACAATCTCTTCGAGAATGTCTTCAAGCGTAATCAATCCCGCAATGCCGCCGTATTCGTCCACAACTATCGCTATCTGCGTTCGCATGACACGCAGTTGAAGTAGTACCCTCTCGATATTGGCCAGCAATGGTACGAAGTTCGCCTTGACCACCAATTCCCGTAGCGGCGTCTGGGGCGACAGGAAGACCCGTTTGGCGTGTACCAGGCCAACAATGTTGTCAATATCTCCATCAAATACCGGCATACGTCTGAGACGTGAGCGACGGAACAGATCTTCAAGTTCCGATCTGGGCCGATTTATGTCGAACGCAATCATGTCCACTCGCGGAACCATCACCTCGGCAACACGAAGATCCGTCAGTTCAAACACTTCCTGCAACAACGTATTGGCGCTGCGATCAAGTACCCCCCGCTTGGCGGAAAGATGAAGCATGGTCGTAAGTTCCTCGGCAGTTATGTTCCCGGGCTCCGATACCCTGCGAGGCGACAGCAACCTGTCAAGCGGGCCGACTATGATGTGTTGCAGTATCCACAAAACTGGATGGAGAACTCTCTGCAGCAAAGACACCGGCGTCGCTACCGTCTGAGCAAGACGCTCGGCGCCAGCAGCTGCCAACGACTTGGGAAATACCTCACCAAGCAGAATCAACACTATAAGCAAACCAACAGATAATCCCGCCGCACCTGCCGAACCAATCATTGCCCCCGCAGCGATTACAAGCACAGCAGACATGCTCCCGTAGGCGGTATTCACCACCATGTTGCACAACAACAACGTGCTTAATAGCTTGGGCGGATTGTCAAGCAAAGAAGCAACCAGCCGACCCGAAGCCGAATGGCGCATACGGTGAACCTGGCTGCGAGAGAGACTGAACATGGCTGTTTCACTACCGCTGAAAAATCCCGAAAGCACCAGCAGGACAAACAGCGTAATCAACTGCCACACGTGCTCAGCAAGAAATTCTTCCATACTAGAGCATCCCCGCTTCTACCTGTAATGTTAACCGCTGCCCTTGTCCTTCTGGTAGCGGTTCATCAGCGGATTGTGAACACTCTGACATTGCTTGAGCGATTATATCCTTACCTGCGTTATTCTACCATTGTCTACGAATCAGCATGATGTTGTCATGACCCGGAATAACTATGTCAGCAAGCTCTATGATCTCCCGCAACGACTCCATCGCCACCTCGGTATCGGCGCATCGCTCCCAGACCATGCCGCGCTCAACATGCCCTGCAGTCATTGCCGCATCACCGGCGACAACTATAGTCTGTGTGGGAGGAGTCAAAAGCAAGCCCGCGGAACCTGCGGACGGGCCTGCAAGCGGGTAAAGGCTGACCTGATCATCAAACTTCTCAGGCGCGGGTTTGATACGATCCAGAAGCCTCAGATCGGCATCGATTGCCTTGACATCCTCACTGCCAAGGCGGGTGGAAGAATCCTTCAGTGCGTGCAGATGACCAGAATAGGCTTCCAGTTCATACTGATGAGCCCACACCCGGGCTTTCTCGAAAGCTTCCAATCCACGTCTGTGAACCGGATGCAATGTCGTCAGGAACACATCGGTGACATCTTCGTGATGCTTTCCCGTTCGCTCGTTGAATCGTGCCCCTAGCGCCGCTGCGGGCAAGGAAGGATCAACTAGAATCATCCGGCCCCCCGCCTGTATGAAAGTCGTCGTCGAATGCGGCGTGCGAATGGGGCTTGATTCGCCCCAAAGCGGGTTGTAACTCAAGGCTCCGATACTCACTATCATGTATTCCAATGACATCTGTTCTCCCATGTATGCCTAAAATACCTTCTCCAGGATGCGTTCGCACAAGTGCTCGCTGGATTCATCCTCGTCAACATCGAACCATAGAACGCCTGCGAAACGACGATGCCATGTGCGCTGCTTTCTGGCAAGACGCCGAGTGTTGATCTTGATCCGCTCCACCGCATCCTCAAGAGAACGCTTGCCCTTGAGATGCTCGATCATCTCGGCATATCCAACTGCTTGTGCCGCCTGTGCCGACAAACCCGCATCCTCAGCCAATAGGCCCGCAACCTCATCCCGAAGTCCTGCCTGCATCATCAGCTTAACCCGCCGATTGATGCGACGGTTCTGGTCTTCCTTCACACGACGCAGACCTATGAAGACCGCATCATATCTTTTTCTGCCGGTATCCCACTCCCGCTGAAGTTGGCTTATCGGTATGCGTGTTATTTCGTACACTTCCAATGCCCGTATTATCCTACGCCTGTCATTTAGGTGAATTCTCAGCCCGGCCTCCGGATCCACCTGCGTCAGCCGATGATGCATCAAGACTAGATTTCCCGCATCCGCTTCTTCGTTCAGACGCTGCCTGACCGACTCATCGTTCGGCGCGTCGAACAGGCCTTCGCTCAAAGCCTTGATGTACAGACTTGTTCCACCAACAGCAAGACCTACCGCCCCATCCGATGCAATCTCATCCGCGGCGGCGTCAGCATATTTTACAAACTGTGCTACCGAAAATGGCTCGCTTGGCTCCACCACATCCAGACAGTAATGGCGAACTTCCGAACGAGCCTCGGGCGAAGGCTTTGCCGTACCTATGTCCATGCGCCGATAAACCTTCATGGAATCAACGCTTATTATCCTGCCTCCGATTCGTTTCGCCAGGATACTGCCAACACTGCCCTTGCCGCTGGCAGTGCACCCTATGATGAAGTAAAGACGGTTCATTGACTGTCCGGCGCTCGCAACCTACTGCTCATCGACAGGCTCGGGCAACTCGCCATCAACTTCGAGGCCGTTGCCTTCCTTGGCAGTGAGCATCTGAATCTTCTTCTCTGCGGAGTCGAGGATAGCCCTGCACTGCTTCACGAGGGCTATGCCCTGAGCATATTTTTCGATCGACTCTTCAAGCGGAACCTCGCCAGATTCGATTTCGCTGACTATCTTTTCAAGGTTCTCGATTGCCTGCTCGAAGGACAATTTGGATTTAGCCATAGTTTCACCACCACTTCATGTTTATCAACGTGCTATTCGTCAACCTCAAAGAGCCCGCCAAGCGGATTGACTTCCGTTGGGGGTTTCCTTACCGCAGGCCTCCTGACACCCGTGGGCAACCCGGACACACTCTTTATGATTCCGTCTGAAACCTCGGTAATCAGCACATCGCCAGGCCGGACTTGCGATGGAGATCTTACTATGCCACCGTCCGCAAGTCTCGTCAGGCTGAACCCTCTCTGGAGCACGCTCTTGTGGCTCATCGACACCAACTGTCGCTGCAAAGCCGAAAGCTTCGCCTTGCACAACTTCAGGTTGTGGGTGGGATTGACCGACTCCAATCGGTTTCCCAGACGAGTCAGGGTATCATTGCCCGCCCTGCTTGCAACCCCCTGTGCCCAATGCATGCGCTGCGTTATCCTCTCAAGACGCGAGCAACCTCTTTCATAAAGCCTCGCCGGATGCAACGCCGACAGACGATTCGCCGGCCCCGCCAGACGACGTGAACCACTTGACAACTCGCATCGCAGACCACCCGCAAGCCTGTGAGACAACTCATCGACCTTTTGTCCCAGCGATCTGACCGATTGGAATGGATCACGAAAGACCCACGCCCGCAGCAGCGACTCCAGATGCCCCCAGGCTGTCCGCATGTCCTCGCCCACACATCGCCTCAGCCGCATGTGTAGCTGATCCACACGCCTGCCTACCTCATGAGCCGATGGCGCCGCTAACTCCGCGGCGGCGGTGGGCGTCGCCGCCCTGACATCGGCGACCATATCGGCAATGGTCACATCCACCTCGTGACCAACGCCGCTTATGATCGGCGTCTGACAGGCATAGATCGCCCGGGCAACAATCTCTTCATTAAAAGACCACAGATCTTCAATGCTCCCCCCACCTCGCGCCAGAATTATCGTATCTATGCCAAACTTCTGTGCTGATGCATCCATCAGCCGCAATGCCCTGGCGATCTGCTCCGCTGAGCCCTCCCCCTGCACGGCGACACCAAGAAGATATACATCCGCCGCTGGCCAGCGTCTCGACAGAGTCCGCCGGATATCCCGAATAGCCGCACCTGTCGAACTGGTAATAACGCCGATGCCCCTGGGATATTTCGGCAGAGGCAACTTGTGAGCCGGGTCGAAGAGCCCCTCCTTATCAAGACGCTCCCGCATCTGGTTGAATGCCACATCGAGCGCACCGGCCCCCTGCGGGGATATCCGCTCTACGTATATCTGCAACTGCCCTCGAGATTCATAGACATCAACCCGACCCCGTGCGACGACCTCCATTCCGTCTTCCATGCTGAATTTCAGCTTTGCCGCCGCCGACTTGAACATAATCGCGTCTATTGCCGCCGATGAATCCTTCAGCCTGAAGTACACATGGCCGCTGGTGTGGTTTTTGAGCCCGCTGATCTCCCCCACAACCGTAACGCGTTTAGGATAAGCCTGGGACAGGGCGTCTTTAATGCCTCGTACGAGTTGCGACACTGACATCTGACACGGCTGCTCGCTGGCCCCAGGTTGCCGCCGACGGTCTTTGAGTAGATCCGCAGTCACATCCCTGCCAACATCCGGGCCGTTTTCGGGGCCCGCCGCTTCCTGGAAATTGAAGAATGGAAGTTTATCGCTCATCTCTGGTCATTCTAACCTTTGTAACCCCCTCTGTGTAGCTTCATACAGCCGCTCAGCCGCTCACCGCTACGGCTTTTTTCAGCTTGTCTTTGCCGCCGCCGAAGTTAGAATACATACGATAAGTGACGCACGACATGGTGGTTAATACGATCGATACCGCCAAATGTCTCATGCGGGCGTAATTCAGTGGTAGAATGCCAGCTTCCCAAGCTGGACGTCG
>CAZWAT010000117.1:0-8955 GCA_964632015.1 uncultured Planctomycetaceae bacterium
GTTTTGCTTCACCATACTCAGGCGGATCATATCCCCAAGCGCACGCCAATAGTTTTGCTTCACCATACTCAGGCGGATCATATCCCCAAACGCACGCCGAATAGTTTTGCTTCACCATACTCAGGCGGATCATATCCCCAAGCGCACGCCAATAGTTTGGCGTCAGCATTCTCGCTGGCGTGCGGGGCTTTTGTTTATGCTTTTTCGAAAACGTTCTGGTTTACTTTTTTCCTGGCCAGTCGAGTGTGCCACCAGTGTCTGCGCTGGTTGCCTGTGCGGCGTATCTGCCCAGTGCGCCGGTGGTGATCTGCGGCGGGCGGGGCTTGTATGTTTTTCGCCTTCTGGCGAACTCGGCCTTTGAAACGTTCGCGTTTAGCGTGCCCGAGAGGATGTCAATCTGTATCATGTCGCCGTTCTTCAGCAGGCCTATCTCGCCACCCGCGGATGCTTCAGGGCTGACGTGTCCGATGCAGGCGCCGGCGGTTCCTCCGCTGAATCGCCCATCAGTAATGAGTGCACAGCTTTCGCCAAGCCCCATGCCCTTGATGTAGCTTGTCGGGGCGAGCATTTCCTGCATTCCCGGGCCTCCACGCGGTCCTTCATTGCGAATGACCACCACGTCACCGGCGTGAACCTTGTTGCCAAGTATGCCCGCACAGGCGTCTTCCTGGGATTCGAAAATGACTGCCGGGCCTGTGTGTTGGTACATCTTCGGGCTTACGCCGGCGATTTTGACCACAGCGCCCTGTGTGGCGATATTTCCCTTCATCACTACCAGTCCGCCCTTGTCGGTAAAGGCGTTGCTCACCGGGCGGATGACATCGTTGACATTCACCCTTGATCGCGTCGTCGCGCGGGCGGGTGCGGGCTTCTGGCCTCGGTACATCGCGCGAACGTCCTCGACGGTTCGTCCGCTGACCTTCGAGCCGTCCAGATACATCTTGCGAGCAGCCGGCAGAACCTTCTTGCTTCGTAGCGAGTATTGTTCGAGGTTCTTCTCGACGGTTTTGCCGGTAACGGTCATGCAGCCGGCGTGGATAAGCTTGTTGTTGTCGCACCAGAGCTGCCCGAGAATCGTGTGAATGCCGCCAGCGCGGTGCACGTCCTGAACGTGATATATCTTGCCGTCTGGCGTGGAGGACGGCGCCACCCGCGAAATGTTGGGGGTTCGCTTGCTGATCGCGTCGATGTCGTCGAGGGTGAATTCAACCTTTGCCTCCGCGGACATCGCCAGCAGGTGCAGCACGGTGTTGGTTGATCCGCCCATCGCCATATCCAGCGCCATTGCGTTCTCGAACGCTTTGCGAGTCATGATGTTGCGAGGAAGGAGGGGATACTTGTCGCTCGATCCGTCCTTCGCCCATTCCTTGGCCATTGTGACGATTCGCTTCGCCGCCGATTTGAACAGGTTCATTCTCGCCGGGCTTGTCGCAAGGCAGGTTCCGTTGCCCGGAAGCGCCATTCCTATCGCCTCGCACAGGCAGTTCATGCTGTTGGCGGTGAACATTCCGCTGCACGAGCCGCAGGTGGGGCAGGTGTTGTTTTCGTATTCCCTGACCTGTTTTTCGGTCATTGCGCCGGTTTGAAGCTGCGCGACTGCGTAGAACTGGTCGATCAGGTCTACATCTCTTCCCGCGACGACGCCCGCTTCCATGGGTCCACCGGAAACGAAAATGGTTGGCATGTTCACCCGTAGCGACGCCATGAGCATGCCCGGGGTGATCTTGTCGCAGTTAGGAATGCAGATCATCGCGTCGAACATGTGGGCCTGGCACATCGACTCGACGCAGTCTGCGATAAGTTCGCGCGAGGCGAGGCTGTACTTCATGCCGGTGTGTCCCATGGCGATGCCGTCGCAGATGGCGATGGTGTTGAACACAAACGGCGTGCCGCCGGCAAGGGCGACCTGCTTTTTGACGTACTCGGCAACGGCGTCAAGATGCACGTGTCCGGGCACGACGTCGGTGTAACTGTTGACAATCGCGATGAAAGGTTTGCGGATGTCCCTGTCTGTCAATCCGGTTGCTTTCATCAGGCTGCGGTGGGGGCCTCGTTCCAGACCTGCTTTTACTGTGTCACTTCGCATTTCATTCCTCATTCTGTTTCACTGGCGCATGGGCCAGATCTTAATACGATACCGCATTGGCGCGGGGGGCAAAAGGGTTTTGTCAATTCTGCTGAGGCGTACGTGTGATGCGATGTCAGGGGCCGTTGCCCTCCAGGTACTTAACGGCATCATCGAGTGTATCGAACGGCTCGATGGCGGTGAGCACATAGTTGGTCGTGGACTCGTCCCGCAGTGGCATGATTTGTCGAAAATCCGGGTCGTGGGACAATTTGCGCAGGTCGTCGAGGCTTTGATAAGCTATCATGCCGCAGAACTGCTGATTGCAGTCGCCACGGTAAATCATCCTGGTCTGACCATAAAGCAGGACGCGCGCGCCGTAGCGATCGAGTATCGGCTGGACCTTCCGCAGATACTCGGCGTATTTGGTTTCGCTTCCTGCGACCATATCGAACAGGTTTAACACGACAATCACTATGTCGACTCCATCCCCGACTCGCCGGTCGGATTAATCATAGAGAGTCTATTTGCCCGACGGGCGTTTGACAATAGGCTTGGTTCGAACCAGGCGGGCGGATGGTACGTCTAAAATGCAGTTGTCCGGGTGTGGTGTGATCGGGAAATAACTTGACAATTCAGCTCGATTTGGCAAGTCTAGCAGTGCCTTCGGACGTCTTACGCCCGTGGGCTGTGGCGAACCGAGATTACAGACGCAGGGAGGCACGATGATAGCAAGGTCACGGATGCTGCTGCCGTTGCTGTTGGCGTGCGGATGCATTGTCGGCTGTGGGGGCGTGGCGAGAGATGACTCGGGCACGATAATGCCCCAGGCGATACCGCCCATACAGGATGTGCCTGTTCCGGTCGGTTTCAGGTATGTCGACAAGGCGTCCCTGGACGCGTCGTCGCACGGCGTTCGCACGATCGTGCACACGTACAGCGGACCGGTGGACAAATTCGAGACGAAACGGTTTTTCAGAAGTCAGATGTCCCAAAGCGGCTGGGGCGTCACGTCGGACATCAGTTTTAAGGGCGTGCAGACGCTGATGTTCGTGAAGAATAACGAAACCTGCCGCATCATGATTACGGATGGCGGGCTTCTTGGCGGATCTCGCGTTGAGGTGCAGATTCACCCCAACATTCCGCTCAAGGGCAAGTGATCCCGGAAAGCAAAAATGAAATCGCAACGACGTCACGATCTCCAGCAGAACACCTTGAGCATGAAGCTCGGTAAGGGCCTGTCTTTCCTGCGCGTTCATTCGACGATCATCCTGTGGTGCCTCCTTGGCGTAGCCATTGTCGTCCTTGGCGCCACGTGGGTCGTCAAGAACGCGCGTGCCAACGAGCATCTTGTTCAGTCGCAGTACGCCAGGCTCGCCCAGACGCCACCCGGAGGGCTCGAAAGGGTCGAGGATCTCAAGGCGATTGTCGATCAAAATCATCAGCCTTATTCGGCACTGGCAGCCGCGGAAATTGGAAACGACTTCACCAGCAGGCTCATCGCCAACTGGAACACCCTCTTGGCGGAGGAGAGGCAGGAATACCGCAACAGCGCCAACCAGTGGTTCGAGAAGGTTCTGATGGAATATCCCACCCAGGATCAGGCGGTGGCGAAGGCCCGTCTGGGGCTCGCGCGAATCGCGGAAAGCTGGGGAGAATACGACCGTGCGGAGGAACTCTATCAGCAGGTGATGCAAATGGACACCCTCGCCGGACATAGCGTCATGCTTCTCGCCCGCCAGGGCCTGTCAACCCTTCCGGAGCTGAAGAAGGCCCAGGTCAGCATCTGGCCTGATCCGGTCATCGAGCAAGCGGGCGAACCTGTTCAGATCGAGCTTAACGAACCCTCGCCCAGCCCCGACGAGCCACAAACGCAACCCCAGCAGATAGAATAGCACAGTAATAACACCGACAGAATATACGGAGAAGGGAATGGCCGATTTGCAGCTACTAGCTGATTCTTTGATCAAGGGCGATCGCAACAAGGTTGCCACTCTTACCAGGCAGGCGCTCGACGAGGGACTTGACCCCAAGCGTATTCTTGAAGACGGACTGATCGCGGGCATGAACGTCATCGGTACGCGTTTCAAGGCTAACGAGGTGTACGTTCCCGAGGTGCTTATCGCCGCTCGTGCCATGAAGGCGGGAATGGAGATTCTTCAACCCGCGCTCGCCACAGCCGGCGTGAAACCTGTCGCGACCGTCGTTTTGGGAACAGTCAAGGGCGACCTGCACGATATCGGCAAGAACCTTGTGGGCATGATGCTCACCGGTGGGGGGCTGAAGGTAGTGGATGCCGGTACCGACGTGTCGCCTGAGCAGTTCGTTGAGATTGTTCGTCGCGAGAACGCCGATATCTGCGCGATGAGCGCGCTGCTTACCACCACCATGCCGCAGATGTCCACGGTTATCAAGGCGTTGAAGGATGCCGGCGTGAAGGCAAAGACCATCATCGGTGGCGCGCCGGTGACACAGAGCTTCGCCGACGAGATCGGCGCTGACGGGTACGCATCTGACGCCGCCAGCGCGGTCGATGTTGTCAGGTCGATGATTGCCGCTGCGTGAGCGAGCGCAGCTCGATCAGCGAAAGCACCATCGCCCCGGTGGGGATCAAATGTAATCGTTGCAAATTGATGATGAATCGCTCATCATAATGGCGTTTTGCGGCGTCCTTGGGGCCTCGCTGACCGTACCAGGAATTGGATGACCGACGAACTAGAGATTATTGATCGTCAAGGGGAAGAGTTTCAGTCCGACGACGGGCTGGAAGTTCGTGAAACCGCGCTTGAACCCGACGAAGACGGGCTTGAACGCCTGAGAATAGACATCTGGCGTGCCAGGGTGGGTCGACGACTCGACAAATACATCTCTGGACGAATTGGTAAACGGGCTTCGCGCACATCCTTGCAGGGGTACATTCGTGACGGAAAGGTCACCGTCAACGGTCAGGTGGTCAAGCCCAGTTACGCCATACGCGCCGGCGACACCATCGAGATGCTGCTTCCCTCCGCCAAGCCTCGCGAAATCCCCCCCGAGCCTATTGGGCTTAACGTGGTTTATGAAGACGACGACGTTCTCGCCGTCAACAAGCAGGCGGGTCTGATTGTTCATCCCGCGCGCGGGAACTGGACAGGCACGCTCGTCAACGCCCTCGCGTACTACTTCAAGATGAACTGGCGGGACATACAGGAGCTACCCACCAATGGAGAGGTGTTCCGCCCGGGGATCGTCCACAGGCTCGACAGGGACACCACGGGCATAATGCTTGTGGCGAAGACCGAGCTTGCGTTGTGGCGGCTGGGAATGCAATTCGAACATCGCAAGATACAGAAGACCTACTCGGCGATAGTGTCGGGCCTGCTGGCGGTTGACGAGGACATCATCGACATGCCTATTGGAAAGCATCCGCGGATACGCGAAAAATACGCGGTGCATCGAAAGACCGGCTCGCCGTACCCTGCGACAACCAAGGAAGCAATAACCCGGTATAAGGTGCTTGAAAGACTCATCAAAGTGGGGCACAGCAAAGCGAGATTCTCGGTGGTAGAGTTGTATCCCAAGACCGGGCGAACGCACCAGTTGAGAGTTCACATGAGCGCCATCGGGCACCCGATGATAGGCGACCGCATGTATGGTGGAGGCCCGCTGTATCGCAGCCAGTTGCTTGGTAATCCAGAGGTCGCCGAAGGTCCGCTTATAACCCGACAGGCGCTGCACGCGCATACGATCGAGTTTTACCATCCCAGAACCAACGAGGTGATGAAACTCGAAGCACCATGGCCCGAAGATTTCCGCCAGACGCTCGAAGAGCTTGAACGACTGGGCGAGAAGGCTGATTAACAGTTACAAGGAGATACGTTAATGGCTGACAGCAGCATGGTTTTGTCTCAGTTCCAGGGTGTCGCCGTCGCCAATTTCCGCACCCCATCGATTGTCGACCCGCTCGCCGTCGAGGCGATAAACAAACAGTTGTTGGAGCTGGTCGAAGAGCAGGCGCAGAAGAAGATCGTCCTCGACTTCGACGTCGTCAGGATGATGTCCTCGCAGATGCTGGGGGTGCTGATCAGCCTTCAGAAGAAATGCCGGGAAATCAGGGGTCGTGTCATTCTTTGCGGCGTCAGGCCTGAGGTAATGAAGATATTCCAGATTACCAGGCTCACCAAGATGTTCGAGTTTGCCGAGAACGAGGCCCAAGGGTTCAAAAAGCTGGGATTCTAGCGGTCACGGAGCAACGGTATGAAACGGCAGATGCGGATATTTCTCGCCGGAGCGCTGGTGGTGGTTCCCATGGCTGTGACGCTGTACGTGTTGGTGGCGTTGGGGTCTTGGCTCGATGACCTCGCCAACGGGCTGATAAGCCTGATTAACGAGGAAGTGAAGCTGCCCCGCGGGCTCGGCGCGGTGACCCTCGTTGCCCTGGTGTACATCGTTGGTCTGCTCACCCACGTGTGGATCTTCCGCGGGCTGTTCGCGCGCGTCGAAAAAACAATACTCCGCGTGCCCGGCGCAAAGGTGATATACGAATCTGTGCGGGATCTGCTCAAACTCTTCGGCGGACAGGCGGGATCGATGGGAAGGGTGGTGGAGTATCGCCCCGAAGGCTCCGATGTGACCATGCTGGGCATAATGACCAACGAACACCCCAATGAAGTCATCGGCGAGGATGATCTAAAGGTGGCAGTCTATCTTCCTCTGTCGTTGATGGTTGGAGGGCCTACGATTTATACCTCCTCCAGCAACCTGAGAGAACTCGATATGCCCGTTGAAGAAGCCCTCAAACTCGCCACCACCGCACACCTGGGGTCGGGCAAGGCGACACGGGAAGACCAGGCGGCGACGAAGGAATAACCCCTCGTCCCGCACTGCGGGAAGCAATATATTGGGCTTCTGAACGCAACCGGGTATAACTATGTCAGGTGCCGCATGAAGAGCGAACAACATCTTGACGACCTGCTGGGCAGACACGCGATTCTCGAAGGCTGCCGAGGCGACATACTCGCCGCATTCGAGATGCTGCGCGAGTGCTATCGATCGTCGGGCAAGGCGCTGATATGCGGCAACGGTGGAAGCGCCGCCGATTGCGAACACTGGGCGGGAGAAATGCTCAAGGGCTTCGTGTCGTGCAGGTCTATCGACCCGTCACGATGCGATTTGCCACCTTCGCTTGCGAACAAACTGCAAGGCGCGCTACCGATGATTCCCCTTACCGGGTTCCTGTCGCTTTCAAGCGCGTTCGCAAACGATGTCGACCCCCAGCTTGTGTTCGCACAACTGGTCTTCGCCCTTGCCAGACAAGGCGACGTGGTAATCGGCATCAGCACATCGGGCAAATCGCCAAGCGTGGTTCACGCCATGGACTCAGCCGTCGCGATGGGGGCAAGAACGCTTGCTCTCACCGGCGAAAGCGGCGGAACCCTTGGTGAAAAATGCGAAGTGTGCATCCGCGTGCCCGCCAAAAAGACCTTCCTTGTGCAGGAACTGCACCTTCCCATCTATCACACGCTGAGCCTGATGCTCGAAGACGAGTTCTTCGCGGGTTGACGACGGGTCGGCTGTGCGATAAAGTGTGTGACTCAATATTTTTGCCGAAAGGAACAACGCAATGTCGAACCATACTGTTACGCTTATTCTCGGCGATGGAACCGGTCCGGAGCTTGCCGCCGCGGCCAGGTTGACCATTGACGCCGCACTCAGGACGACCCCAGGCGCGGGCGTCATCGAATGGCTGCCCTGCGAAGCGGGCGTGGACATCATGGACAAGTACGGTACCCCCATGCCCGAAAGCACCATCGAGTCGGTCAGAAAGTCCGACGCTACGCTCAAGGCCCCGATCACCACCCCCATTGGTACCGGATTCAGGTCGGTCAACGTGCTGCTTCGTCAGACGCTTGATCTTTACGCGTGCCTCAGGCCCTGCAAGAGCTACGCAGGCGTTCGCAGCAGGTACAAAGACATCGACCTTGTCATTGTGCGAGAGAACACCGAAGACCTTTACGCCGGTGTCGAGTTCGCCAAGGGCGCCGATGAAACTGCAAAGCTCGTCGAGTTCATCAACAGCATTGCAACCGACAAGAAGATAAAGACCAACCCACGCACCACAGGCGTGTCGATAAAGCCCATCAGCGTCGAAAACACAGAACGCATCGTGAAATTCGCCTTCGAGTACGCCCGCAAGAACGGCAGAAAGAAGGTCACATATATTCACAAAGCCAACATCATGAAGCACACCGACGGGCTGTTCAAAGAAGTGGCCGAGCAGGTCGCCTCACAGTATCCCGACATCGAATCGGAAGAACGCCTGATCGACAACATGTGCATGCAACTGGTGCAGAAGCCGGAACTGTACGATGTGTTGGTGCTGCCGAACCTTTATGGCGATATCCTGTCCGACCTTGCCGCGGGGCTGGTCGGTGGGCTTGGCGTCGCCCCGGGCGCGAATATCGGAGCCAGCGGCGCAGTGTTCGAAGCCACCCACGGCAGTGCACCGAAGTACAAGAACCTCAACAAGGTCAACCCGACCGCCGTGATTCTTTCGGGTATGCTGATGCTCAAGCATCTTGGCGAAGTCGAAGCCGCAAACAGGCTTGAGCAGGCGGTCGCCGCCGTCATCGCCGAGGGCAAGGATGTCACCTACGACCTCAAGGCCGACCGAGACGACCCATCAGCGGTGGGCACAAAGGAAATGGCCCAGGCGATTGTGAGCAAGCTCGAACAGTAAAGAACCTTCTTTTTCAGATCATACCCCGGGCGGGCGGTGCAACCAACGCATCGTCCGCCTGTTTTATGTGCCAGGCAAGGCGCGTTCGCCAGTGGGGGCTATGCGTGCAAATAACCCAGGTAGTTCCAAGTTCATAAGGAAGTAGAAGTGGCAGACGCATCGCATTTTTTAC
>CAZWAT010000118.1:0-8923 GCA_964632015.1 uncultured Planctomycetaceae bacterium
CGAACTCGAACGCCTCGGCACTGATGTCAACCAGCGTCGCGACGCTGGGCTTGGACGAAGCGCCCATGGCATCCATTATTATCCGCCCCGGACCAGCGCCAAGACCCAGCACATGAACGCTTGGACGAGGACATGAATCTATCAGCGTGGCAAGCACCCGCCCCGCCAGGCGACGACGGTTACGCAACGCCATTGGCATTATCCCGCCGTTGACAAGAACCTTGTCGGCAATCTGCCTGCACCTGCCGTTATAGCTTATCACCATGCTTCGCCATCCGCCGGGGTCCTTCCAATTGGCGGCTGCCAGTTCGCTCTTGCCGAACCGAAGCAGCCCCTTGATGAAGCCCGAAGGAGCATAATTCGCAAAGGGATTCACAATAAGCGACTTCATCAACCTGCCAACAGGGCTCAGACGCTCGAAATTCAGGTCGTCTATGTCAAATGCCATAAGGTACCGCACTCCACACTAGCTGGTTACTAAAGCAGTATAAGTAATCGACCCTCCTTACACCATGCCAATGCGACCTGACCCAGGGACACTAAAGTTTTGCCCGGTGCGACGCCGATAGAAACTGCATAACGTAATCAACCAGTTTTGTAGTTTTAGAGGCAACAAGATGACTAAAAGACAGATAATCGACGAGATCGTCTCGATGAACCAGACAGCCAAACCAGCTTTTCTTGCGTCTTTCGCCGAGGACGACCTCAACGATTACCTCAGGCAGCTCCACAGGTTGCGCAAGCCGCGCCTGCTCGGAGACGCCAGCAGATTCGCACATTACTTCGCAACTGGCAATTCTTCGCAGACCGAGGCGACAAATGCGGTCGCGCTCGCCGAGCAGTCCACCCCACAAGAACGCCAGGCACTGCTTGAAGCGCACCAGGATGATTTTTTTGACAATTCCTCCGAGTCCCAGGTCGCAGACTGCCGCGACACACGCTGGCGGACAGGCCCGGATCCTGTCGAACAGAAGGTCACCGCCGGAAGCGACGATCAGAAGCAACCGGGATTATTCTGAAAAAGCCGAGTTTTTTTCGCCCCCGATGCAAACTGACCTTGACTAATGGGGGGTAGAATATATACTGCTTAGCTCTCACATGGAGTGAGATGGGGCCGTAGCTCAATTGGTTAGAGTACCGGACTGTCGATCCGGTGGTTGCGGGTTCGACTCCCGTCGGCCTCGGTAGCTCAATAAAAAAGGTCGGGACGCTTGTCCCGACCTTTTTTTTTCACCCGAACATCGCTGCCTATCTGATTCTAATATAGATGCTTGCTCCGATGGTGCTGTACACCCTGGCTGCGGGACGATTGTACTGAATCTGAACACTGCTGCGCGGGGCACAGTAGCTGTATCCGCTCGTGCCGCCGTAGTAATAGTAATTGTTGTAAGTCCGCACGGGGGCTGGCCTGTAGTGCTTCCTGACACGACGGGCCTTGTATTGCATCCTCGGGGCCGGACGCACCCGGTGCGAACGATAGGACGGACGATGGCTCCTGCCACGGTGACCTCGCGCTTGGGCCTCGCTGGTGAGGGCTCCGAGCACAACCAGCACGGCAAGAACACCCGCAATCTTCGCTGTAGGCCTGATAGTCTTCATCTTGATCTCCTTCCTGGTTCAAAGTTCAAATCGTTTTGTCTTACACACCACTAGACAAACCAGATGATGGAAGGTTTGTGTAAAGTCCCGCTATGCCAGCTCTCCGGACACCGTATCAGCGCAAACCCCGATAGGTACGACCTGCACAACCTGCCCCGGCGTGGGCGAATCGGACGCCACGGTAACCTCGAATTCACGATCGGTCATGGCGATAATTTCGCCCTTCCCGCGCGATGATCGGCGGGTCAATGCGCTCATCTTCTTACCCACGAATCGCCTGCGAAATTCACTTGCGAGACGGCTTCGCAGCTCATCGAGGCGGGTGAGCCTTTCATGCACCACCTCGCCTTTAGGCCTCGCATCTCGCCAGTTCCACGCGCTGGTTCCATCTATGGGGCTGAACGCGAACGCATGCAGGTTGCAGATACCGCACGATTCAAGCACATCGAGCGTATCTTCGAAATCCTGATCGCTTTCACCCGGAAAGCCCACAATCACGTCGGTTGTTATCGCCGGCGAATCGAGAGCGTCACGCAGGGCGGCGATTCTCTGGTAGAACTGTTCGGGGTTGTACTGGCGGTTCATCCGACGAAGAATATCCGCGCTTCCAGATTGCAGCGGCATATGAAAATGAGGGGCGACATTCGGATTCGATTCTATCACGCCAAGCAGATCGTCGGTGACATCGAGCGGCTCGATGCTGCTGAGGCGCACCCGCCAGAGCCCGTCGATTTGCGCTACCGCGTCAAGCAACTCGGGCAAACGCGATGGAGTCTTGTACCATCTGCGCCTGATGGTGGTATCCCTGCCAAAGGCCCCCAGAAATATCCCGCAAAGGACTATCTCCCTGTGCCCCGCCTCGATGAGGCGCTGGCACTCCTCGACAACTTCGTCAATGGGCTTGGACCAAACGTGAGGACGGGTGAAAGGTACGATGCAATACGAGCAGAACGCGTCGCAGCCGTCCTGCACCTTCACAAACGCCTTGGTGCGACCTGCAAACCGCCTGGGCGCACACACACGGGCTTTCGCCGGAGGCGAGTTGAGACTTTCAACCCGGCGTTGCTTTATCGTGTCATGCGATGGCGGCTGCGATGACTGGCCCGATGCATCATTATCCACAGCACAATGCCCCGCGAGGCGCATCGCCTGCGCCAGCGCATCACCGTGATTACCCGCCAAGGCGAATTTCTCCGGGGGAACGCCGGCCTGTTCCAGAAGGGCGTACCCCGCAGCCGGGTCGTAATCGGCGAAACATCCCGTAAGCAATACGGATGATTCCGGGGATCTGCGAATCATGCGGCGAAGCATGTTCCTGCTCTTTGCCATTGCCACCCCCGTCACACAGCATGAATTAAGTATGATCAACTCGCCGGGGTCGCTTGTGGGGCATCGACGTAAACCTTTATCACGCAAGGCCTGAGCGAGGGCGGCCCCATCATACTGGTTAACCTTGCAACCAAGCGTAATCAGCGTAAAACTGTGTAACGACATCCAAAACACCTTTGTTTTTGTAAATACGACAAGTACCGTTGCAGCTTTGGAGCGCAATCCTTATTATACAGTCAGCCCTTGGGGCGTCAGCAGAATCGGCGCGCGATGATTTGGAAATTTTCCGTGCCTTTGATAAGCTATTTTAATGCGGCAGCTTGAACCGCCCTCTAGCCCAGGAGTAGTCCATGGCAACAGCTAAGACCGTCTGGGGCATTGATGTGGGCCAATGTGCCCTCAAAGCCCTTAAGCTAAGCAGTATTGACGGCGAGGTGCAAGTGGAGGCGTTCGATATCATCGAACACCCCAAGATACTCTCCCAGCCAGACGCTGACAGATCCCAGCTTATACGCAATGCGCTCGAGCAGTTCCTGGCGCGAAACAATGTTGTGGGATCGACAGTGGTGGTTTCTGTTCCCGGAACCGCATCCTTGGCGTGTTTCGTGAAGCTTCCTCCGGTTCAAAGCGCGAACATCGCAAAGATTGTCGGATACGAAGCGGAACAGCAGATCCCCTTCCCCATCGACGAGGTCATCTGGAGATGGCAGACCTTTCATGATCCTGAAAGCCCGGACGTGGAAGTGGGCATCTTCGCGATCAAGCGAACCGACATGTACTCGTCGCTTGAGCACTTCTCGAATCTGGCGATATCGGTAGACGCGGTGCAGATGGCGCCGCTGGCGTTGTACAACTTCATGACGTACGACGAGCAACTCGCCGAGGACGGAGCGACCCTTCTGGTTGACGTAGGCGCTGAAAAGTCAGACCTGATCGTCGCCGACAAGGGCAGAATCTGGACACGAACCGTCCAGATCGGTGGAAACAGCTTCACCGAGGCCCTCGTGCGATCGTTCAAGCTCAGGTCGTTCTCGAAGGCGGAGCGTCTCAAGCGAACCGCCGTCACCAGCAAGTACGCCAAGCAGATATTCCAGGCGATGAGACCGGTTTTCGCCGATCTCGTCCAGCAGATTCAAAGGTCGGTAGGCAGGTACACCTCGCTGCACCGCGAGACCCGTTTCACCCGCATCATTGGTCTGGGCAACGGGTTCAGACTTCCCGGGCTCCAGAAGTATCTCGAACAGAATCTGGGAATCCCCGTCGTCCGTATCGATTCTTACAACAAGCTCAAGGGTTCGGGCCCCGCCAATACGCCCATCTTCACCGAAAACGTCATGTCGCTTGCGGTGGCGTATGGGTTGGCGCTGCAGGGGCTCAACCAGACGACGATCACCACCAACCTTCTACCCGCCGAGATCAGCCGGGCCCGACTTTGGTCGAGCAAGAAACCCTGGTTCGGAGCAGCGGCGGCGATTCTTCTCGCAACCCTCGCCGTGCCGATGTGGAGGTCACGCAGCGACCTGGGCGCAATCGAAACCCGATCAGCGCTGGCGCACGCCAAGTCGGTCGACCAGCGAATCATGCGCATGCAGAGCCGATACGGTCAACTGGTCAACCAGGGACGCGAAGAGCAGAAAACTATCGAGCGATTCGCGAAAATGTACGGCTATCACAACGTCCAGCCGACGATCATGAACATGATCTCGCAGTCGATATCGGAAGTCGCAAGCGATCAACCCGCCATGAGCGACGACAACGAACAGCGGGCAGAGGAACTCGAAAAACTCAAGAGCGTCGATCGCCATAATCGACGGATGATCGTCCTCGATCAGCTTGAGATGACCTATCTGCCCAACGTGGTCGGCGAAACGCTCATGAGCAGGACAACCAGCCCCTCGCCTGGAACCGATGGTCAAGGGGCCCCGGCCATTCCTGACCGAAAACCCCAGCGAGGTCTGAAGGTCATCTTCACGGGAAGAACCCCAATGGGGCTTCAGAACGCCGAACGCATGCTTCGCAACCTGCTTGCACAGAGCGAACAACACGCCCTGGTGCCTCCTTATCTTCCTGATGGCGCACTGCGCGTGCTGCACATGCTACCCGAAGCCACCTCCCCACCGGTTGGTATCGACCCACCGATATGGGAAGAGTTCATAAACGCCGTCAAGGATGGTAAGCTCGCCATGGGCGAGGACATTCCCCAAAACGCCCGCCAGTGCCTCAACGCCATTGCCGACCAGAGAGTGTCTTCTCCACCGTTCGGTATTCGCATCGAGGAATGGGAGGTATTCGTCTCGGCGGTGCGCGATGGAAAGATTCCCTATCTCACATCGCCCATAAAGGTTCTGGAGTGGCAGTTGCTCGAAAGAAGCACCATGGCGGCTCGTGGCGGTTCATCGAGTTCAACCCCGTCCCGCAGACGCCCCGCGCCTCGCGTGCCCGGAATGAGCCCACTTGACTCGACGGAACAGTCCACCACCGAACCAGAGGTTGCGATGCCCGATCCGATGTTCCCGACCGAGGATATGTCGGGCGACACCTGGTTCAAAATAGGATGGATAATCGGCATTGAAAACGACGGCGTCCCGATGCTCGAGACATCATAGGAATAGATCCGCCACAGGAGTCGGCAATGAGATTTTTTAGTGCGAACAAGTTTCTTGTCTTGATACTGCTTGCCGTTGTGGTTGTCGGCGGGGGTCTGCTGATCGCCAATTCAAAGGCGAGCAGTAAAGTCGAGGCGCAGATCAAAGAGATGGAAAGCATCTCATCAAGGTTGCTCTCGGCGTTTCGCAGGCAGATCGTCAACGAAGCGGTCGTCCAAGCCGAAGAACAACGAGTTGAAAGCATCCGCCAGCAGGCGGCGGAGGTCGAAGAGGACCAGGTGCGAAAAAATAAACTCGCCTACCCCGTTCTTGAACTGCCCATCTATGAACAAGGCGTCATCGCCCGACACGTGCAGGCATTTCCCGTCGATCGCCAAATGGACCGCATGTATGGTCTGAACAGCGCTTACCAGACCGCTCATCGCGAAAAAACCCGGCAAATGATTGCATCCCTGAGCCCCACCAGCAAGGCAACCGAAGAAGAAATTCAACAGGAAGCCAAGGCACAGGAAGTCATGCTGATGATGCACCAGCCGGTGCAAAGAGACGAAGAACCCGCCGGCATGATGTCGCCCGATGGGCAACCACCAATGCCCACGCCTTACGCCCCATCAAACAGATCGAGCAGACGCACCACTACCGACAGTTCCATCACCAACATGGCTCTCGGTCAGGCTCACGACGTCATGCTCCACCGAAAGGCGGAGCGAGGACGCGTCTATGTTGATTCAGACGCCATTCTCGCCGAGATTTCATACCCCCGTAACGAAGCAGTCGATCCACCATGGACGTCACTGTGGATAAAGCAATACAAACTGTGGATAGCCTCCGATGTCGCAGACGCTATCGCGGCGACAAACGAAGACATACTCTCGACGCTTTCCGAAGGCAAGCGGAACGTCATCAACGCCCCGGTCAAGCACTGGTTGTCAATCTCGATTGCGGACAACTACTTCTTCGGAGGCTCGAAAAGTTCGTCTTCATCACGCAGCCAAAGCGGAGGCGGAGGTTATGCCCCCATGCCTGGAGGCATGCCCAATATCGATCACGAATACTACGGTATGTCCGGACCAATGGGCGGCCAGATACAGACACCCGTCCCTGGCGATATGACCAGAACCTATGACGTCACCGGTAGAATCACCGACACAAACCAGGATGTCATACGTTATGAGTTCACTGTCGTCATGCCCACCCGGCACGTGCACAAGCTCATGTCTCGCCTGATGGACAACGAAAACGGTGAAGGCGAAGACGCAACTAGAAGATATCACACGGTACTCGACACCCGCATCGATCGCATCGGGGACGAGTTGAGCGGATACTACTACGGAAACGATCCGGTTGTTGTCGCGACCTTTTCCTGCCAGTTCATGATGCTTCCGGTGTGGTCTCGTCCTCTGGCGCCGCGGGAATTCGTCGCAAGCCTTCACCCCGACGCACTGAGACAGGCGGATCGCGAAAGAATACAGGGACGGTAACTACGCAAGGGCCACGGGCCCTGCTTGAAATTCAAGCAACGATATGAGGAGGCCGGAGTATGGCCAATGGCGCAAATAGCGGTGGTGAAGCGAGCTTCCTGGAAAATCACGTAGAGAAGCTTGCTTTGGGAATCTGCGTTCTTCTACTTGTCTTTGCGGTGACAAGATGGGTTCCCAAATCGCCACGAGAGGCTGAAGTTCTTGCCCCCCAGGGCTCCACAAAACTCAAGGTCGCGCCCGACGATGCCAACGAGAACCTGCGCAAGGGCGCGGACGCAATCTGGCTTCGCATTGAAGGGCATGACGTCCCCACCAAGGCGATGCGAGATTACCGCAAAGTAATCAACGAACTGGCCCTCGGTACAGTTCCGAACTACGCGACTCCTCCGGATCTGGGCGTTCTGGGTCTGCAGGTCAAGGCGGTAAAGGCATTCGAGCCAGGCGAACTGCCAAGCCTCAAGCAGGTTGCCGACAACATCCCCGCCCCTGCCGCACCAACCGGAAATGTCAAGCCCGTCCTTCCTCGACCCGCCGAGGGTGAACAGATTATTGACCACCTGAGCACCACCCTGGCCGCGGTTTACCCCTGGAGGGAACTGCGCGTCGCATGGCATGAAAACCTCAGCAAGCTGCCTATGATCCCCACCGTTGTAATGGGCGTCGAATGGCAGAGGCAGGAAGCATCCCTCGACGGAGACTGGAGCGAACCCCAGCCTGTTCCGGTTACGTGGGTCCCCCCCGTAGACAACCAAGGACGACCGTACCCCGAAGTGGATGTCACCGACACCGCAAATCTCAATACTCAGATCGATCTGGCAAGGCAACTTCAGACCTACAGGTTGATTCCACAGTTCAAAGACATCTACGTGCCTGGGCTGGGTTGGCAGTCACCGCTGAACCTTATGCCCAAAAACGAACTGGTCAACTTCGTCGATGTCGAAGCGCCCAATTCACGCGATGGAATGCCTTCGCCCACCCCGGGCATGATGGAACCCGATTACCCGCCCGAGTACTATGACGATATGGGCGACATGCCCCCTGATATGATGCCACCCAGTTACGGCGACACGAGGAGACCTACCCAGCCTAGAAGAAGGCCCACTCAGCCTACCAGGCGTCCACCAACCAGGCGTCCTCCAACGCCACCACAACCTGTGGCAGAAGAGCAACCCAAGACGATCGACTTCCAGCGTGTGGTCATTCCCCACATGGAAGACCAGATGCAGGATGGTCGACTCCTTCTGTCAATGTATGACGATACACTCAAGACCGCCGTGCGGTATCGCTATCGCGTCCGCCTGCTGTTGCTCAACCCCCTGATGGGACAAGGGCCATACGTGAGCGACCCCGAAGAGGCATCCGTCGCAACGGTGGCAACACCGTGGAGCGACTGGTCGCCCGAGCAGGTGCAGGAAAGCCAGACCAAATTCTACATCACCGGTCACAGTAGCGCTGCCCGCAAGCTCACCGCTTCGGTGTTCACGCACAGCTACGGCCAGACCGTCGCAATCGAGAATTTCACGGTCAATCTTGGAGGCATCATCGGCGAACCAAGAACCGTCCAACTGAAGAACCCGATCATTGTCGAAGGCTTCCCGGAGGTACGCGAAGTCACTGCCGATTTCTCGACGGGCAACATTGCCGTTCGCTTCGACTTCAGCAGACGCTACGTCAGAAGCGGATCGATGAACGCAGAAACCACAGCCGCCCTGCTCTACCTCGACAAGGACGGCGAACTGCACTGGAAAGTCCAGGCCGACGATGTGAACTCCGAAGAGTATCGCGAACTCAAGAGATCGATCTCAGATCGGTAACTCACTATCTATCTTACGATAACGCACAAAAGACCCCCGCCCAGGGGGTCTTTTGCCGCGCATGCTTCCCCGCGAGAAAGCAGAGGGTTAGAGC
>CAZWAT010000119.1:0-8883 GCA_964632015.1 uncultured Planctomycetaceae bacterium
AACACCTGTACGCCGGGGGTAATATCGGCCTTGTGACCCTTGGTTCTGTCCGACTGTACAGGAACCTGGGCTGCAAGGTTGGGCAATCCTGAATTTTTAGGTCCATCTATCCGCACCGCAAACACTCCTAACCTATGTGTATTGTCGCAGGACAGGCAGAAAACTTAACGCAAAAAAAGCACTATTTTGCGGTTTCCAGCGGTTGGGGCGGATCAACCCTAAGTGTCTGCGAAATCTCATAAGCAACGAACTTCTGGAACATTATGGGGCTCACAGTGGCCAGTCGCCAATCTACCGGGTCATATTGGTCGCCCACGTTCTTGTGAAAATAGTACTCTATCCGCTTCTCGATGTCCTTTTGCTGAGCATCCCACGTATCATCAACGCTCCATACAAGCCTGCCGTTCTTGAGGTCAAGCAATCGCAGATAGACCCCCATCTTCATATGAGGGTAAGGTTTGTATGTGGTAATGTCGCCAACAAGGACGGCATCGACGCGCAACGCGTCGCGAATCTGGCGTAGTTCCTCGATGGTGAAGGGTCTACGCCTGTTGGTGGGCAAAAGGTCATGAACCGGGTCGTCCCTGCGGATCACTTCAATATGAAAAAGTCTTTGGCTGGCGATTGCTTGGACAATCGCGTCGGAGAAACAGGTGCTGACCTCCAATCCCGCTGAAGTTGCGGGAAGCTCTACGAACACGACCCGTTGAACATTTCTAAGATCTTCGGGCGATCGCAAATAGAACGCCACGTTCGCCTTGGGAGGTGGAGTCTCGCACCCTGCGAGCATGAAGCTGACGCCTGCCAGGAACGCCATGGTTGTCGCAAAAACCCGGCGGATACTTGGGTCAGTTTCCATCGGCGCCTCCAGAGGACCGAATCGGCTGGGGGCTTGCGGACGTGGGTTCGGCTCCGAGAAGAAGCAGTACCTTGCGCATCGCGTCCATCTGTGCTTGCTGTGCCTGGCGCATCTCGTCGCGGAAGCCAAGCACGCTCGTCTTCCAGCCTTCAAGCTCTCGTCGCATATCGACGAGCATCTGGTTTGCCTCCGACAGTTCCCGGTGTGCGAGGTCGAGTTCCTGCTTCAGCTTCTGGTTGTCGTTGTCGGCTGAGCGCAATTGTTCTTCGAGTTCATAGCGTTGCTGCTGAGACCGAAGCAGCTCTTCGCTGAGCTGAGCATGTTTCAGTGACCATGCGAGGGCGCTGTCCACCGCCCCTTCGGAGCCTTCGCCTTCCACTGCGGTTTTGCCCAGATACTCGGCTTCGCGAGGCGGATTGTTCGTGGCTGCCTGCGCCGGTTGTGGTTCGCCGGTTATCTTCATGTCTTCACAGCCTACAAGCGTCAGACCAACGAGTACTATCAGGATAATCTTCATAATCGCGCTACTCCTGTTCATTTTTCAGGATTGATCGAAAACACATCGCACCAGATGCGTCTGGCCGCATGGGCATAAAACCTCGATGATGGCCTCTTTGTCGTTCTGACTCCTCACGCGTGCGTCGCAGTTCGTCTGCGTCGAGCCGACTGGCGCCGATGGCGCCCGTCGCAAAGGCGCCGGGGGTCCCCATCGCACCTGCTGCTTTTTCAATACACCTGTCAGCATTGCCATTATATGATTCCGTAAAATAGACCTATTTAACTATAAACATCAATATGCGGATGATCTTTATCTTTATAGTTGTCAGTGACAACTTCATCATTGCTCTTCGATGCCTGTGGAGGCTTGCGTTTGCGTTTCTTTGAGTTCTTTCGCTGCTTGGATTGATCATTTACAGGAATCAGCCCAAATACGTCCAGTGAAGTCGGCGTTGGCGGTCGTATTGAATCGCTGGTCATTCGGTGCTCCTGAGTTTCATGGAGAGCTTGAACAAAGCGCTCGCGTGCAACTGGCTAACCCTGGGTTCTGTTACCTCAAAGACCTGGGCAATCTCCTTCATGGTCAAGTCACGTTCGTAATACAGAAGGATTATCTGGCGATCACGCGAGGGCAACTCCCTCATGGCCTTGATGAGTCGCTCAATAAGTTCATGGCGTTCGGCCTGGTCAAGTGGGGTTTCACGCGGATCGACCGGCAGAAGATGAGATGACGCCTCACCTTCACTTGTCAGCCCGTGGATGGAGAGAAACTGCTGCTTTCGCGCCTCCTCGAGCGTGTGATACATTTGCGAGACATCCATCCCGAGCTGGTCGGCAAGTTCATTATCCCCCGGAGGCCGCCCGTGAGTGTCGGCAAAGTCTTGGTATGCCTGCCTCAGCAGGCGAACCTGTTTGTGCACGCTTGAGGGAACGAATGACTCGCCGCGAAGCTCGTCAAGAACTGCGCCGCGAATCCTGATATACGCATAAGTCTTGAATTCCGCGTCACGGGCGGGATTGAAATTCCTCGCAGCCTTCACCAGCCCAAGCGTTCCTGCCGAAATGAGATTGTCAATATCCGCGCGTTGACCGACCTGTGCGGCACTTTTGGAGACAATGTGGCGAACGAGCGGAAGATAGTCAAGGATGCGCTTCTCTTCGAGCATATCCCGACCTGAGTCGGCGTAGGCCCGGTTAACCTTCGCCTTCATTGCCGCCGTTGCCAGATCCTGTGCGGTTGCATCAGTTCCAGATGTCAACGCTCTTGGTCCTTTGCTTGCTCTTCACGTGGTTGTTCCATAACATCGGTGACGATCATGTTCAGCGCGATTCGACCCGCTACCATCACGATCACAAAAATGGCTGCGGATCCGGTTGTCGCCTTGGTGGCGCATGTCTGCGGATCAAACCCGCAAGCCCAGCAGATGCCCGCCAGCACAAAAAAGGAAACACCAGCTATGTTCAGCGCCGCGCGCTTCAAGTGGTTTCTCCCGTGCCGAGGATGTCATAAATATTCAATTCGCTATTCATCCGGTTGTCAGCTCTCTTGAGACGCGGTCTCCAAAAGTGACTGCGTCTGTGACTGTTCCAATGCCACTGTCGCAAGCGATTCCACCTTGGTTCCAATGGTGATCTCGTCGTACGCCAGAACAGGCAACTGCGGAAGCTGCCTGCACAACATCCCCGCCAAGTGAGGCCGAAGACGGTTGTCGCACAGCAGCACCACCTTGTCTTGCCCAAGCTCCATTGCCGATTTCCACGCTTCGACTATTTTGCGAGATAGTTCCATCGCACGTTCGGGCGTAATGTTCAGGCTTTCGCCTTCCTGCGTTCGCGTGACACTGTTGCGAAGCTCGTATTCAGTCGAAGGCTCGAAGACCAATGCGAGTATTCGCCCCGCGGCGTCGCAGTTCTGTTCGGTGATGGTGCGAACAAGCGCTTTTCTGGCCGACTCGGTCAGCACCGACACGTCCTTGGTCCTGCCGACGTTATCCGCCAGCGATTCCAGTATCAGCGCCAAATCGCGAATGGGTATGCTGCTCTTGAGCAGGTTCTGAAGCACCCGCTGGAGTATTCCCAGCGGCAGCGCATCGCCAACAACCGCACTTACCAGGGCGGGCTGTTTCTCTTTGAGACGATCCACAAGCTTCTGAACGTCATCCCTTCCCAGAAGCTCATGTGCGTGGGTTCGAAGGATCTCGGCGAGGTGAGTCACCAACACGGTTTCGGGATCGACAACGGTATATCCCGCCAGCTCCGCCTCGGTCTTTTGCTCGGTGGTGATCCACAATGCCGGCAGGTTGAAGACGGGTTCTTTCGCCTCTCTGCCTTCGATCGGGTCTGTGACCGTTCCAGGATCCATCGCAAGGAACATGTCGCTTTGCAGCTCACCACCGGCGACAACGTGATTGTGCAAGCGGATCTCGTAATTGCTGGCGGGAAGAGAAACATTGTCCCTCAATCGAACCAGCGGAAGAACAACGCCATACTGCTGGGCGAACTTGCGCCTTAATGGTCCGATGCGATGCGACAGGCTGCCCTTGCGGTTGGGATCGACCGTGCGTATGAGACTCGGGCCTACTTGAATGCATATGCGATCAACGTCGAGCAACTCTTCGACAGGTTGCTCTTCTTCCCTGGGGGGTTCTGGTGTGGTGGCCTGCTGTTCCTCGGCGCGTTTTGTGGCCTGTCCCAACGTGCGGGCAAGAAAACCAATGCCAAGTGACAGTACAACAAACGGTGCCTTGGGAAAGCCCGGTACAAGTATCATCGCCCCCACCAGAGCTGCGGCGGTATAAAGTGGCCGGCTTCTGCTGAGGAACTGACGAAGCAGATCCTGCGAGATACTCGCCTTGGTCGAGGTCTTGCTGATCAGAAAGCCCGAGGCGGTTGCAATAACCACTGCGGGAATCTGGCTGACCAATCCGTCGCCCACACCCAGAATCGCATAGGTCTTGATCGATTCTGCCGCGGATAGACCTCGAAGCATCCCGACCACGAAACCCCCAACAAGGTTAATGGCGGTAATGATCAAGCCCGCAACGGCGTCGCCACGGATGAACTTGCTGGCACCATCCATCGCCCCGTAAAACTCGCTCTCCTTGACGATCTTCTCTCGCCTGGCGCGTGCCTCATCTTCACCAATCAGGCCTGCATTGAGGTCGGCATCGATCGCCATCTGCTTGCCGGGCATCGCATCGAGATTGAACCGTGCAGCCACTTCGCTGATTCGCTCGGCGCCCTTGGTAATCACCACAAACTGGATGATGACAAGAATGAGGAACACGACCAGACCGACAACTACCTGCCCTCCGACGACAAAATGACCGAACGTGCGAATGATGTCCCCGGCGTCACCGTGAAGCAGAATCAACCTTGTGGAAGCGACATTAAGAGACAGGCGGAACAATGTTACAAACAGCAGCAATGATGGGAAGGTCGAGAACTCTATCGATTCCTGTGCCGACAGGATAATCACCAGCGTCGCCAGCGCCAGCGCAATGCTGAACGCCAGAAGAAGGTCGAGCAGAAATGTCGGCAACGGAATAAGCAACGTTGCCAACACCACCGAAATCGCCACCGCAAGCATCACGTCGTTCTGGCGCAGCATCCGCTGCAGCAGAGGACTGGACTCATGCAGCAATGATGGTTCTTTGTCGTAGCTCATAAGGTTATTTCAGCAGTCCCTTCTGGCGCTTACGCATGCGGTAGATCATCGCCAGCACTTCCGCGACGGCGAGGAACAGATTCTCGGGTATCGCCTGGCCTACATCCGCGGCGGCATAAAGCGAACGGGCAAGCTCGGGTTTTTCGACGATGGGAACATCATGAGCACGGGCGACTTCCTTGATCTTCTCGCATATCAGGTCGGCGCCACGAGCCATCACCATCGGCGCCTGCATGCTCGCCGCATCATATTTCAGCGCAACCGCCACGTGAGTCGGATTCACTATCACCACGTCGGCGGTTGGGACGTCCTTGAGCATGCGCCGCCTGGTCAGTGCCATCTGGATACTGCGTATCCTGCTGCGAATTTCCGGTGAAAGTTCGTACTGTTTGCGTTCCTGCTTCACATCCTGCCTGCTCATGCGAAGCCGTTTCTTCCACGCGTGTCGTTGATACAAATACTCGACGCCCGCAATAGCCGACATCGCTATAGCTACCCGGACAAGCAATCCCATCGCTATAACCGCCATCTGGCCTGTAACCTCTCGCGGAGAGGAATACCGTAATGCCAGATAGTCGCCCATCTTCGAGGCGGTGTAGTAGTAGACGATTGTTGAAAGCACCACGATCTTGGTCAGCACGGTTATGATCTGCGCACCGGATTTCATGGAGAACATCTCCTTGAGACCCTTTGCAGGATTCAGTCGCGATACCTTCAACTCCACAGCCTTGGGCGAATAGTACAGCCCCGCCACGGTGATGCTTGAGAACACAGATACAACGGCTGCGATAATCAGCAACGGCAGGCATATCACAAGCGAGCTGATTCCACACGACACAAGAACACCAGTAAGATCATGCGTTGTCGATGCCGCCGTCATCAGACTCTGTCTGGTCGTCTGGATGAACCAATCCAGCAACATGCGCGAACACAGCCCCAGCCCGATGAGCATGCCGATGATGATCATCGCGGAGGGAACCTCCTGGCTTTGCGGGAATTGCCCTTCTTCGCGAGCCTTCCGCAAACGCTCAGGCGTCGGTTCCTCTGTGCGTTCCTGGGCTGATTGTTCGTCGGCCATACGCTAGGTCAAGCTCCCAGGTTCTGATGCAACCATTGTCCTAGTTCCTGCGAAAACGAGCCGAGTGTCGGTACCAGTGCCGACGCCATCAGCACGCCCATCCCCACGCGAATGGGCAAACTTAAAAACAGTACATTTACCTCCGGAAGCGCTCTCGCCAGCACTCCCAGTGCCACCGTGATTACCAAAAAAGCCGCCAGTGTAGGGGCAGCAAGACGAAGCATGAATACCAGCATGTCCCCGCCAGCGTTAACGAGAAGCTCCGCCAGCGCCCCGGTGTCGGGCATTGCCGCGACAGGAAACGCATAGAAACTGCCCCGCAGAATGCCGATCAGCAGATGGTGACCGCCACCCGCCAGAAACAGCAACGCAAACGTCATCTGCAAGAAGACCTCGATGGCTTCTGTCTGTTCGCCCGTCATCGGGTCTATGATCCCCGCCTCGCTGAGACCCATCTGCAAGGAGATCATCTTGCCCGCCGCCTGCAAAGACTGGAATACCAGATTCGCGCCAAGCCCAAGCCCGACGCCAAGCAGAATCTCCTGAATGACCACAATCCCCATCACCCACATCGGGCCCTCAAGCGCCTCGACGGAAGGCATGCACCCGGTGTATGCCAGAAACACCGTCAGAACCATGGCAATGCCCACGCGAATCACGACGGGAACCATGTTCCACCCGAAAAGGGGAAGGGTCATGACGAAGGCCCCTACTCGAACCAGCAACAGTAACGCCGGTATCAGCAAGGGCGCGTAATTTGGAATGTCAGACCAGATATCCATGTTATATCGATAGATTCACATTATTTCGTCATATGTTCGACCATGCTGAATATGTCCCTGGTGAACCCCACCGCCGTTTGAATCATCCACCCGCCAGTGAAGATGACGGTTACGGCGATGGACACCAGCTTTAAAACCAGTCCCATGGTCATATCCCTGATTGACGTGATGGCCTGAAGCAAAGCCGCCGCGAAACCTACCACCAGCGTCACTATCAGCACGGGCGCCATGAGCAACATGGTTACTTCCAAGGCCCGTCTGCCTATGTACATTGCCATTTCCTCTGTCATCGCGTTCCTCAGCTAAAACTGCTCACAAGCGATGTGGCGATAAGCCTCCACCCGTCAACCAGAACAAACAGGATGATCTTGAAAGGCAGCGAGATCATCGACGGTGGAAGCATCATCATGCCCGCGCTGAGCAGAATGCCCGACACAACCAGGTCAACAAGAAGGAATGGAATGAACAGCAAACACCCGATCTCGAAGGCCGTGCGAAATTCGCTTATCGCGAACGCCGGAACAACAATATGCATCGGCAGGGCCTTGGCGTCGGGAACCTGCTCCATGTCCGCCAACCCCATGAACAAGGCCAGGTCGTCCATCCTGGTCTGACGGATCATGAATTCCTTCATCGCGTCCTGACCGGCGACGCAAGCGTCTTCAAAGGCGAGTTCTTCCCGCAGGTAAGGCTGAACCGCGGTATCGTTGACCTTCGTAAACGTGGCGGACATCGTGAACAGCGTCAGAAAGATCGCCAGACCTATGACAGCCACCGTGGGTGGAATCGTCTGCGTCGTCAGGGCACGTCGCACAAATGAAAGCACGATCACGATTCTGGTGAATGACGTCGCCATCACCAGCACGCTGGGCAGAAGCGCAAGAACCGTAAACACCACTGCCAACCTGACGGGAGCTGCCCATTCGTTGGGTTCTCCGTCGCTGTTCGCGGTGGCCTTGTCGAGCACCTTCACCATGTCGCCAGTTGCAAGCGGGCCGGTTGAAGCGGGCGGCGCGGGCTGCTGGATCTCTTCCTCCGCCGGTTGAGCTTCTTGCCCAAGAACTGACGATGAACACAACACCATTGCGACCAGCGCGAACATGAGCATGTACGGTTTCAAGAGTCGCCCTCCCCGTTGGCCGATCTGGTGTGCGGGCGCTCCACATCGGCCTTGCGCATCGCCTCGTTAAAGGCAGAGTCTGTCTCGTTGGCGTCGTCCAGCCTGGTGAGCATGGTCACACGATCCCGTGATGCGCCGATCAACAGGCGATGTTGGCCCACCTGTACCAGATGAACAGTCTTGTGGGGTCCCAGACTCGCGGTTTCCACGACCCTGAGATGCTTTGAGCTGCTGTGCGTCAGACGCGGCAAAACCTTGCGGACAACAAACCAGCACCCGACAAGCAGAACCATTACCAGCACTATCGAGCCGGCCATTTGGTAAAGCAGTTCAATACCCCACGGCGACCTGTCCATGTTGAACGGATTCTCGTTGGGGACCTCTTCCCGCTGTTCAGGCGTCTTGTCCCCGTCGGCCGATTGTGTTACCTGATGAGTGCCTTGATCCGATGGCGTTTGTGCTTCCTGAGCAGGTTGTGTCGTCGCCGTATGGGCCTGGTGAGGGACATTCGTGTCCGGCTCGGTCGCGAAAGTCCCCACTACAAGAATAAATATTGCGCCAAAATGACTGCACAGTAAGCCCATGCACTATTGGATGCATGCGGTATGCCATGAACCGTAAACATTGATTGTGTCAAGAGATAGTGATAATTTGCCTCGCCTGCAACGCGTATACTTTGTCCCTCTCGCGCCTGATTTTTGAACGTCGGGTCAATTTCGTGGTCAACCCCGACCAACTGTCGCCAAACCCAAAGAAGTGCCTGTGCGGCATTGACCGCATTGGTATTGGTGTATAAACTAAGACAGTTGTCGCACGCGGGCCCTTAGCTCAGTGGTTAGAGCAGGGGACTCATAATCCCTTGGTCGTAGGTTCGAATCC
>CAZWAT010000120.1:0-8856 GCA_964632015.1 uncultured Planctomycetaceae bacterium
TCGTTACCGGCGATGAGGGGGGACTGGTTCTGTACGATACCGGCAGACGATGGTGGCAGCAGTTTGTGGTGGAGGTGGGCGCCAGCGTCAATCCGCGCCAGCAGGTTATTGTCATGCCCGACCTGTCGACGTTGCAGGTGGTTACCCGGGTTTCGGAGGCGTATTATTCGCAGGTGAAGGTGGGAACGCCCGCAGCCGTCCGGGTAGACGCCATGCCCGAACGCGTGCTTATGGGCAAGGTATCGACCGTCTCGCCTCAACCCGAACAACCCGACAGAAGAATGAACCCCAACGTGAAATTCTTCACCGTAAAGGTACGGCTTGACGAGTCGCCGCAGGCGCTCGGGCTCAAGCCGAACATGAACGCACACGTTGAGCTTGAACTCGCCCGACTCGATGACGTTCTGCAAGTGCCGTCGGCAGCGGTGTTCGTCGAACAGGAACACACCTTCTGTTATCTTCAAAACCCTGACGGCACGACCGAACGCAGAACCGTAAAGGTCGGCAGCATGAGCAACGAGAGAATTGAGATTCTTGAGGGGCTCTCGGAAGGCGACTCTGTGTTGCTTGTCCCTCCTGAGGGCGATTATAAGCCGCCCGCGGGGGAAGAAGACAAGGAACAGAAGTCCATGCGCAAACATCTGCCTATGCCCGAGGGGGCTGAGTAGATGAACGTCTCAACCGATGAAGGAACGAAAGTCGACAATGCCCTGTGCACACCCGCGCAGACATTGCCGCAAGACACCTCCGCCAGGCGTGACGTTCGGGATTCCGGTGCGCTGGTGGAGTTGCAAAATCTACGCAAAGTATACCCCATGGCCGGGGAAGACGTGATAGCGCTGCACGGGGCCAATATTAATATACGCAGAGGTGAATATGTGGCGATCATGGGGCATAGCGGCTCGGGAAAGAGCACGCTTCTGAACATCCTTGGCTGCCTCGATCGTCCATCCGGGGGGCGTTACATGCTCGGAGGCGAGGATGTCTCAAGCATGGACGACGACGCGCTGAGCGAAATTCGCAACCTGAGAATCGGCTTCATATTCCAGAGCTTCAATCTTATCCACGGCCTGACCATCGAGGAAAACATCGAGGTTCCGCTTTTCTACCAGGGCATTCCGCGGAACATCCGACGGGAACGCAGCACCGCCCTGGCGCAGATGGTGGGGCTCGGCAGCAGACTTGGGCACAAACCCAAAGAGCTTTCAGGTGGGCAGCAGCAGAGAGTCGCCATCGCCCGCGCCATGGCCAACGAACCGCTGGTATTGCTCGCGGACGAACCAACGGGAAACCTCGACAGCAACACCACCGTCGAGATTCTTCGTCTTTTTGACCGCCTGCACGCGGAAGGACGAACGATCATCATGGTGACGCACGAACCCGACGTCGCCGAGCATGCCCACAGAACAATCAAGATGGCGGACGGCCGGGTTGACGACGATTCCCTCACCGCGAGGGGCAGGGCATGAAGGCTGTTTACAAAGTCACCGATATAGTGCGCCTTGGCGTGTCGAGCCTTCTGGTTCACAAGGTCAGGAGCATGCTCACCGCGCTTGGAATCATCTTTGGCGTGTGGAGCGTTATCGCCATGCTTGCGATCAGCCAGGGCGCCAGTTATGAATCGCAGGTGGCGCTTCGCAGGCTTGGAAGCGACAATATCATCATAGGTTCGGTCAAGCCCCCTCAGGAGGCTGCCGACCAGACGTCCGGGGCGTTGCACTATGGACTAAGCTTTCAGGATGTCAACAGGATGCGCGACAATATACCTGGCGTGCGACGGTGCGTGATAATTCATTCGACGCCCAAGCTTGCATATGGCGGGGGGACCAGTCAACACCAGGTGAACGTGCTGGCGACCGAGCCGGCGTTCGCCCAAGTCGCCCGGGCATGCATTAAGGAAGGGCGGTTCATCAACAGCCTCGACATGCTTAGGCGAACGTCGGTGTGTGTGGTGACCGATTCCCTCGCGCGCAAGATTCTTGGTCAGGGAAGCGCGATCGGGAAAACCGTCAGGCTTTCGGGCATGGCGTTTGTGGTGGTGGGGGTGCTGGAGCGTCTTCCGGGTAAACTTACCGGTGGGCCTGCGGATGCTGGCGATTATGTGCTGATTCCGCACACAACCGAGCAGATGCGATTTGGGGACATGACGGTCGTGTATGGTCAGGGCAATGAGGTGTTCGAACGTGTGGAGGTGAGCACCGCCATCTTTCAGATGTCCGACGAGCAGGCAGTGATATCCGGCGCGTCCATCGCGCGAAGCATGCTCGAACGAACGCGACGGGAGATGGACTACCAGATTACCGTTCCGCTTGAAGAAATCGAACAGCGCAAACGACAGATGGAAATATGGAGCTACGTGCTGATGGCGATTGCGCTTGTCTCGTTGGTTGTGGGTGGAATCGGCATAATGAACATCATGCTTGCCGGCGTCACCGAGCGCACCAGGGAAATCGGCATTCGTCGTGCCCTTGGAGCCAAGCGTCGCGACATTATCGTGCAATTTCTGGTCGAGGCAACAACCCTGACGACGGCGGGTGGACTGGTGGGAATCGCCGTGGGGCTTGTCGTGCCATGGGCGGTTGAGAACACGCTGAAGTTCAAGACCATTGTTACGCCGCGAACCCTGGTGCTGCCGTTCATCGTCGCCATCATCGTGGGGCTGGTCAGCGGATTATACCCTGCAACGCGTGCAGCCAGGCTTGACCCGATCAATGCACTTCGTCACGAGTGATGTTGGCGTGGGTTACTGTTCGCTGGACAATCGGCGATAATAACTTTCAAGCACATCGCGGTATTCCTCCGGCAGCTTGCCTCGTCTATCGTCGGACATGTTCTCACGAACGTACCGCGGCATTGTTGATGAGGAATCCTTTCTCACCCTGATGGCCCCATGGGCGACGTCCCGGCTGTGGACGAGAGACTCGATCACAGCGTCCCGTCGGCGAAGGGCGTTGTGGTAACGATAATTGCCAAGATCCGACGCCACCTGGTCCATCAGCGTAACCGCCGATAGAAGCCGATACGATGCATATCCGCCGCGGTCATTGTTGTCCAGAAATCTCCTGGCCCTGGTGACAAGATTCGCCTGTCTTCGGGCCAACTGGTCAAGACGTTCACCCAGTTCTGGCGCCAGCGGACCTTCAAGCCCTTCGCCGCCTGATCCCGAGAGCTTGCCTCCGCCCGTCGCGCCCGCGGGGGACTGCTCGCTGACGTCGCGAATCTCGCCTCGCTGAAAAGGTTCGCCGGTGAGTCTGGTCGGAGTCCGCCGCCCACCTTTGCCTACCGCTTTGTCTTCGACATATTCGCCCGTCGCCTTGCCTTGCCTGCCCTCGCCGCTTCGGCCGCTTACTTCGCTCTTGTTGGGTAGTTGGTTGCCGGTGACGCCATGGGCGTTCATGCTGATGATAGGCCCGTCCAGCGCGTCCCAACCCATGCCCTTATCGCCGCTCGTGGCGTATTGACCGGAAATGTCCTGCATTTCCTCAAAAATATCCTCTTCCTCTTCGAGCAGGTCACCAATAAGGTCTTCGAGTTCAGCCGGAAGTTCCGGTTGTTCCACCGCGATCATGTCTTCATCGAGCAGACCTTCCATGCTCCACTTTTCGCGATCGGGTACGTCGCTCAACCATTTTTCAATATTGGCCGTCAGTGTCTGTGCGTTCTCGATGCCGTTGGCTTCGAGGGCGGTGGCAATTTCAATCGCCTGCTTGTTCAACGCGTCCATCGCCATCGTGATGTCGGTCTGAACCGAGATAAGCTCCTTGAGCATCTGCGGATTCGAGAAGTCCTGCTCTGGAAGCTTTGACAGGTCGCTGAACGCCTCGTCGAGAAATCTGTCCCACCTGTCCTGTGTCGCCCGCAGCTCATCGAGCAGCTTTCGCCCTTCCTCGTCGAAACTGTCAGCGGGCCTGGGTGCAAGATTGTTCATCGTTTCGATCACGCGTTGCTGTTCTTCGGCGAATCTGCGCAGGTCTTCGGTCAACTGCCTGAGCTTCTGGGCTGCGTCGACATCCATTGCCTCTCTCGCTGCCGGGCTTTGCAAATCCCGGGCGGGAGCGATGGAAGGCATGACGGCAAGGATATCCTGTATTACCGAGATGATCCGATCCTGCGCGGAGGCAAGTTGAGTGGCTGGTTGCGTCTTTTCTGAAAGTTCCTCGATGTTCGCAATCGCCCGCGCCCGCTCACAGGCGACCGCGGCGGCTTTGTCCGCAAGCATGCCCAGTGCGTGACGAATGTCGGCACAGCCTGAGGGTGCGGGCCCACCGGAGGCGAGTTCAAGCAGATCATCGCGTATTGCCGTCTGCGAGCGAAGAATGTCCCGGGCCTCCGACACGACCAGCTCGACCGTATCGTGCTTGTGCAGGCAGATCTCGGTATCGACCCTGGCGGATTTCTGAAGTGCGAGCAGTTCTCTGAGCCTGTTCATTAAGTCAGCATGGGCTGCTTCGTCAGCCTGCGCGAGTTCTGAGGTGTTTTTTATCTCTACCCTCAGCACATTTGACTGCCTGCGTTGGGGCCCCAGGCCCAGCGACTCGATCGATCTGCCGTCTTCGACTACTGCGTAATAGATCACAGTCTCACCGGACGATGCGTCAGAAAGGTCGAGCATGTGTTCGACAATCGCATCTGTGTTGCCCGTGATATGATCGAACCTCTTGATGATGTCAGGTTCCTGGCCTTGCTTTCCCGCAAGCAAAACGCCCGAGGCGAGCCCGTGGTCATCCATGAACCGAATTCTCACTCTCAGCGGGTCGGAGGCGCCGAGGACGCGATCTCCATCGGGCTCGATAATCTCTATTTGCGGGGGCTGATCATCTTGGACGACTATCGGAAAAAACCCCTTCCGGCGAATGTTTGCTTTCGTGCCATATCCACCTTCACCTGGCGCCCGTGGCAAGGTGTCAAGTGTTCTGCCGCCGGCGTCAACAATGTGTATTCGATATCCGCCGTTACCGTGCAGCGGCAGGTCGAAAGAAAAGAATCCTTCGCCGTTCTCGGTCATCTGTTCGCGTTTGCCGTCCATCAACTCGATGAACGCCGATGCCCGCCTGGTGGTTGTGAAAGACACTGTTACGATGCTTCCCAGCGTTGCCTCGATTTCGCCATCCGCAAGGTCTGTGAGAATTCTGGTGGGTATGCGGGTGTAGGCTGGATAAACGTACCGCAGGCCCAGAGATTTTATTGTGGCATCGGTGTTGACGGTCACATTGAACGCCCCGCGATCGACTGGCCATGAACTTTCGCCTATGCGGACTCTATACGAGAAGCTTCGCTCGACGGCCCCAATGTCTGCTGAAAATCTGCCGAAAAACTCGTCGGCGATCATGGGTATGGAGGGTTCGTCTGCAATTAGAAGCTCAGCATCGTGGGGCGTTATGCTGTTGTTGTCGATTCTGGCGATGATGGTCAGAGGTTCGCCCGCATCGACGGTTGCATCGCCGGGGGAAATGCTGATCAGGCTGATGTTGTTGATCACAGGCACGAAGGGACGAAGTGTCATGGCCGCCATGCCGCGTGAGAGTCGCTGTGGCCACAGCAGTGAAAATACTCCGAGCACAGCCACGGTGACGCCCATCACCACTGCCCAGTTCTTGAGCAGTTTCGGACTTGCAGTCGTCTTCACGTCCAGCCTTCTGGCGTGATAGGCGGCTTCGTCAATGGCGCGTCGGATCATTGCGGGGCTGGTTCCATCGACTGGCGTCTTTCCCAGCAACAGCGAGTTGATAAGATCGTTTCTAGCGCTTGGCAGAGATGCTTCGATGAATCGGGCAGTCTGGGCGTGGTTTTGTCGCCACATCAGGGCTCGCACCACGAACCAGACGAAGGCGCCCGCGGATGTTCCACCCACGCACACCCCCGCAGCAATTCTTGCCCACTGGGGCGGATGTGCGGGCCAGAACCCCAACACGATCACTACCGGTATAAACGCCACAAGGCTCACGCCTACAAACGCAAGCAATGCCCTGATGAGATTGAGCCTCCACCGTCGATCCCGAACCGACTCGATCAGCTCTACAATCTCGTGGAGGTTGGGATACTGATTCGCGGCTGTACTCATGGCGATCCTTCACAGCGGGTCTGATGCCCGCCTGTTGGAGTATACTCTCGGCAGCCGCAAGGTTAACAGGTTTTCGGAGGATTTACATCCCTGATGATCGCTCGTTTGTGTGCGGGGAGGCGGTTATTGTCAGTGCGTCACCCTGTTATTCCGCATGCGGAAGTCCTTTCGGGCATTTGCGGGAGACATGATCTTGATCTCTTCCGAAGGCTGGTTTCGGCGAAGTTGACTGCGTTGACTGGCGGGCAGGTCGCAGAATTTGACAACACGGTCTCTGCCTGTCTGCTTGGCATGCAGAAGGGCGGCGTCGGAGAACCTGACCATCATTTCAGGCTGGGCAATTTCGACATCCGCGGGATATGTCGCCACCCCGACAGAAACGGTAATGTTCAGGTGGCATGAACCGGCGGTAATCTTTGTTGAGGCAAGCTCGCTTCGGATTCGTTCGGCGAATTCCCAGGCCTGCTTCCTGGTGGCATGGGGCAGGATGACGGCAAATTCCTCGCCGCCGATTCTGGCGACCACATCGCTGTCACGAACGGAGCGACGAAGCACCAATGACAATTCCTTGAGCGCATGGTCACCAACGGGATGCCCGAACGAGTCGTTCACCCGCTTGAAGTGATCCACGTCGAGGATCAGCAGACTTAGTGGGCGATTGTATCGACGGGCGGATTTGAATTCGTGATCAAGTACTTGCTTGAAGCTGCGCACATTTCGCAAACCCGTCAGCGAATCGCACGAGGCGAGATCCTGCAGGTAGGCGTTGTCCTTGCGTGCCTTTATCAGCGCCTGTCGTTGCCTGCGGATTTCCCGTCGCAACGTTGACTGCCTTCGAGCGATTCGGTCGCAACTGTGCTTGATTCGCAACAGAGCCTTGACGCGGGCAACAATCTCGCTGCATGGCGTGCGGGGCGAAACCACGTCGTCAGCGCCGCTTTCGAGAAGGTGACAGCGTCGTTCTTCATCGGTCGGTGATATGATCAACACCGGCAGGTAGGTGTTTGGGAACACGCTCCTGAGAACATTGGGCATATCCATCGCCAGGGCATCGAGCAGATCCTGTTGGAGTATGACCACGTCACACCCGCCCGAAGAAGCCGTCATCAAAACCTCGATGTGCTCTTTGGGAGAGAGAACTTCCATTCCCCCCTCCACCAGGGCATCGACCAGGTTGGGGGGAGAATCATCAACGCGCACCAGAAGCACGCGCTTCGCACTGTTTTTGAAGGCTTTCTTGCCCATAATGCTGAACACCCGTCTCCTGAAGACGTCATGGTCATCGGCCGGACGTCACACTGATGACGCCTACTTCGGGCCATTGGAAAAGTAGGATTCACCGACTCGCCGGAAAAATGAAATCCATCGATTAACTATTCCATGCGTAGAAATTGCGTAAAGGTTCAGGTATAACCCCACATGGAGTATGATTAGCGGATGAAATCAGAATGCTCGCTCAAAGTTTCCGTCGTGTCTCTTGGATGTCCCAAAAACCTGGTGGACACCGAGCGAATGCTGGCGATTCTCGCCCAGGCCGGGTGCGTCGTGGGCGCGCCCCTTGAAGACTGTGACGTCGCCCTGATCAACACCTGCGGCTTTCTTGCCTCCGCGTGCCAGGAAGCGCTCGATGTGATAGAAGAAGCCTGCAAGCTCAAGGACGCGGGCATGGTTGGGCGCATCGTCGTCACCGGATGCCTGCCGTCCAGGGCAGGTGGGGGACTGATGCAGGAGCTGAGTGGTGTTGATGCGATTGTCGGCGTCAACGATCGCGACAGGATACTCAAGGCGGTTCTCAGCGAAAAGCGTGTGACGATGTGTTCGACCACGCCGGCCGGGGTGAAGGATGAGGGACGATTCCGCCTGACACCCAGACATACCGCATACCTCCGCCTGGCGGAGGGTTGCTCCCAACGGTGCACTTTCTGCACGATTCCCGCCATTCGTGGGCCTTTCCGGTCGAAGCGTCCATCGCAGGTGATGCGGGAAGCACGCGAACTCGTCGCCGACGGGGCAGGGGAGCTGAACCTCATCGCACAGGACACCACCGCCTATGGAGCCGACCTTGGGGACGTGGATCTTGCCGATATAATCCGCAAACTCGGCAAAATCGAAAATCTCAGGTGGATCCGCCTCATGTACACGTATCCCATGCGATTCAGCGACAAGTTGATCGAAACCATCGCCACCACGGACAAGGTCGTTCCGTACGTGGATATTCCGCTCCAGCACATCAGCGACCCCATTCTCAAACGCATGGGCAGAAGAAGCACTCGCGCACAGGTTGAGACCCTGCTGGAAAAACTCCGCCTCTCGATACCGAACGTCACCATACGCACAGCCTTCATCGTGGGGTTCCCCGGCGAGGAGGAGGCACATTTCGAAGAATTGCTGAAATTCGTCAAGGATTTCAGGTTCGACGCGCTGGGGGTTTTCGAATATTCGCCGGAGCACGGCACCAGCGCCGCGAGGATGAAAAACCAGGTAAGTGATGATGAAAAGCACCGGCGGGCAAAGGAAATTATGCGGCTTCAGCGACGAATCGCCTTTGCAGCTAACCGTAGACGTGTTGGCGAACGCATCGAGGTGGTGGTTGATGGAAAAGACCCCGAAGATCGCTGCTTCGCCCGCCATGCTGGGCAGGCCCCCGAAATTGACGGTGTTTGCCTGTTGACGAAACGCCGCCAGACAGGACAATGGTTGACAGGTGAAGTTGTCGGCTCGCAGGGTTATGATCTGGTGGTCGAGCCCGTTACCAGTCAGCGAAGGTGAAATGTACGTTGTTTATATAGAGAGGC
>CAZWAT010000121.1:0-8853 GCA_964632015.1 uncultured Planctomycetaceae bacterium
GAAATGGTCATGACTCTGACGTGCATGATTGTTATTCGACTATTGCCCAGATCGCTTTGAGGTAGGCGGCTTCAGGTGCGTCGGGGGCGAAGGGGTGGTCGCCGCCTGGGCCGGTGGTGCGGAAGATTCGCAGGGTCCTGTTTGCGCCGCGGGCGGATGCACCGAGTGTCTCGATGAATTTCGCCTGATCGACAAGACCGCTGCACGAGCATGTCAGAAGCACTCCGCCGGGGGCAACCACGCTCATGGCCAGGCGGTTGAGGTCGGCGTATTTTCGCAGTCCCGTCTCCATCATGGATCTTGCGGGGACGAATTTCGATGGGTCGACCACGACGACGTCCCACGTCTTGCCTTGGGTCTGGGCGTGCCTGAGATAATCAAACGCATCGGCATGCGTACAAGCGATGTCAGCGTTGTTCAGGCCTGCGTTCTGGTGGGCGACTTCCAGGGCCTTTTCGTCAAGATCGACGCCGTGAACGCTGCGTGCTTTACCTATAGTTGCGGCGTAGCACGAGAACCCGCCGGTGTAACAGGCGATGTCGAGCACGTTTTTGTCGGGCGTGAACTCGCATAACGCCAGGCGGTTGTCGCGTTGGTCGCAGAAGAAGCCCGTTTTGTGCATGCGGGCCAGTCGCACGTTGAACTTGACGCCGTTTTCAGTGATTACCACCGACCTGTCCTTGCGGTCGATCTGTCGTCGGTCTAGTCGAAAGCCTTCCTTTCTGCACACGCTCTCATCGGCCCGCACGAGGAACTCTTTCACCGAGACGCCAGCGTCGATGATGGCGTCTTCGATTTTTTCCAGTCGTCGGTGCATGGCGAGGCTGAAGAGTTCTATCACGACGTATTCACCGAACCTGTCAGCCACGACGCCGGACAGTGCATCGCCTTCGGCATGGATCATTCGCCAGGCGTCGGTGTGCGTGTCGAGCTTCAAGGTTTTTTGCCTCAGGTTCACCGCGTTTGCGACGCGTTGAGAAATGACGTCATCCGGCGGGGCTTGCGGGCCGAACGACACCATCCTCAGGGCGATCTGTGACATGCCGTTGAAGTAACCCCATCCGAAGGGACGGTCATGGCGGTCGAGCACGGCTACGAGGTCGCCATCTTCAACGTCCGGGCCTACCGCATCGAGCATCTTGTTGTATATGAACGACCCGAAGTGGACGCTCTTTAGTTTAACCCAAGGCGTACCTGGTTCGAGATTCTCAGGCTGGGGTGGCGTGGGTGGTGGTGACTGCGGTTGTGTGCCGCGAGTGTTGCGCGTGTTTATGTGTTTCTTGCTCATTCGGGGGATGATACATGACAAGCCCCTGGGCGAGTAGACTATTTACGAGATATCGCCGGCCCGGCGTTTGTGCTCAATCGCTGGTCTTGTGGGCCTGGAGCGCGTACAATCCTGCGCATGAAGGAGCACCGAACCATACGATTTTTCGGTAATGTTCAGGGTGTGGGGTTTCGCTACAGCGCCTTGCGCGAGGCGGGGGGGTACGACCTTGAAGGTTATGTGCGAAACATGCCCGACGGTAGCGTTGAAGTGGTTGTGGAAGGCGAAAGAGCCGACATCGACGGGTTCATCCAAGGCTTGGAGTCGCGGATGAGCGGGTTCATCAGGCGAAAGTCTGAGCAGAAGGGGCCGTACAGCGGAACATTCGGGCGCTTCGAGGTGGGGTACTGATACTGCTGGAAGTAACGGGGACAATTCTATAAAATTTCGCGTCGAGGTTATCACGAGCGTTTCAAGACACAATCCGGTTGCAACGCCAAACGGTATTACCTGGTTGAGCGTTATTTTGAACGCCGCACTGGCCGTTACGAAGGTTTTCGCAGGGTTGGCGTTTCATTCGCAGGCGATCATGGCTGACGGCCTGCATGGTGCGACGGACATGTTCACCGACATCGCCGTGCTTGCGGGGCTCAGGGCGAGCAGCAAACCCGCCGACCTCGACCATCATTACGGACACCGCAGGATAACCACCTTGGTCGGTCTGATCATCGGGGCGAGTCTTCTGCTTGCCTCGGCGATAATCGTCATGGAGGCGGTGAAGTCTTTTCATGCCCTTGCGATAGAGAAGAATCTACCCCCAATTCAGGCGGGTTTGCCGATGTGGCTGGCGATAGTGACGATACCGGTCAAGGAAATGCTCTTTCGCGTGACGCGAGTGGTGGGCAGGCGGACGGGCGATGTGTCGCTTATCGCAAACGCGTGGCATCACCGGTCGGATGCGGTAACGTCGGTGGGGGCGTCGCTGGGGTTGGGGGCGGTACTGATCGGCGGGGAGCAGTGGCGGTTCATGGATCCACTCGCCGCGACGGTTCTGGCTGCGTGGCTGGCGGGGGTGGCGGTCAATATCATCCGCGAGAACGCAGGTGAACTGATTGACCGCGCGCCGGAGTCGCACGTGCTCGACAGTATCGAACAGGTCGTGCGGAATACCGAGGGCGTGAAAGAGGTTCATGCCTTCAGGGCGCGTAGAATCGGGGGTAAGATCGCGATGGACATCAACGTGATGGTCGAACCAGGCCTCACCGTCAGGCAGGGGCACGATATCGCCTCCGACGTGCAGAAGAAGGTGCAAGAGTCGATCGAGGACGTCCTTGAGGTGTTGGTTCACATCGAACCGGCGTATTGAGGCGCAGGGTCTGGAAAAACGCCCCTCGCGACAGTATGCTCAGCCGTTTTAGAACGAGGAACTACAAATGGCAAAGCAGCAGAAGAACGCGATTTCCCCGCTACGCTCCGAAGATTACGCCGAGTGGTATCAGCAGGTAGTCAGGTCAGCCGACCTGGCCGAGACATCTCCCGTACGCGGGTGCATGGTCATCAAGCCGTGGGGATACGCGATATGGGAGAACATGCAGCGGGTGCTTGACGGCATGTTCAAAGAGACGGGGCACGTCAACGCGTACTTTCCGCTGTTCATTCCGCTGAGCTTTCTTCAGAAAGAGGCCGAGCACGTAGAGGGTTTCGCCAAGGAATGCGCCGTCGTCACGCATCATCGCCTCAAGATGGACGACCGGGGCAAGCTGGTTCCTGACGGCGAGCTTGAAGAGCCGCTGATCGTCCGCCCGACATCGGAGACGATCATCGGGGCGATGTTCTCGAAGTGGGTTCAGTCTTACCGCGATCTTCCGCTTCTGATGAACCAGTGGGCGAACGTGGTTCGCTGGGAGATGCGCACGCGGATGTTCCTTCGCACGACCGAGTTTTTGTGGCAGGAGGGTCACACTGTCCACGCCACCGAGGCAGAGGCGATTGAAGAAACGAGTCGCATGCTGAACGTCTATAGCGACTTTGCCGAGAACTACATGGCCATGCCGGTTGTCCGCGGCGAGAAGACCGAGGGTGAGCGGTTTCCTGGGGCGGTGTCCACGTTCGCAATCGAGGCGATGATGCAGGATCGCAAGGCGCTTCAGGCGGGCACGTCTCACTTCCTGGGTCAGAATTTTTCGAAAGGCTCGGACATTAAATTCCTCGACGCCGACAATCAGGAGGTTTTCGCCTGGACGACGAGTTGGGGCGTTTCGACTCGCCTGGTAGGTGGGCTCATCATGTGCCATTCCGACGACGATGGGCTTGTGCTGCCCCCGCGTCTGGCGCCGCTGCACGTTGTGATAATTCCCATTTCTCACAACGAACAAGACGAGGCGAAGGTGGTTGAACACTGCCGGAAGCTTGCAGGGGACATCAAGAACGCCGGTTACGATGGTGGGCCTGTGCGCGTCGAGGTGGACACCCGCCCGCAGAGAGGTGGCGAGAAGACCTGGGGCTGGATCAAGAAGGGCGTGCCCATTCGACTTGAGATTGGCCCGCGCGACATGGCGTCGGATTCGGTTTTCATGGGCAGGCGCGACAAGGCCCCGCGGGAGAAGGTCTCGATGCCCCGCGAACAATTCATTGCCGAAGTGGGGAACATCCTTGGCGAAATCCAGCAGGCGCTTCTGGAGAGGGCACGTTCGTTCAGGCACGCCAATACCGTCAACATCGATGACAAGGACGAGTTCTACCGGTTCTTCACGCCGTCCAACCGCACCAAGCCCGAGATTCACGGTGGATTCGCCATGTGTCACTACCATCCCGATCCGGCGGTGGAAGAGCGGATTCGCAACGACCTGAACGTCACCGTTCGATGCATACCCGTTGGGGGTGAGGACGAGCCGGGCAAGTGCATATTCACCGGCAGAGCCAGCACGCGAAGGGCGCTTTGGGCGAAGTCGTACTGACGTGATGCTGGAGGGAGCGGTTCGTCGTCGGCGCTAGAATTCCTCATGGATCACGCGACGAACAGCAAGAACACGGTCTTCTTTGTCGAGGCGCAGTCGTGGGAGGAACAGGCGCTTGTTGACTTATGTTCTCACGATTGCGAGGTGTTCAGCGACCCGCGTCCGATTCAGGGGATACCCGATGACGAGCTTCCCCACGACGTGGTGGTGTTGAGCCCTTTCATTCAAAGCCGCGTCGATAGCGAGCAGATTGACAGGTTGGGCTCCCGGGTGAGGCTGGTGTCTACCCGCAGCACCGGTTACGACCACATAGACATCGAGGCGTGCAGCGTTCGCGGGATAATAGTCGCCAACGTCCCGTCATACGGCGAAATAAGCGTTGCCGAGCATTGCTTCGCGCTGCTGCTTGCGTTGTCCCGGAAAGTCTGTTCGGCAGCCCAACGCACGGTTCGGGGCGATTTCAGCATCGGGGGGCTTCGCGGGCACGAACTGCACGGAAAGACGCTTGGGGTTGTCGGGACCGGTGCAATTGCTCGTAACGTGCTTCGCATTGCCGGGGGGTTCGGCATGCGCAGGTTGGCGTATGACATCCACCCGCTGCCCGATCTGGCGGGCGATCTGGGCTTCGAATACGTGGGATTCGAGCAGCTCATCACCGAATCTGACATTCTCAGCCTGCACGTGCCTCACAACCGGTACACTCACCATATGATCGACGCGGAGGCGTTGCGAAAGTGCCGTCGGGGCCTGATGATAGTCAACACGGCTCGCGGGGGTCTTATCGACACGCCGGCGCTGATCGATGGCCTGAAGTCGGGGCAGGTGGGGGGCGCTGCCCTTGATGTCATCGAGGGAGAGGGCGTCATCGGCGAGGAGATGCAGATTTTAAGCGAATCATACGACATCGACACGCTTCGAAGAGTCGTGCAAAGCCACGCCCTGCTTCGCTTGCCCAACGTGATAATTACCCCGCACGTGGGGTTCAACACCGCCGAATCCGTCAGGCGAATCATCGAGACCACCACCAGAAACATTCACGCGTTTCTCGAAGGCGAGCCCAAAAACCTTGTTCATATCCCGGTCTTGAAGTGACATCTACTCGACTGGCGTCATCGCCGCGATGAGATTGTCCACCTTGACAGTCGCAATGCTCGATTTGGTGTCGCTCATAGCGTAGGGGATTATCAGCTCGTTACGGTGGATCATCCCGCCGCAGCTGTACACGACGTTTGGCACGTATCCTTCACGCTCGTCGCCGATGGGTTCAATGAGCGGGTGTTTGAGCCTTGCTATGACCTTCTCGGGGTTGTTCAGGTCAAGCAGAATCGCACCGATGCAGTATCGGCGCATCGTTCCCACGCCGTGGGTGAGCAGAATCCACCCGTGTTCGGTCTCGATGGGCGAGCCACAGTTGCCTATCTGCATTTTCTCCCACATTTCGACGGGTCCCCATAGCGGCTTGACGTCGTGCCAGAAGTGGATGTTGTCCGACTTCATGATCGTCAGGCTTTCTCCGTCCTGTCTGCCGACCATGTGGTAGAGGCCCTTGATTCGCCTGGGGAACAAAGCGAAATTCTTGCCCGTCACCGCGCTACCGTTGAGTGTAAGAATGCGGAAATGGGTGAAATCTTCTGTCTCGATGATCTGTGGTAGAATTGTCACGCCGTCGTAGGCGGTATATGTTGCGTAGTAGCGTATCGTACCGTCATCATCGACAAACCGCACAAATCGCGCGTCTTCGATACCGTTGCGTTCCTGTGGCGATACCGGAAACAGCACCCTCTCGCTCAGGTCGCGATTATTGTTGAACACCAGTTCATAGTTGCACTCTGCCAACCAGCGCATCGCCTGAACTGTTCCCTCAAAGTCGTCGCCGAGGGGCTCGGGATCGGTGCGGTGGATTCTGGCTTCCATTTCCTGCCTGCCGAACATTTCGCCAAGCGTATCAAGTATCGCCTTCGCCACCGGGGTGTAGTAACCCATCTCCTTGAGTTTGAGCCCGAAGACGTACTTGTCGTACTTGGGGTCTTCGAGCACCTCGGGCGTCTGCACATAGTTTGTGACCGGCTCGAAGGCGATGTGTCCCTGCGAGTTGATGACTCCGCTTCTAAACACCACCGACGAGATATGCCCCTCGCCGACCGCCCTGAAACTCAGTATGAACCTGACAGATCCGTTGGGAAGGTCGCTCTGGTCGGGATGCTGAACCATCGATGGATTGAAAAACGCCGCCGCTTCCACCGAGTATTCATGCGAAAAAAACGCGCCGACAAGCAGCTTGTCGTCATCCTCCAGGCCTTGAAGATTAAGAAGCATGTCGAACTGCTCTTCGCGCTGAAGACGCAGGCACAGACGATCGAAATTATTCACCAGAAGCCTGTGCAGGTCGCGATGTCGACCGGCGAAATTGTTGAGCGTCGCCGAAAGAATCTCCCTGCGCTCGGGATCGAGAGTAGAGAGTATGCGCCGAAGAACCGACCTCAACCGCCACACCGACGTGGGCGCAAAGAGCTTGATGATCACCCTTCGGTTATCGGAAACCAGACGATCAAGTCGTCGTTCAGCAACAAGCCTTGATACCGCAACATCGACCATGTTCGGGGCCTTTACAATAAGTCTACGCCTGTGAATTTGCCGCCAATCATGACGCACCAGGACCACACGCCCACAGCGTCGGGCGCGATATGCCTCTTACGACACTCATGAGCGGCGGTTTAGACCTTTTTGCCCATATGTCGATTATCGGCTTGAAATACCCATTTTATTGGTCGAATTGCGATTTGAACCCAATTACAGCACGATTTTACCGAAACGCCGCTTGCCCACCTGAAGAATCATTCCATCCTTGAGATCGAGCACTGCTTTGACGTCGGTGATTTTGTTGTCGTCAAGGCTCACCGCGCCCTGCTGTATCAACCTTCGGGCCTCGCTGGTTGTCTTTGCGAACGATGCCGACATGACCAGTGAGATGATGTCCGTCTGCGGCGATGGTGGTCGAACGTCTGGAAGATCGGTGGGAACCTGCTTTTTGGCAAAGACCCTATCGAACTCGTCCGACGCCTCGCTCGCCGCAGCCGCGCCATGGAACTGCTCGACTATCAACCTGCCCAATGTCGCTTTGGCCTGGCGAGGGTGAGTAATGGACGCATCTATAAGTGTAGAAATGTCCTTAGGTGGAGTGTCCGTCAGAAGCGTCAGGTAGTTTTCCATCAGCGAATCGGGTATCGACATTATCTTTCCGAACATCTCAGTGGGGGAGTCGGTAATTCCGACGTAGTTTCCCTTGGACTTGCTCATCTTTTCGACGCCGTCGAGCCCTACGAGAATCGGCATTATCATTACTATTTGGGAAGGCTGGTCGTAATGTTCCTGCATGTTCCTTCCGACAAGGGTGTTGAACGTCTGGTCGCTTCCGCCCAGTTCCACGTCGGCCTTGATGCACACGCTGTCGTACCCCTGCATCAGGGGGTAGAGGAACTCGTGCACCCCGATGGGCGTGTTCGATTTGTAACGTTTTTCAAAACTGTCGCGCTCCATCATTCTCGCGACGGTCATCTGCGACGCGAGCTTGAGCACGTCGGCAAAGGTAAGCTTCGAGAGCCATTCGCTGTTGTATCGAACTTCCAATTTTTCCTCGGAGGTGTCGAGTATCCTCCCGGCCTGCTCGAAATAGGTTCGGGCGTTGGCTTCGATGTCGGCCGTGTCGAGAACAGGCCTGGTCTTGTTGACGCCTGATGGGTCGCCGATTCGGGCGGTGTAGTCACCTATAATCAGCACTGCCTTGTGCCCGAGGTCCTGGAACTGTCGCATCTTTCGCAATACGACGGTGTGTCCCAGGTGAATGTCCGGAGCGGTGGGGTCGAGACCCAGCTTGATTCGCATGGGCCTGCCCGCCTTCGACGCGATTTGGAGGCGATGTTGAAGCTCCTGTTGCGTATATATCGCCTCGCAGCCGCGCGATAGTTGCAACACCTGAGATTGAAACGCATTTGTAGATGATTCTTCAGACATGGCGGAATTTTAGTGACCTTGCACCCATGTTGCAAGCGCGTGGGTGATGGATGGATTTCCATCACCTCGTAACCTCAAGGCTGCCTCTAACTCCATGCGTTCACCTTGCCTGCGCTATGTTCTCGAACGCGCCCTGGAATTCGCCTGCACTCAGTACGGTGTCAAACAGGCCTACGTCTTCACCCTCGTGCTTGTTGACTCCGACGTACACGAGACTGGCGTCTTCGTAACGCTTGAACTTGTAGACCGCATCGTTCATCAGCGCGCTGTTGAACACGCCAAGGCTCACCAACAGTTCGAAATCTTTTACGGACAGGCCGGTGACCTTCTTGAACAGTCCGGGCTCCAACTGAGTGATCACGTCCTTGAGGCATCGCTCCCGATAGTCGGTCAGATACATGAAGACCGGCACGCGGGTGGCGAACTTGATCAGCTTTTCCTGAATCTGCTTCCGCTTGCTCTTGTATTCCTTCTCTTCCGCCGTGAGTTCCTTCCGCTCCTTGGGTGTCATGTCCTCGTCGTTCTTCTCTTTGCGAACCTTCTTCACGGCCTCCGACTTGTTAATGATCGTCTCGATGTCCTGATTGAGGTTGCGGAACCCCTCGATGCTCATCAACG
>CAZWAT010000122.1:0-8724 GCA_964632015.1 uncultured Planctomycetaceae bacterium
CATTCGTCTCCCGTGGCCCGGTGAGCTTCAAGGCAGGCCTCCGCCATTGCGTGCGCCTCTATCGGTTGTTGGTCGAACTGCGTTTCGAGCATGTTCTTTCGGCTTCGACCGCCCGTCCCAACAAACGAGAAGGCCCCTTCGTTGTTGGTCTGAATCCGCACAAGCCATCGCAGAGACTCCAGGCCGATGTCGATCATGTCATCCTTCTGCATCGCAATTCCCGTCGTCAGCATCGCATGGGAAAGCTTGGCGTTGCAGTACGCCAGCTTCTCTTCGCACCATGGCCACTCGCTATCGCGGGTGCATTCGAAGAGGGCCAGAAGCTTCCGTGCCAGATTCGCCCGGCAGCGTCTTATCTGGCTGTCTCCGCCGAACCTTCTGAGATATGCGTCCATTCCCAGAAGGGTAAACGCCCACGCTCGTGGGGAAGTGAAGTTTTCAACCACAGGTGTCGCATCCGCGAACAGTTGCGTCATTAGTGCGACGATCGAGTCTTTGGGGCAATGCGCGACGGTTGTTCCAAGTGCCCACATCGCCCTGCCATGAGAGTCTTCGCTGCCCATCGCCTGCACCCATCGCCGATCATACGTCATGAAGTTGCGAAATCTTCCAGACGTCGCGTCGAACGCGTGCGCTAAAAATGATACATACACATGCACTGCCGGCAGGGTATTTTCGTCCCGCATCTGGTTCCAGTGGCGCATGACCACCACAAGCGCCCGGGCGTTGTCGTCGGTGCAGTACCCATGAACGCGGTCCGGAACGTCGTATCTACAATGTTGGAACATTCCGGTATCGTCCGTCATTCTGATCATATGGGCGAGTTCAACCTCGGGCAACTCGCTTGATTTCGCTTGTTTGGCAGCGGATAGGTCAACGGCCGATGGTCGCTTGCGGGTTGACCACTCGTCCCGCACATCCTCGAACATCTTGAGATACGCCTTGCCAACAGTGCTCCAAAGCATCTGCCTGGTATGTATATACGCTTGTTTTCGCATGGCGAGACGTTTTGAATCGTCTTCTAGCAGGCTTATGACCGCCTTGGCGATGGAGGAACTGTCCCTGAACTTCACCAACCAGCCCCTGCCATCGGCGAGCATCTCCCTGGCGTGCTTGTAAGGCGTGGAAACCACCGCCTTGCCTGACCCCATCGCATACGCCAAAGTGCCAGAAACCACCTGGCCCTCCCCCAGATATGGGGTGATATACATGTCTGTTGCGCCCAGATACTCGATCAACTCTCCTGGTTCGACAAATCTGTCTCTGAAAATAACATGATCCTGAAGCTTCAGGTCATCCACCATGTGCATCAGGCTGTTTCTGTATTGTTCGCCAACCTGTCGTCGAACCTTTGGGTGCGTCGCGCCAACAACAACATACACAACATCGGGAAAGCGTCTGATAACTTCGGGCATCGCGCCGATGGCATACTCGATGCCCTTTCCCGGCGACAGCAGGCCAAAAGTCAGAAGCAAAGTCTTGCCCTCTACCCCGAAGAGATCCTTGTAATAGTCGGGGTCAACAAACGGCATATCCGGGATACCATGCGGAATTGTAACTATGCGTTCAGGCCCGACGCCGTAAACGTCGGCAAGCAGGCGTCCGGAGCAATCGCTGAGAACCACGATTCTACTCGAGAGCCTGGCAATTTCTTTCATGACGGCCGTTTGTTCATCGGAAGGATCGCTCACCACCGTGTGAAGCGTTGTCACCAGGGGCCTGCGAAGCCTCCTGAGCATGGCGAGAATATGGGAGCCCGCAGGACCTCCAAACAAGCCGTATTCGTGCTGAAGGCATACCGCCGACACCTTGCGGATATTCAGGTAATCGGCGGCCAGGCGGTAATCACGCTGAACATTTTCTCGAACCTCGAACTTGACGTCCTTGCCGTAGGTATAGCCCTCCGCCGTATCGTTCAAGGCTACGACAAAGGCATTGTCATCATCTCCCGTCGCGGAGGCTGACCAGTAACGCAAATCGTTAGTGAACGAAGCAATACCACACCTTCGCGGAGGATAACTGCCAATAAATGCTATGGTGGTAGCTTCTGTCATGGGTCCTTGTTTATCTAACAGAGTCGTGACTGGCATCTGTATACGTGCCGCCGGTATAGCATTATAGTACACTCCCGCGCGTTTAGCAAGCCGTTGAGCCCCCGTGTCGATATTCACCCCCAAGTGCCTTTTCAACAACCACGAACCCAAGGGCGACCGCGACAGGTAATAGGGCCGACCACAGAGGAAGACCGCCGAACACGTGCCCCCTGGATGCGGCGTTGTCAAATGCAAACATCACAGACGAGGCGAATCGGAATACCTCAGCGTGGCGCCAGCGGGAAAAATCCATCATGATGTACCACGCAGCAGGAAGGCCGGCGCCCATAATCACAAGAACAAGCATGCTCAACGTAGTGCGGAGCCCCCCCGCCCTGATCAGCGTCGCTGAAGCGGGCACTATCAACCATAGAAACAGGCCATAAATCGTCACGCGGACAACATCGACGGCGACGGCGTCACTCACATACGCACTGACTACCAGAAACGGAACGCTCACCGAAAGCATGATCGCAAGATGTAACGCCCACAACCTGTAGAGGTTTCCGCTTCGTCGCGCGAGCAGGGCAGGATGAATAAGCACGATAAACACTGCCTGTCCAGCCGCCACTATCCGCAGAGCAGGCAACGTGGTTCCAGACCCGGCCATTGGATGCAAAGCGCCAGGCCAGAGCCCAAGCGCCAATGCACCAAGCATAAAAAGTGTATAAAGCCCCCCTTCCAGGGCAAGAGCATCTTTCGGGCCTGGCAAAACCTCAGTTGGCGAGCTTTGGTGGTTCGTATCGCAGGTCAATACATCGATTATAGTTGAGCCTACCGTGGGTCACAACATACAGATCAAGATTCGCCATCCGTCGTCCGACAGGAACAACATGATCGCCCTCGGGCAAAAAGAACCGCCCAAAGCGAATCTCGGTGCGAGAAGCTTCGTCGCCCTGCGTAAACATGCGAATGTGTGGCTGGCGAGGATTGCGGCCTCCGTGGTTGGAGACATCCACAATCGCTATCTGCGTGCAGTAATTTCTGGTTCTTACAAGATCCACCAGGCGAATCGCGTCTGAGATATCCTGACCCATCCAACGCTCACCCGGCGCGGGAGGTGGCGCTTGAACTCCGTGAATCTCGATGTAGTGCCTTCGCTCAACCGGGGCATTGGGGGGAACTTCCGACAGGTCGCAATAGAACACGGCCCTTGGTGGCTGGCCTCGCTCGGCGGGCATTGTCACGGCATAAATCGGGGGTCTGCCGCAGGATGCGTCATCCGGAAGACGAATGCCCTGAGCGTCCACGTATGCCCGCCCCCCTCCGGGTGATGGAACCACCGCTACGGGCATGCGATATTCGGCATCAAGTTCGACTATTCCCACGATGGGGCTGTCTGTCGAATGGCGGGAAACACGCCTCACCGCCTCGACCCACGGGTTAGCGATGGCCTTGTCTCTCACGTCGGCGATGAGAGATAGATCATAAAAATCCGCCTTGGGATCGCTGACGCTCATCGCGATGGTACCGGCCAGGCTTGCGGGCATCCACGAGGGAACGTCCACAAGGCGAATGCGAACATTTGTCGGATAGTCTTGGGGCATATCCAGCACCTTCGACTCGAGCGCCTTCATGCCGACCACCACGCCCACGATGCAACATATCGAAATCACGCAACCAAGCGCGAATTTCAAACGACGTCTCCGAGCTTCAACAGCCTCCGGGGACAGTGCAACCTTGGTTTTCTTCTGTTTTGTTTTTCGCTTCTTTGCCATTTTAAATACGCAGGAGTCTCGCCTGCCGTCGCATTGCCAAACGAACTATTCTGTCGACAAGTCCTGAAAAATCCAGCCCCACCTTGGCTCCCGCCATTGGAAGCAGCGAATGGCTGGTGAATCCGGGAATGGTGTTTATTTCAAGCAGCCATGCCTTCCCCGCATCATCAAGAATGAAATCAACACGGGACATATCATCACAGCCGATTCTTCTGTGAGCCTGCAAGGCAAGATCCAGCAGACAGCCCTCTTTCACAGCGTCCAGGCCATGCTTGAAACTGTACCGCGTGCCAGCACCGTCGGCGTACTTGGCGGTGTAGTCATAAAACTCCCTGCCCGGTATCACCTCTATAAGCGGAAGGGCTTCATCACCCAATAAGCTCACGGTCATCTCCCGACCTTTGATGAACCGTTCGACCATGGCCGAGGCGTACTGTTCAAGAAGCGACTCGATAGCCTTGTCCCTGACAACTTCGTCATGTGCGATGGTCACATCAACACTTGAACCGCCATCCACGGGCTTCACCACCACCGGCAAGGGCAGCGACCGGGCAAGCCGCATGCTGGTGGAGGAGTCGGAATCAGTTCGCACAATCGCCCAATCCGGGGTCAGTAGACCCGCCTTTCTAAAAGCCTGTTTGGAAAGGTGCTTATCCATCGCGATTCGACTGGCAAGCGGGTTTGATCCAACATATCTGAGTCCCCGCTGCTCGCAGAGTTCCTGCACATGACCGGACTCTCCGAACCACCCATGAAGCGCGATGAACACAAGGTCAATTCCCGGGCGATCTATCGCGCTGACATCCTTCGGGCCTATATCGCTTCTAGTGACGCGGTGGCCGAGGCTTTCAAGCGCATCGGCAATGGCGCCGCCGCTCAACAACGAAACATCATGTTCGCTCGAAGGGCCACCCATCAGCACGGTGATGTCGAGAGAATCGAAATCCTGCGCGGACGATCCTGCCGGGGGCACACTGGGTGCCTTTTTCGTTGCGCCTTCCGTGGCGGGAATACCCATGTCGTCACCAGATCTCTATTTCGAGTTCAAGATAAACTTCAAACCTCTTATAGACGGTTTCGCGGATGGTGTTTATCAGCTTGAGCACGTCGCTGGCCTTGCAGCCATTCTCTGTGAGGATAAAGTTGGCGTGCTTGGAAGACACCGCCGCCCCGCCAACATGTCTTCCCTTAAGCCCCGCCTTGTCGATGAGCGCCCCGGCCGACAGGCCCCGGGGATTCTTGAATATGCATCCGGCGCTTCTGGCGCCCAGTGGCTGAGTGTTTTTCTTATATATCCATATCTGCTTAACCTGCTTGAGAATTCTGTGCGGGTCGTCCTCAACCAAGCGGAAGTGCGAGCTGATGATGTATTTCGCGGTGATGTTTGTCGAGCGATATGCAAACGCCAGATCGTCACGATGCCTGGTGAATATTTCACCGTCTTCGTTCATCACATCGACGGTTTCGACAGCGTTTCCAATATCGCCGAACACTCCACCGGCGTTCATGCGAACGCACCCACCGACGCTTCCTGGTATGCCAGTAAGTCCTTCTATCCCGGCCAGGCCGTCACGCACGCAGCGGAGCACCAGCTTGCCCATGTCCGCGCCCGAATTGGCGCGGAGGCCCAGCTCCGATCGTGACACCTGCACAAATTCGCCCTTGCACAAGCGAATGACCACACCCTTGACGCCCGCGTCGTCTATGAGCAGGTTTGCTCCCTGGCCCATGACATGAACAGGCACTTCGTTATCCCGGCATCTGCGAGCTACTTCGGCAAGTTGCTCGACGGTTTCGGGTTGAACGAAATATGGCGCTTTCCCACCAAGGCCCATCCAGGTGTGACCCGCCAGGGGCACATCGGTCTCAACGATTGATTCCAAGCCAGCGAACAGTTTCATCGGCTATTTCCCAAACATTTCCCGCGCCCATTGTCACCAGTAGATCGCCTCGCCGCAACCGGCTATTAAGGTGCGTCTGGACATTTTCGAACGAACCCAGGTATTTTGCCGATCCACCTTGCAATCGTACCTGGGCGGCGAGGTCCTCAGAACTGATATAATCCCTTTCCGACTCGCTGTCCCGCACAAAATATATATCGGGTAGGAGCACCTTATCACATGTGGACAAAGCACAAGCGAATTCCTTCAGCAGGAACCTCGTCCTGCTGTGTTGGTGAGGCTGGAATACGCATATGAGTCTCTCGGGCTGGTAGAACTCCCGGAGGGCAAGAAGCGAGGCTCTTATCTCGGCAGGGTGATGGGCGTAATCGTCCACCACAGTCACCCCAGCAATGTGGGCCTTCTTCATGAGCCTTCTGTCCACGCCGGCGAAGGATTCTATATGTCGAGCGATTTCCCTGGGTTCCAGCCCGCAATGACAGAGCACCGCAAAAGCGCCCAACGCGTTACAGGCATTGTGCAGACCCGGCAGAGAAACGTTCATCCTGGCTATTGGTTGACCATCACGCAACACGTCAAGCGAGTGTCTACCCTCTGACACAGACACGTTCGTCCCGCTCCAGAAAGACTTCTCGCTTTGCAGGCCGAAGGTCTCAACGGGCGCTTTCACCGCAATCGCCGCCTTCAGGGCATCGGGGTCGTCGCCGTTGATTACAACAACCCCGTCGGTGGGAACATTCCCTGCAAACGCAGAGAACGCGCTGACGATATCGTCCAGGTCGCGGTAGCAATCGAGGTGATCTTCATCGATATTCAATATTGCGCCGACATGCGGGTGATAGTTCAGAAAGCTCCTGTCGAACTCGCACGCCTCAACTACAAAATGCCTGCCCTTGCCCGCAAAGCCTCCGCCGCCAAGTTGAGGCACGCATGCCCCGACAAGATAGCTCGGATCAAACCCCGCCGACCGCAGACACCAGCTCACCATTCCGGTTGTGGTGCTTTTCCCGTGCGTCCCGCTGATGGCGACGCCGACGCTCGAATCCATAAGTCGCCCGAGCATCTGGGCAAACTTGAGCACATCAAAACCTTTGGCTCTGGCGGCGACGATCTCGGGGTTGTCTTCCATGATTGCTGATGAATGAACGACTATCGCATCACCATCTGGCAGGTTCTGAGCATCATGTGAAAAGCTGATCTTCGCACCTCTTCGCATAAGATTATCAAGGTGTCGCGAAGGTGTTTGATCCGATCCGCTCACGATCGCCCCGCAATCAAGCAGCAACGACCCCAGCGCAGACATTCCCGACCCGCCGATTCCGATCAAATGCACTCGTTTTCCGGCGAAATTGGACAGACCTTTGGGAGGAACAGCCGTGGTTCTGGGTGACTGCATTACATCAGGCATGTTATCGCACGGTGTCTTTCATGTCAAACTCCTGCACTTGCCATCCATTGCGCCACAACGTCCGCCGCTGTGGGTTTTGCGCAAGCCAGTGCTGCCTGGCGCATGCGTTTAAGGTTTTGTGGGTCTCCAAGCAACGGTATCAGCGTTCTGGTCATATCCTCAGCCGTCTGTCGCGGATCAGAACGGTCTTCCACAACGATCGCCCCCCCGTTGTCGGCCAATTCACGCGCGTTTAGAAGCTGCTGCCTGTCCTTGTGATGAGGATAGGGCAGAATGATCGCCGGAGTGCCCGTAGCCGCCAGTTCAGCGACACTTGACGCCCCACCACGTCCGATGGCAAGGTCGGCACACGCGTACGCCAGTTCCATCCTCGGGCAGTATTCTAGCGTGCTTACATGAATGGAGTTGGAACACCGCAGGTCATCGCCGGACGCCTTGCTTGGGCCGGTGACATGCAGTATCTGCCAGGTGTCCTCGAACGCACAAAGCTGCTCTGAGAGCATCGCCAGCACCCTGTTGATCGATTCAGCGCCCAGGCTCCCTCCATTGACAAGCAGGGTGAGCCTGTCGACCCTTAGTTTCAGCTCGCGTAGTGCGCTCGGTTTGTCGGCCCCGATCAGCGAATCGCGGATAGGACAGCCGACAACGCGTACCTTCGCCCTGGTTCGAGGTGCAAAACATTGCGCAGTCGATTCAAACTGCGTGAAGACCGCATCCACGCGGCGGGCAAGTAGTCGGTTCGCAACACCCGGCACGGCATCGGGGTTCAACAGTGCGGAGGGAATTCGCATGCTTGCAGCCTGTTTGACCATGGCGGCGGCCGCGAATCCTCCCAGTCCCAGAACGGCAGTGGGTTTGATGTCGTTCAACATGCGACGCGCGAGCTTTCGCGACGCCACCCATGCCTCGACAAACCTGCCCCAACCCCGAGGGCTCCGGGGCATTGGTAATATTGGTTGGGGCACCACCGCGAAACCAAGCGGATCGAGTATCCGTCTGTCTATCGCTCGTGACGAGCACGCGAACACCAGTGTTGCCGACTTCTTCAGTTCGCCAAGCTTCCGCGCAACTGCCAAGCCAGGATACAAATGCCCACCCGTTCCGCCACCGGCGAATATATATGTTTCGTACCCCATATTATCGCGTCCTTGCGGATAGTTGGTTTTCGTCGCCCCTGGTGACGGAGATTATCAGCGCGGTCGCAGCCGCCATTATCACCAGAGAGGTTCCGCCGGCAGAAACGAAAGGAAAACCTATTCCCTTGGGCGGCAGAACCACAAGATTCACGCCAATGTGCAGAATCGCCTGAAGCATTATCAGAAAAGCCAGCGAGCCCGACAGCACCCGTCCAAATGCGGTGGGCGCTTTGAGCGACAGTCGCCACGCCAGCACTATCCACATCAGCACAAGGCCCAGAAGCATCACGCTTCCACGGAAGCCCCACTCCTCGCAGAACGTCGAAAAGATGAAGTCGGTTGTGTCTTCCGGTAGAAACCCCTGTTTCACAATCCCCATTCCAAGATTCCGCCCCTCCCATCCTCCGCGTCCGATGGCGATAAGCGACATCCTCGCCTGGTAGGCAGCGGGGTTCTGGCTCGACCACG
>CAZWAT010000123.1:0-8644 GCA_964632015.1 uncultured Planctomycetaceae bacterium
GATGAACCTCACCGTGCCCTCGGTGCCCTCCTGGCCCGGGCGAGCGAAGCGAGGCAAAGGGCGAATCTACTGTTCTTATGTATTTGGCAACTGCGTCCAAACAAGCTGCCCTGAAGCTGCAACTAAAAAAAACGCACACTGTCCAGTCATCCCGGAGTGTTTGAATGCTTGTCACGTTCTTGTTGTGTCCTACCGTTAGCGGTAGGGGTTTTGTACAATACCCCGATGCGGAATCTTGAGGGCAATATCCTTATCTGGCTGCCGAACTGGATTGGCGACGTGGTAATGGCAACGCCGCTGCTCGATGCTTTGCGCCGTCAGAAGAACACCGATGCTCGGTTGACTCTCATCGGCAGGCCCGGCCCCGTGGAGGTGCTTTCGGGCGACAAATGGGATGGCGTGATAATCGACCAGAGCACCGGCCGGTCTAAACTCTTAAGTGCGCTGGCATTACGTAAGAGCATTGCTCGCGGTAGCTTCGACCTTGCCTTGTTGCTACCCAATAGTTTCCGCACGGCGGGCATAACTACCCTTGCCGGTGTGAAGCGGATTGTGGGATATGCGCGGGATGGCAGGGGATGGCTGCTCAGTGACAAGCTCAAACCGCCGACGGATGGAACGGGACGATTCGTTCCGGTTTCGCAGATTCGCTATTTCAACGAGCTGGGCACTCTGGTGGGATGTCCCGTCGATAACGTCAAGATGAAGCTGCCCCTTCGCGAGGAGGACGATGCGCGGGCGATTGAAATGCTTGAATCCGCCTGTTGGGACCCTGGACGCCCGCTCGTCATGCTCAATCCCGGCGCCGCTTTTGGATCGAGCAAGCTCTGGCCGGGCGAGTACTTCTCGGCCCTCGCCGATTCGCTGGCCCAATCGCACGGCACACAGATCATCGTCAACGCCGCGCCTGGTGAGCGGAGTATTGCCGCCAGGGTCGTCTCGTCCATGAAGACCAGGCCCCTGCTGGACTTCTCGCAGATCGACAACACGATAGGGCTGCTCAAGGGCCTGATGAAACGAACGACGCTACTGGTGACCAACGACACCGGGGCCAGACATATCGGCGCAGCCATGGGTTGCGCCATCGTCACCGTGTTTGGAGCGACTGATCCCGCATGGACCACGCTGGACTATCCCCGCGAGCGAATTGTGCGGACAAACGTCCCGTGCGCTCCATGTCAGAAAAAGGTCTGCCGGATGAAAGGCGAGCGAAAGGGAATCTGCATGCGTTCCATCGAGCCCTCGCAGGTCATAGCGAAGGGGCGGGAGCTTCTTGAACAATATGGGAAGGTGCAAATATGATCTCTCCGGACGTGACGGAACCGATGCGTTCGCTTCTTGTCTCAGCCGGGCTGGACACGCTGAACGGGGCGTTCGCACTTTCGATGGGGCGGGAACTGAACAAGCCCAATCTTGGCTCGCGGCGGAGAACTCGTCTTGAACTGACCGATTCTGCGGGGCGTTTGCATGTCGTCTATTTGAAGCGATACGGGCCTGAACCTCTCAAGGCACGCGTGCGCCGACTGATGGAAAACGCCGTGCCCATCGGGCCTGCGCTGGTTGAAGCGGGCAATATCACCACTGCAGCCAGGCTTGGCGTGACCCAGATGCGGGCGCTGGCATGGGGACAAACCGGGCAAAGGGGTTACCTGGTAATCGCAGAATCACCGGGCGAATCGCTCGAGCGCATTGGTGCTGGCGAGCGGGGCAAATCCTGGGGGGACGGGTTTCGTCTGGCGTCATTGCTGTCGTCGCTAGCATGGCGTCTGCACGGGGCGGGGTATGTTCACCGCGATTTCTACGCCTGCCATGTGTTCCTTCACAAAGGGCAAGTTTCGCTGATCGACCTTGCCCGAATGTTCAAGCCCAGGTGGTTCAACAGACGCTGGAGGGTGAAGGATCTGGCCCAGTTGCATTATTCGATGGGCGAATACTTGTCGTCTGAGCATTGGTCTCGACTGGTTAAGGACTACGCCTCATCGAGCGGCGACGAGCCCAGACGCCTCGCGCGGTCCATAGAACGCAAATCCGCCCGCATCCGTCGGGGCGTAGATCGACGGCGCAGGAGGGCGAGCCAATGAAGATCGCCTGGGTCATCGAACGCATGGACACCGCCAGGGGAGGCAGAGAAACCTCCACCGCGCAGGTTGTCGAAGCCCTTGCCAGTCAAGGCCACGATGTGACTATTCTCTGTCAGAGCGGCTCTTGGACGCATCCGGGGGTGCAAGTGAAATCGCTTGGCGCGAGGGGCAGGTTCAGGCATCAGCGTGCGATGAGTTTTTCAGCCGACGTGCGGGCGATGGCCGCGACGATGGGTTTCGATATTGTCCACGCGGTCACCCCAGTGATGGGTGCCAACGTCTACCAGCCAAGGGGTGGAACCATTCCAGGTCAGAGGCTCGCCAGCGCGCGAAGGCGGCGATCGACCAGACTTCATTCGATGTTGGAACCGATGAATCTGTGCCGGCGGGTGATGAGCTCGCTTGAAAGGCAGATCGTGGGCGACCCGCGAGTTAAGTGTCTTGCGGTCAGCGAGATGATTGCCGAAGAATTCCGCCGATTCTACAGCCGAAGCCAAGGCGTCAGCGTGATCTACAACGCCGTGTGCAAAGGCGACGTAAACCTTCGCGAACAATGGCGGGATGAATATCGCCGCAGGCTCGGCGTTGGCGACGACACCACCGTATTCGTCACCGCGGCGACAAATTTCGAGCTTAAGGGAATTCCGCAGGCGTTGGACCATTTCGCCGCATGGCGAGCGGGAGTGGGCAAGGGTAAAGATGCGAGGTTTGTCGCCATTGGCGCTGATCCCGGGCGGGGAATTATCAGGCTTGTGCGCCGACTGGGGATACTGGACGATGTCGCATTCTTCCCACGGGTTGACAGTATGTTCCCCTGGTACTCAGCTGGTGATGTGTGCGTGCTGCTGAGCTGGTATGATCCGTGCAGCAGGGTTGTTCTCGAAGCGATTCGATGGGGCCTGCCGGCGATTACGACCGCTTATAACGGGGCCGCCGAGACTCTCGCCCGGGGCGGGGGAATAGTGGTGTCGTCGCCTGATGATCCCACCGTTGTCGATGCCTTTGAAGAACTCAGCGACCCCGCTACACGGGCACGATGCGCCCAAGAGTGCGAGCGAGTGGAAAACAAAATCAGCCTGGATCAACACGTTGAGAATCTGCTTGGCGCTTACGAGGAGTTAATGTGCTGTGCCCGGCGGTGAGCGCTGGGGATTTTTCAGGTGTTTCGTTCACAGGATATGCTTGCTCTTTGATCCCTGTTGCGCAAAATGGCGTGACTCATGAATCTTCACCCCGCAATACTGGTGTTGTTGACAGGCCTGGGAGCATATGTCATCGGTTCGACCCCGACGGGCATGATCATAGGCAGGCTCAAGGGTGTCGATCCGCGTAGGGAGGGAAGCGGCAATATCGGGGCGACGAACATTGCCAGGATCCTCGGCAGGCGGTGGGGATATATATGTTTTGTGCTCGATGTGGCAAAAGGAATGCTTCCCGTTATCCTGGCCGGTATTGTATTTGGTGGATCGTCACTGGTTCTGTGTCAGTGGGCGTACATTGCCGCGGGAATGGGGGCAGTGCTGGGACATGTCTTCACGTTCTGGCTGGCCTTTCGCGGAGGAAAGGGCGTCGCCACGGCTCTTGGCGTGGTGATAGGGATCTTTCCTTATTTCACCTGGCCGGGGTTGACCGCCCTGGCGATATGGGTCGTTGTCACGCTGGTGTGGAGATATGTGTCGCTGGGGAGCATTATCGCGGCGTTGTGTTTCGCCCCGCTTTTTGTCATCATGAATTTCAACCAGCTTTGTGAACTCTGGCCGCTGGGGACATTCGCCTCGGCTGTTGTCATTTTGATTCTCGTCAAGCATCGCACCAATATTCGCAGGCTCTTGTCAGGAACTGAGAATAAGATTGGTAGCAAGGCCAGTCGATAGCACGGGGTTTTTCGCCCGGTTCGCTTGATTGGCTCGTCAGGAGATAGAAATAAATGCCTGTTATTCCACAAGTTACGCTGAACGTCGGCGATGAAGTGTCGCAATTCAGGGTTCTTCATGTCACACCAGTCGAGCCGATGTTCGCCGTGGTGTATCGTCTGGAGCATATCAAGACCGGCGCCAAGGTGCTGCACATTCACAACGAGGACAGCGAAAACCTCTTCTCGATCAACTTTCTCACCCCGCCCCCGGACGACACCGGGCTGCCGCACATAATGGAGCATTGCGTGCTGGCGGGGTCACAGAAGTTTCCTGTTCGTGAGCCGTTCTTCGAGATGATCAAAATGAGCATGGCGACGTTTATAAACGCCATGACCGGTTCAGACGCCACGTTCTATCCTGTAAGCAGCAATCTGCCCCGTGATCTGTTCAACCTGGCCGAGGTGTACTTCGACGCGGTGTTCCATCCGCTCTTGACCGAACAGACGTTCCGCAGGGAGGGGCATCATCTGTTGTGCACGCCCACCGGCGAGCTTGATGTGAACGGTATTGTTTACAGCGAAATGAAAGGCGTCTTCAGCGACCCGCAGATGAAGTTGTTCCGCATCGCGTCAAGAAACCTGTTGCCGGACACCGTGTACGGTAGAGAATCTGGCGGAGACCCCGCCGTCATTCCGTCGCTGACCTATGAGCAGTTTATCGCTTTTTTCCGCGAGTTCTATCATCCGGCCAATGCGCGGTTCCTGTTCTATGGGAACATCCCGACAAAGGATTACCTGGCGTTTCTCGAACCCCGAATGGAGGGCCTGGAAAAACGCCCCACGCCCGGGCCTGTCGTTCGCCAGCCAAGATGGTCACAACCCAGACGCACCAGAGATGTTTACGCCATAGGCGAGGACGAAGCGATATCTGAAAAAACGTACATATCGTTGGACTGGATTGTCGGGGACTCGCTTGACCCTGAAGATACCATCCTCATCCGTCTGCTGGCACTGGTGCTGTTGGGCAACGATGCGGCTCCTTTGAAGAAGGCGATTATCGATTCCAAGCTCGGGGCCGATCTCATCGCATCCGGCGATAACCCGGTGGGGCTTGAAAACACTTTCAGGTTAACGCTCAAAGGCTCTGAGAGCGACAGGGCAGAGGACTTCGAAAAACTGGTAATCGACAAGCTGCGCAAAATCGCCTCCGGTGACATCTCTCGTGATGCGGTGGAGGCTGCGTTCCAGCAGGCTGCGTATCAGTATCTCGAAATAGACAGCATGTTCCCGCTCAACGTCGCAATGAGGGTTCTGCAATGTTGGCTTTATGATGCTGAGCCTACCACTTATCTGCGGATTGGAGAATACCTTCAGCGCATTCGTGAAAGGTATGAGAGGGACGAGAAGCTTCTTCAGAAGGTCATCACGGAAAGGCTCATAGACAATCCCCACAGGCTCTTATCAGTGCTCGAACCCGATGCCACCTCCCAGCGGGCCGAGGATGCCCAATACGCCGATAAGATGACCCAGCTCAAGCAAACGCTCAGCGACGATGACATCAGCAGAATCGCACGCGAGACACAGGAGCTTGACGAACTCAACAGCAAGCCCAACTCGCCCGAGTCGCTTGCAATGCTGCCTCAACTTGGCGTCACAGATCTGCCCGCGGCCCCAAGAGAAATTCCCACCTCCGTAGAGAACATTGGAGGCGCTGAGCTGCTGATCAATGACGTCTTCGCCAATGGTGTAAGCTATCTTGAACTGGACTTCGACCTTCGAGGCCTACCAAAGGAATTATGGGAGTACCTTCCAAGATACTGCGAGGCAATTAACAAGGGCGGGGCGGCAGGGCAAAGTTACGAGCAGATAGCCTCCAGAATCGCCGGATACACCGGTGGAATAGGATGCTGGCCGTTATTCATGACCCGGGCAACCAGCGACACGGGCAGTGTGTGGGGCATGGGATTGAGGCTCAAAACCCTTGATACTCAGATCAAGCCCGCGCTTGATCTCCTGCACGACCTGCTTTTCTCGGTCGATCCACGCGACAAGAACCGCCTGCGTGACATACTTCTTCAGTCCCGCGCCAGGTATCGCACCGATATGTCGGCCCAAGGTAGCAGGACGGCGCGAACACACGCGGGTCGAGGCTTGACGCCCGAAGCTTATCTCAGCCACCTTGTACAGGGTCTGGGCCAGTTGTCTCTTAGCGAAACATTGACAAAGCAATTCGATGAAACGCACGAAGACGTAATGGCCCGAATCGAGGCTATCAGAGATTTCATGCTGAATCGGGCAAGGGTGACAGCCTCGTTCACGGGCAGCGATTCCTCGACACAAGCAATCAGGGCAGCGTTTGGCGATTGGGTTTCACAGATGCGCGATGAACCTGTGACTTCTGCCGATATCGGTTTTGCGCCCTACGACAGCCCTGCGCGGGAAGGGCTTGCAGGCCCAATACGCGTGGCACACTGCGCAGCCATGATGGCGGCACCACATTACTCGCAGGAAGATGAAATATTCCTGACCGTCGGAGCGCACATGGTGAACCTCGATTACATTCTCAGCGAGATTCGCTTCAAGGGTAACGCATACGGCGCGTGGTTCAGTTATGGCGGGCTCTCGCGGGCACTGAGCATAGGTTCGTACCGCGACCCGAATATCGCCAAGACTCTGCAAGTCATCGAGGGCGTGGGTGATTTCGTTCGAAATGCTCCCTGGACGCAGGTCGATGTGGATCGGGCGATCATTGCCACCGCCAAGAACGATGACAAACCCATCAGGCCCGGCGAAGCCACCAGCGAAACGCTGCTCAGGCATAGGGTCGGGCTTACCTCGGAGATGCGACGGGCACGCTATGAAAGGCTTAGGTCCGCAACGCCGCAGCGCGTGAAGCAGGCACTGTTGCATGTAATTGAGTCGTCCATGCCCCATGCCTCGGTATGCGTGGTCGCGGGGCGCGATATGCTTGAACAGGCAAACCGGGACCTGAAGCGCCCACTTAAGATCAGCAACATTCTCTAAGGAACATTTTGCATGGATATTCTCAACCCACACGAGGCTCGCGTGCTGGGCGTGCTCATCGAAAAAGAGCTTACCACGCCCGATCTGTATCCCCTTACGCTCAATGCCACCACCAACGCATGCAACCAGAAAAGCAATAGATACCCGGTGATGTCGCTTGATGAAGCAACCGTCCTGGATGCCCTCGAACGCCTCCGGGGCAAGGGACTGGTAATCTTTGTGGACGCAATCGGCGCGAGGTCAAGCAAGTTTCGTCAGCAGGCGCGCGAAAGGCTGGGTGTTGGCATCAAGGAGCTGGTGATTTTGGCTGAGCTTCTTCTTCGCGGCCCGCAGACGGTGGGGGAGCTCCGCACCCGCGCATCGCGCATGCATGAGCTTGATTCGATGGAAGTGGTCGCCAATACGCTGGAGTTGATGATAAGCAGGGATGATCCTCTTGTCGAACGACTCGCCCCCGCGACTGGCAGCAGGGCACAGCGATTCTCGCAGCTGCTCAGCCCCGACTCCAACCCCCGTGAAACAGACATGCAAGCCTCCATACCCACAACAGCAAAGCGAGGCACAGCCGATGAGATTTCCTCCCGACTGAGCGAAGTCGAGGGCAAGGTTGAGATGCTTTCGGAGATAGTCCGGAAACTTGCAAAAGCCCTTGGAGAAGAAGGAATCCTTGAGAGCGAAGAAATCCGCGAGTAAATAAGTTGAGCAATTCCTCTGCCTGGAGCACATTCTACGCAAGCTGCTTTCATTTGCCTTGCCCCTGTGATTTCTGCTAAAGACCTGTCCCCCGATGCCGATGAAATAACCGTCAGCAACAAAAAGGGGCTGGGAGTATATGCGTCATTTACAGACAAAAGATGTGTTGACAACGGGTGATGTGGCGAGAATCTGCCACGTAGCGCCGAGAACCGTAAGCAAGTGGTTCGACAGCGGCGAGTTGCGGGGATATCGCATCCCCGGAAGCAGGGACAGGCGAATACCCGTCGAACAACTGGTTGCCTTCATGCGGGTACACGGAATACCGCTCGATGCGCTGGACGGTGGGACCTGTCGCGTTTTGATGATCCTTAAAAGCGAGCCTGAAGACCTGATTGCCCAGGCAAGAACCAATGGAAGATATGAGATCCGCTGGGCACAGAATGGATTTGAAGCGGGGGTTATTGCCCAGAAGTTCCGGCCTCACGCGGTAGTGGTAGAGTCCATGGGCGATGATGCCCTGGAAATATGCCGGAATATAAAACAAAGCTCGGCATTGAGCGCCGCTAAAGTGCTGGCGGTGTGCGGCGGGGATGAACAGGGCAGTGAATTGATGGCGGGTGGGTTTGATGGATATATCCTCAACCTCGTAGGTCTCGAACAGCTTGCGCATGCAGTGGAAAATGCGACAAACCTGATGGCATGAGTTGGATCTTGCTCAAAACAAACAAGGACCGCCCCCTGGAGGGCGCCGGGCCTAAGGCGGGCGTCGGGCGGTCCATTAAACTACCCCCTGGGTGTGCGGCGGACAACAGGTAGATATGCCATAACTGCATGTTTACCACCAGTCGGGTGTGGGGCGGCCTGCCTAATGCGGGTCGCCCCACGTTTATATCCGCATCTTCTGGAAGGTCTCATACCCTCTGTGAAAGTAAATGCTTATGACTTGTTGCATCTCGCATTGATCGCAAATATCATTCATAGTCACCCT
>CAZWAT010000124.1:0-8522 GCA_964632015.1 uncultured Planctomycetaceae bacterium
TGTTCTGACCACCTGGCAACCATGCCGCTTCACACAAAGACACAAGTCGTTGTCGCCTAACCTCTTGGGGAAGGGGTGATTATTCGTTTCAGCCCGAAGCGCAAGCTGTCCGATAATGAATAACTACATGTGGGGGTTGGTGTCGAAACGCATCTGTGTATTGGGGGTAGGCAACAAAATATGGCCAAATTCAAAAAACACTGAAGAATGATTTGACGTTTGGCCGATGTTAGGTTAACGTATGCGAACAGATACCGGAAACTGGTATATGGTGGCGATTGGCATGTTGCCTGTTCTGCCAGCGCATGCGGATGTGGAAAGGAAAAGGTTATAATGACCGGTCTACCGCTGTGTCAGTTTGGTCCGGGCGGCGACTTTACGAGCGTGTATCCTGCCGGAAGCACCGCGATAAGAGGATGCGAGGTGCGTACCGCATGCAGGCCCAGTTGGGAGCTTGGTTTGTCCGCTCCGTTGGTGAGCGTCGGACCCGAGGGCATCAAATGGCAGTCAAAACATGCATCGGGTAATGTCGCCGAATTACCGGTGGGGCTTGAAGCAGGCATTGAGTCTGCCCCCGACGATGCGGGGCGCGTGTTGGTCAGTGCTTCCATTCGAGCCGATCATCTGCCTGTTTCGTCAATGGGGCAGGCAGGTACCGATCACTGCGGAACGAACGCGCTGACAAAAGCGCTAAAAATCGCTGTTCGCAAGGAGAAACATAATGGAGACAGTAACACCAAGACAACTTCAGGTGCTGCGGTACATTCGAGACTACCGCATCAGAACCGGCTGTTCGCCGACGATGCAGGAAATTGGCGACGCCCTGAAGCTGACCAAGGTAACAGTGTTCGAACACGTCGCCGCCCTGGAAAAAAAAGGCGTGTTGATGCGAGGTCCAAAGCACAAGGCTCGCTCTTTGAAGTTGTCTCCTGACGTCAAGTTCGAGGACGAAAGCCCCCTCAAACTACCGCTGGTGGGAAGGATCGTCGCGGGTTCACCGATAGAGGCTATCGAAGATCGCGAGACTATCGACCTGGCCGAGCTGTTCATTTACGCCAAAAACACCTTTGTGCTCGAGGTGGCGGGTGACAGCATGATCGAAGAGCAAATCAGGCCTGGCGATTACGTCATCTGCCAGTCACGAAACACTGCAATAAACGGGGATATCGTGGTGGCGCTGCTGAACGACGGCGAAACCACTCTGAAGAAATTCTACAGGGAAGCAAAGAGGTTCAGGCTTCAACCCGCCAACAAGGACTATGAGCCCATCTATGTGGACAAGGTGAACATTCAGGGCGTGGTCATAGGCGTGGTAAGAAGGCTCTGACCCAGGCTGACTATGGGTACCCAAAATGTTCCACTGGAGGTTCTCTCCATGGAACTATCGGAATGCGGGTACTTGAGAAGGTTGTGCAGACAGTCATTCTCTTTCTTGCCGGGGCGATGATGCTGCTGACCTTCGAGGCTGTGCGGGAGGTAGGCATTAGTCTGCTTGCACTTGGGTATAGACCGTCCTGACGCGCAGATTGTTGGGGTGATCCTTGTCGAACCTCGTAGGAATCATCATGCGGATGACGGTGCGGTGCGAGCTAAGGCGATTTCTTCAAGGTAACAGACTCTCGGATGACAAGGCGGCAACGGTTCAGGTCACAAGCCTCAGCGAACGCACCATTGAATTGCGGGCACTGGTGAGCTCGGGCGATGCGGGAAGCCTCTTCACGCTACGCACGCAGGTCAGGGAGGCGATGATCGATTTTCTGCAGCGTGAGTATCCCGAGTCGCTTCCAAAAATCAGGCTGGAAACATTTCCAGAAACGCCCTCACGCAAATCACCATGATATGGGCTTGTCCAGCGGGATTTAGATATGACATGATTGTCTCTATGCGAGACAAATGTTACACTTTTGTCATTTCGTGGAACAAAGGTACCTTATTGTAGAATTGGAGCAATAATGTCGGCATCGCCCTCCTCTCCCGGACACGCGAAGGCAAACGCAGAGCGGCATGATCGCGAGCTTGATGCGCTGTATAGGCTAAGCCAGCTTTTGGCGGTTGATTCTCACCAACGCCTGATGCTTGAGGAGGTGCTCGATGTCCTGCACAAGCAACTCGGGATGAGTCGGGGTACTATCATGCTGTTTTCGCCTGACAAGCGGGAATTGATGATAGAAGTTGCCCATAACCTATCGCCTGCCCAGCATAAGACCGTTCGGTATGGGTTGGGCGAGGGTATAACAGGCCGGGTGGTGCAAAGCAACAAACCTGCGATTGTTCCCAAAGTGTCGCAGGAGCCGATGTTTCTGGATCGGCTTCACAAGCGGCGTAAGTTCAGCAAGGATGAGATCAGTTTCATCTGTGTTCCTATCGCCATCGGTGCCGAGGTAGTGGGAGCGTTGTCCGCCGATCGTGTGTTTGACGAGTCGGCTTCGCTGGATGAGGATGTAAGGCTGTTGTCAATTGTTGCAAGCATGATCGCCAATGATGTCAAGTCGCGTCGAGCGCTTGCCGAAGAGCGCCAGGCCAGGGAGGCAGAAAACCTTCGCCTGCGCAATGAGCTTGAGCAGCGGTTCCGACCTGAGAATATCATCGGTAGTTCGAGCGCAATGAGGCAGGTCTACCGGGCGATATACCAGGTTGCGCCCAGCGACACCACAGTTCTCATTCGTGGTCATAGTGGAACTGGTAAGGAGCTTGTCGCTCACGCCATTCATTACGCCAGCCCTCGCGCAACCGGGCCGTTTGTCAAGGTCAACTGTGCCGCACTTAACGAAAACCTGCTGGAGAGCGAACTCTTCGGCCACGAGAAGGGCGCGTTCACCGGGGCGATATCCATGCGTATAGGCCGATTGGAAGAAGCTCGCAACGGTACACTTTTTCTTGATGAAATTGGTGATTTTTCGATGACTACGCAGGTCAAGCTGCTTCGTGTTCTGCAGGAGAGACAGTTCGAGCGCGTCGGAAGCAACGAACCCATCGACGCCAATGTGAGAATCATCACCGCCACCAATCGCAATCTTGAGGAAATGGTCGAGCAAGGGCTCTTTCGTCAGGATCTTTACTACCGGATCAACGTCTTTCCTGTCTTCCTTCCGCCGTTGCGCGACCGGAGGAATGATATCCTTCTTCTGGCGGATCATTTCGTCGAAAAGTACAGCGGGCAGATGAAGAAGGACGTTCGAAGAATCTCGACGCCCGCAATCAACATGATGATCGCCTATCATTGGCCCGGAAATGTGCGGGAGTTGGAAAACTGCATCGAGCGGGCGGTGCTGCTCTCGACGGATGGCGTTATTCATGGTTATCATCTGCCACCGTCGCTTCAGACCTCTGAAGCAAGTGATACCGCGGGCAAGGGAACGTTGAAGGAGCGAACCGACATCTTCGAACGAGATATGATTGTCGATGCACTCAAGCGAAATGGCGGGAAGATTGCGAGGGCAGCGAGGGACCTGGGCACGACCCAGAGAGTAATCCGCTACAAGATCGATTATCTTGGCATTGACTGGCGGAAATTCAGGTAAATGCACCCTTATCAACTATGGAGAAGTAAATGATCATACCTGGACTCGTATCGGTGACATTCAGAAATCTTTCGCCTTCAGATATCGTGGATCTTGTCGCACGCGCGGGGCTCAAGGCAATCGAGTGGGGAGGCGATGTTCATGTTCCTCATGGCGATCTGGCGGTTGCGGGCAAGGTCAGAGAGCTGACGCTGCAAGCCGGTCTTGCGGTGGCTGCGTATGGGTCATACTTCCGCGCGGGCGAGCCCGACAGCCCCGCATTTTCAGATGTGCTCTCGTCTGCCTGCGAGTTGCAGGCCCCAGTCATTCGAGTTTGGGCGGGCAAAAAAGGATCTGCCGATTGCGACGAAGAGTACAGGCAGGCGGTAGTCTACGAGTGTCGCCACGCTGCCCAACAGGCGGGGGAAAAGGGCATCAAGGTTGCATGCGAGTATCACGGTAACACATTGACCGACACGGCCGGATCGGCGCGGCAATTGCTGGAGGAGGTTGATCACCCCAACTTCCTCAGTTACTGGCAGCCCGCGGTTGGATTAAGCGTCGACCAGCGCCTCGAAAGCCTTGACGCGGTCATCGACCACCTGAGCAACATTCATGTGTTTCAATGGCGACACAAAGATCGCCTGCATCTCGATGAGGGCTCAGATGAATGGGCCGTTTATCTCAATCGCATACGTAAGCTTTCCCGAGACAGGTACGCCTTGCTCGAATTCGTTCAGAACGACAATACCGAGTCTTTCCTTCGGGATGCACGCACATTGCTTTCATGGGTTGAGGATGATGCCTGAGCGACAACGCCGCGGCCGCAAGTGAAGCCTTGCAATAGCGCTGCTGTGCGAATATCCTACCTGCCATGGCTTGATCTGTTAAACAGGCTAAAGGGGAAGGACGCATGAGACGCGGCATATTAGCAAGCTGTGAAGAACTCAGCGGATTGACGAGCAAGATCAGGCGTCAGCCTTTTGATCGTATTCATGATGCGCTTCAGCGACGTTGCTCGCTGATTCTGGAAACCTCGCCAATTCAGGAAACACAATGGCGAGCTCTTGCTGAAGCGGGGGCATGGTGGTCGGCGGTAAACGCCGCTCGCGCTGCACAGGGGCGGATCATAGACCTGCTCGTTGCGCATCATGCCAACCCCAACACCGCTTTTCGAGATCGCGCCATCGAAGAGCTTCGAGGTCTTGCATCATGGTCAACATGGTGCGACCCCTGTCATGGCGATTTGCAGGTTGATCTCTGCACAGCGGAGGCCGCGGTCGCAACAGTCATCGGACTTGACTGGCTTTGGGATGAGCTGACGGAGGCGACGCGTTGCAGACTTCTTCAGGCACTTCGAAACAAGGTCATCAAACCCTATCAGCAGGCGGTGGCTCAGCAGGTCTTCTGGTATGAATGCTATCATCACTGGAATGCGGTGGTGAACTCGGGTTGTGGCATGGCTGCGCTGGCGTTGAGCGACGACGAACCCGCAGGTACAGAAGCTTTGGGTCTGGCGCAGGCGGGCTTGCAGAACTTCTTCAGCGCGTTGGGTCGTGAAGGTGGATGGGACGAAGGCACGGGCTGCTGGGGGCTGGCGATGCATTATGTTCTGCTGTTTGGTGAGGCATGCGCCAGAACAATTGACGACCGGCGCATAATCAACGCCAGAGGAATGGACGCCACAGGGCTGTTCCCCATCTATTTCACGCCTAACGGTCTGGGTGCGGGATTTGGTGATTACCCGACTGTGCCCGCATATGGAACATTCTATCTGCTTTCGCGTTACCACGGCCTGAAGGAAATGACCTGGTGGCTGGATACCTACGCCTTCGGACGAGATGCTTCAACGACAGGATTCCCCTCCGCGGGATTAGCGCTGCTTTTCAGGCCTGTTGATATCGAGCCCGAGGTTGTTCCAGAGTTGAGCCCGCTCAAGGTGTTTCACGAGGTTGGTTGGGCGGCTATGACCGACGCCTGGCCCACGCCCACATTCTACGCTGCCGCAAAGACCGGCGACCTTGCAGCCAGTCACAGCCAACAGGACATGAACTCTGTTCAATTGCAGGTGGACGGCGAAATGCTGCTTGTGGATCACGGCGGGCCGCCCCAGACAAGAGAACTGTTTTTAGGTAGAAGAGATGGGCTCTACGAGGTTCAGGCAAGAGCGCACAACACCATCGTGGTGGGGGGGCAGGAACATGCGATGGATGCCCAGGGGATGATGGTCGAGGCGATGTCCGAACCAGAATATCAATGGATCGCCTGCGACGCGTCAGACGCATGCGGCGAGGGCGTGGGTTTTGTCCGGCACGTGATCATGATAATGGACGCACACGTTGGCAAAGGGAGAATGTTGGCTGTTCTGGATGAGCTTGAGCTGCCCACGCGCCAGACTGTTGAGGCTATGTGGCATACCTATGGACTGATAGAACTGCATGATGCGCAGGCGAGTGGGATTATCACTGGCCGGAGATCGGCTATCCATTTCGCCATGGCCAGCGAACAGGATCTCAACGTTCTGGTGGAAGAGCGCCGTCTAGCAGGCAAGCAGCAGGAAAGGATGATACGCGCCCGCTCTACTGTTTCGGGACGAAGCTTGATCTTAAGCGTTTTCGCCCGCGATCAAGTAGGCTCGAATGTGCAGGTCAAACGATTCGCAAGCCAGGACGTGCACGTGCAGATAGAAGACATGCACCTGCATTTCAAGGCGATGCGAAAGCATCTTCTGCTCGACAGTGTTACCAGTCGGTAGGTCTGGCGCTACTGATTACCCGGCCTGCCATGTGAAAGGGATTCGACAGCGGAGGCGTTTAGAATGGTGATGTTCGAACCCTTGACATCAATCAATCCTTGCGTCTTGAGCTTGGCAAAGGCCCTGCTGAGAGTCTCGGCCACTGTTCCGAGCTGGCTGGCGAGTTGGCGTTTCGTCTGCGGTAGGTGGAAACTGCTTGAACCCGTGCGTCTGGATTCCTGAACCAGCCAGCCCGCCAGGCGAGCGGGAACATCGCGCAGGCTTAATCGCTCGATCAGTTGGTTGAACTCGCGAAGTTTCGACGAAAGCCCCACAAGCATTCCGATGGCAAGCTCAGGATTGGCCTCTATTGTGTTCAGCAGGGTCGAATGAGTGACAATGAGCAGCGTAGAGTCGCCTATCGCCTGCGCCTGTGCGGGATAAGGAATGCCCGCCCACATCGCCGCCTCCGCAAAACTTTCCCCGGCGCCATAGAGATGCAGAATCTGCTCGTCGCCACTGGGGGAAACCTGAAATATCTTGACTTTTCCCGCCAGAATTACGAAGAACGCGTCGGCCTTTTGACCGGGTGATATAATGTTTCTTCCGACGGCAAAATGACGATCAACGCATACTCTCAGCAGTTGTTCGAGCTGGGCCTCGTCCAACGCCGAAAATAGTGGCGACTTTTTCATCGCCATGATCTTTTGACTTCGAGACAATTGTGCCAAAATTGCTCCTGTGCGATGATTATCGGTTAAGGTTGGCCCGAAACGAACGGGCCTCGCTATCATTTATCAGAATATCAGCGGAGAATACAAATGGCGACTAGTATTGCCGAAGACATTTATTGGGTTGGTGTTGTTGACTGGGGTATCAGGCATTTTCACGGCCACGAACTTTCGACACACAGGGGCACAAGCTACAACTCATATTTGATACGCGACGAAAAGATAGCTCTCGTCGACACCGCGTGGGATCCTTTCACAAAGGAGTTCATGGCGAAGCTGCGCGAGGTAGTGGATCCATCAAAGATTGATTACATTATTGCCAACCACTCCGAGCCAGATCACAGCGGGGCTCTGCCTGAATTGATGCGTCTATGTCCTGACGCGACAGTCGTAGTCTCGCCGCGTGGTGCGACGAGCATCCCCGGCCACTATCATCAGAATTGGAACTTCAAGCAGGTCAAGACGGGCGACACAATTTCGCTTGGTAAACGCACATTGACGTTTGTTGAGGCCCCGATGTTACACTGGCCCGACAGCATGTTCACGTATGTCTCTCCGGATGCGATTCTTATGCCCAACGATGCCTTCGGCCAGCATTATGCGACGGCGTTTCGCTTCAACGACCAGGTGAATCGTGACGAGCTGTACGCCGAGGCGCTGAAATATTACGCCAATATCCTCACCCCCTTCAGTGACAGGGTGATCAAGAAGATCGATGAACTGCTGGGGATGAATATTCCGGTGAAGATGATCGCCCCAAGTCATGGGGTGATTTGGAGAGAAGACCCGCTTCAGATTGTTCACATCTACAAGCAATGGGCGCAGCAACAGCCTCAGAAGCGTGCAGCCATTCTCTACGACACCATGTGGAACGCCACACGACGGATGGCCGAGGCCATCGGCGAAGGCCTGGCCAGCAAGGGCGTTGATTATAAGCTGTTCCACATGGCGACTGCGGACCGTAACGATGTGCTGGCTTATGTGCTGCAGTCCAAGGGCGTTATCATTGGCTCGCCCACCCTCAACAACGGGTTGCTGCCGACCATCACGCCCATACTGGAAGATTTGCGTGGGCTTGGTTTTAAAAACAAAGTCGGCGCTGCGTTCGGATCCTTCGGCTGGAGCGGCGAATGCATCAAAGAAATCGAAGCTCATCTCGAACGTTGCAAGATTCCAGTTGTCGCACCTGGCGTTCGTGCAAAATGGCAGCCGACCGGTGAAGACCTCCAGGCCTGCCGACAACTTGGCTCAACCACAGCCGACGCAATATTGAAGGATTGAGCCAGAAGCATTTCGGGCAGAAAATCCGAATGACAGGCACAGACTGAAGTAACTCATCAGAGCGTCCTGGGCTCTGTTGTGGTTCAACATCAGCTGTTGTCATGCTCATCACGCTCATTGATGCGGGCAATTGGAGACATTTATACCTTGTTTACCCTCAGGCGCATAAGGCTGTAGAAAGAGGCCTGCTTCGGCACATTGCCAGGGCTGGATCGTATAAATGAGATATAAATGTCGCCAAGTATACAAATGAGGATAAATGCAGATGGATATAGG
>CAZWAT010000125.1:0-8495 GCA_964632015.1 uncultured Planctomycetaceae bacterium
CCGAATCAATCTTTGATAGATGGAATTTCCGTTATGCTGGCCGTTGCGGGAGCGGGCAGGTCTATGGGGTCGAGAGAATTGGCAAGGCTGCTGGACCTGGAGCCTACCCGAACCAACAGGCTACTGCGCACGCTGGCGGAGTTGGGGCTTACCCACCAGGATGCCGCACGCAAATACCTGCCTGGGGCGGGCATGCATGTGCTTAGCGCGATGAGCCTGTTCGGCAGTCAGTTGGTGCGTCGAAGCCTATGGACCCTTCAGACGCTGCACGATCTTGGCGGTGTCGTCGCGATGGGTGTGCTTTGGCGAGACCAGGTTGCGTATCTCTACCACGCCGAGCCCGGAATGGAAGCGTCACAGGCGCTGGGGCGTGTGGGCTTGTACCCTGCAACGCGATCATCGATGGGCATCATGCTGCTGGCCCATCAACCCAAGCGGCTGATAGCCGACCTATATCGCGAGCGAGAGATTCCAGGGTTCGTCAATCTCACCTCGCTGCGGGCTACACTGGCGCTTGCCAGACAGCAAGGTTGGGCGAAGGTGAAGTCTGACGAGGGCGGCGTCAGCCTGGCCGTTCCAATTGCTGCACCGAATCAGCCCCCCTGCTCGGCCATCGCCGTCAGCGGGCATTTCGCCGCACGCCAACTTCGCAAGATATTGCAGACAATTCAAGCAGCTCAGGCACGAATACAGAAAGAGGCTTTCGACAATGCCGAGGAATAATCCACCTGCGTTTTCCGGAGTACAACCCCACCTTGCACAGGTCGCCGATCTGGGCCCGCCCCGTTCGGAGTGCGGCGTCGGGTGCCTTATGCCTTGGGCAGGCAAGCTCTATGTGCTCAACTATGTCTCACACCGTAAAGACACCGGCAGGGGAACATCGCTCCGGGTGATCGATCCGGACATGAACATGCACATGGTTGAAGAAGCCCGCGGCGTCGACGGAACGTATACCAACAGATTCATACATTTTCCCAGTAATCGACTCATCATCGGCCCGCATGTAATAGATGCCGATCATCGCATCCACACCGTCGATGAGCTCGTTGATATCCGGGTGTGCGGGACCACATGGCACTTGAGCGATCCTGAGCACCTGGTGTATGTGCTTGGGATGGAAGGCGAACTATTCGAGCTCAATCCTCGCACTCTGGAATGTCGACAAGTCATGGACCTTCAGCAGTGCCTCGACACGCAGGGGGAATTTATGGTGCATTTCAAGGACTGCTACTGCCACCTGGGGCGACTTGTCGTGTGTTCCAACGAGTACTTCGAAGAGGACTGGGCCGGTCGGCGCTGCCAGGGTCGCCTCGCTGAGTGGGACGGCAAGAAATGGACAATCATCGAGCGTCGGCCTTTCGTGGCGATCTACGGACGCGGGGCATTTGCGCCGACAATCTTCGCTACCGGGTGGGATCAGGCATCGGCGATACTGTCGGTTTATACCAAGCACACAGGACAATGGACGCGATATCGACTTCCCAAGGCCAGCCACTGCTTCGATCACAAGTGGCAGACCGAATGGCCCCGAATGCGGGAAACAGAGCACGAAAGAATTCTCATGGACGCCCACGGCATGTTTTACGAACTTTCGCCCCATGCGTATGGTGGCAGAGTCTGGGGCGTCAGGCCTGTCAGTACACACCTGTGGGTGCTTGGCGACTTCTGCACGTGGCGAGGCCTGCTGGTGATGGGAGCCGACAACGCAAGCCCCTCCAGCGGGGATTCCTGCACAACCGCAGAGCCGCAATCAGGATTGTGGATGGGCAAAACTGACGACCTGTGGCGGTTCGGGGCCCCGGCCGGCTGGGGCGGGCCGTGGTGGAACACCCTCGTCAATGCCCGCGAGCCCAGCGATCCGTATCTCATGACAGGCTTTCGCAACAAGTGTATTCACATCTCCCACGACGCCGGTAGCGAGGTCGACTTCGATATTGAGGTGGACTTCATGGGACATGGATCCTTCGAGAAGTACATGACGCTGCGCACCGGCCGATATGCCAACCACGCCTTCCCCACCGGTTTCGGGGCTCACTGGATCCGCCTCATTCCATCACGTGCATGCACCGCCAGTGCCCAGCTTCACTACACCTGATGCTGATGGACAACAGAAACCAGAAGGGCGAATATGTCCAGAGGCATCATCAGGAGTGTAACCACCCCAGTTACAGCGTTTGAGTCATCACACCTGACAATCAATCGAGATGTGCGATTTGTACAATTTGCAATTGTCTTGTGTAGCCTCAGTCAGTCGCTTCATTCAATTAAGACATTAAACTCATGATGGTTCATGGTGCATTCAGCGATTTCTGTCACTGCCTTCTTGGCTTTTGCGGTTGATGAGATCCCAGTTCAGCAGCAACTTGACCTGATCTACTAGTACATTGGTATTATTCTAGACTAGATCGTAAAGATTTGGAGGAAATCTTTGAATGCCGCGGAATCTCAACTCGATCGGTAAATGCGGGCCTTTGTGAGAATCTGCCGGGCAAAAGGCCTGAAGGCTACACATCAGCGGATGGAGATTTTCCGGGAGCTTGCAAGCAGTAAAGAGCACCCTGACGCGGAGGCAGTCTACACGAACGTCCGCAAGCGCGTGCCTGCTATCTCACTCGATACCGTCTACCGCACGGTGACAACGCTCGAAAAACATGGCCTGATTCACAGGGCCGGAACCCTGAGCGGCTCGACCCGCCTTGACGCCGACATTGAACCCCACCACCATTTCATCTGCACCGTCTGCGGTGCGATTATGGATTTTCGCAGCCACTCGCTGAACAATCTCCAGATTCCGTCAGGTCTTACGGCACTATCGACTTCGCACAAGTGCTGGTTCGTGGTGTCTGTGCAGCATGTGCCGGACGCATACCTTGAACAGAGGTCACACCTGATTTTTTTTGGGGCAATCCGAGTCGTAAAAATAACTAGGTAGTATAGACTGACAAAGAAGGGCGCAAAATTGCCTTTAGAGACAAACACGGGTGATAAGCACTACTGATGCTCATTCAGGCGCCAATTTAGTGTGTAAATGCGAACTTGTGCATGGCTTCATCCTGGTTTGATACCTGCCGAGAAGGTTTATCGATTTTACAGTTTTGGAATCAGCAAACAAATATTACACAGAAGGAGTATCTAGATGAGCAACGAGACCAAAATGCCTTTACTGGGCGACAAGTTCCCTGAACTGAAGGTTGTCACCACGCGTGGTGTAAAGCAGCTGCCCGGCGATTATAAGGGGCAATGGTTTATCCTGTTCAGCCATCCCGCAGACTTTACCCCCGTGTGCACTACCGAGTTCGTGGCGTTCCAGAAGCGTTATGACAAGTTCCGGGCGCTTGGTTGTGAACTTATCGGAATGAGCGTGGACCAGGTATTTTCGCATATCAAGTGGGAAGAGTGGATCAAGGAGAAGGTCGGGGTGGAAATCGAATTCCCGATCATTGCCGACGACGGTAAAGCTGCCTCCACCCTCGGCATTATTCATCCCGGCAAAGGCAGCAACACGGTGCGAGCGGTGTTTGTGGTCGATCCGGAAGGCACGATCCGCATCATTCTCTACTATCCGCAGGAACTCGGCCGGAACATGGACGAAATTCTGCGAGCACTCAAGGCAATGCAGGTGGCGGACAAGCATGACGTGGCCATGCCTGCACAGTGGCCTGACAGCGAAATCGTGGGCAAAGACCATGTCATTATCCCGCCGCCCAAGGATGTTGACGCTGCAAAGCAACGCCTCTGCGACGCCAAGGCCGGAGACTTTGAAAGTTTGGATTGGTGGCTCTGCCACAAGGAACTCAAAGAAGCCTGAGGGCGTATACTTTAATAATGAGTGGCGAGGGCAGGCGGTTCGTCATGTTCCGCCTGCTTATGCCCTGACATCAATCCAGACAGGAGCGTCAAGATGTTCTTCCAGCAGTTCAAGGTTGACGGTTTAGGCTGTTATTCGTACATGATCGGCTGCCCGAGGCAAGGCACGGCGTGCGTGGTCGATCCAGAGAGGCACGTCGAGCGATATCTCGACGTCGCCCAGGACAACGGCCTGCGAATCACCGACATTTTCGACACCCACCTTCATGCCGACCATATCACCGGCAGCCAGGAACTTGCGGCGCAGACCGGCGCCACGATTCATGTTCACCACGCCGCCCAGGTGGAGTATCAGCATGAGCCCCTTCGCGAGGGTCAACGGTTTCGGTTCGGATCAGCCGAAATCGAGATCATCGAAACGCCCGGCCATACGCCCAACTCAGTGTCGCTGGCGGTAACGGATCATGCGAGATCAGACGATGTGCAGGCCCTGCTGACGGGCGATCTGCTGTTCGTCGGCGATATCGGCAGGCCCGATCTTGCGGGAGCGGATCTGTTGGAGCAGCAGGTGCGCAACCTCTATGACAGTCTCTACGAAAAGCTCGCCCGCTTCCCTGACTGGACGGAGGTCTATCCCGCCCATGGTGAGGGATCGCTTTGTGGAAAGGGCATGAGTGCCAAACCAATGACAACACTGGGATATGAGCGCCGCAATAACCCGCTGCTTAACAACATGCCGTTCGAGGAATTCCACAAGGTCATGACTGAGGAATTCCAGGTCCGACCGGACAACTTCGCGGATATGGTTGACAAGAACCGCAAGGGGCCTGCGTTGCTGAAGGATGCTGTCACGTTCACCAGGTTGGCGGTCCCCCAGGTTGAACAGGCGGTTCGCAATGGCGCAAAGCTGGTCGACGTCCGCAACCAGGTCGCGTTTGGGGCAGCTTTTCTGCCTGGATCAATCAACATTGGCATGAGACCAGGATCGATCAACTGGCTTGGAATGGTGGTCGATGCCGAATCTGAAATCATCATCGTCGCCGATAGCGAAAGTGACGCGAAGGAAGCGGCCTTTAGATTCCAACGGGCCGGGTACGATAGGCTCATCGGCTATCTGGCGGACGGAGTAGCACCGTGGGCTGTACAGGGTAAGCAACTTGACCACCTGCCACAGGTAACGGCGGATGGCCTCCAACACGTACTCGACAAATATAAAGATCACGTCGTGCTGGACGTCCGTACGGACGGCGAATGGGAAACCAAGCACATAGATCGAGCCGCGCATATACCAATTGCTGACCTCATCCAGAATGGCACGGACCTGCCCAAGGACAAGCACATCACGGCTGTCTGTGACTCTGGCTATCGCTCAAACATCGCCGGTAGCTTTCTGAAATCACTTGGGTATACACACGTCTTCAGCCTGATCGGCGGGATGACCGCGTGGACTGCCGCCAGACGAGCTGATTGACAGGTCTTTGGGGTCGTCCGGACATGCAGGCTGAGCCAGGTGAACCGGGCACCAGCCTGCATGTCCGCCTGAATGTCGTCTAGTGAAAAAGACAGTGCGTTTGTCGCTATTACGGCTGAGAGACTGGTTGGATAGCCTGTTGCGATCTCGTCAAAAGGGATTGAAATTGACTCTCGTCGTTAATCCATTCGACATGGCCATCAGCAAACGCAACGACAATGCCCTCGCCAAAGTCTTCACGATACTCATATAACAATATTTGTTTGCATGCATCTTCCAGCTTGTCCACCCGAGCATTCGGGCGCAGGTAAACCCAGCCCGCTTGACCAAACTGCGGTCGCAGAGGATTCACCAGAGAACTTTCCGCAATGAGACCCGCTTCCACCAACGTTTCAAGGTCTGGCGGCAGCATGCCTTCATGGTCTTCGGCCCACATGTGAAGTGCAGTTACCAGCATACGGGCGTTGTTGAAGGAAGCCGCTCGTATGGCCATTTGGCGGGCCTGCCGAACAGCCGGAGTGGCAACGTGGCGGATCAACGAAGCAACCTTGCCTTGATCGAGAGTCAGCACCACTTGAGCAGCGTTGAGGCTTGGTCGAACAGATTTTACAAATGAGTCTAGAAGGTCGGCTACATCAGGATCCTTCTCGACGGAATTAATGTGATCAACCATTGCTTTCGTAGCAAGATCGATCAGCCGCAACATTTCCCGCGCTGCGGCGGCGTCGGCTGATTGAATTGTTACATCCAGCGTTATCTCTGGCTGAAACTTCAAATCGAGATACGCCCATTCGACCCCTCGAGTCAGCGTTGTACCAGGCATGCTTCCATACTGTGGAGGCAACTCGCTGAGCGTCTCTTCCAAGGCTCGACGTACATCATCGGAGAATGCGAACGCAACGCGTACCGCACCGTTTGCCAAAGCCATCGCCTTCATCAAACGGGGGCGCTGCACAGGACTCTCTGCCAAAAACCTGAGTTGACTTTTCGTGGCAATGACCAGCGCGCCGTCGATCTGGTGAAATTCGCTACTGCCACCGGGGGTGGGAAACATTTCAACAATTTTCTCGACGTCAGCGCCTTGCCCCAGTGACAAAACCATCATGGGCATATCAGGCAGGTCGGTGATGTTGATAACAACGTATGCCTCGATAAGACCGGCTTGGCCATACTCCTCACCCATGGTGCGAATTTCCGCCAGCATGGGCAGGACTTCTTCGCCAACTCCCGCATCATTCAAGACTTCACTGATCCGCTGCCAAGTGGCGTCAGAGGTCAGGGCAGCGACGTCGATCTGAATGACAGCTAGAGTGCCATCATGGATAAACGCCTCAATTCCACGCCACTTAAAATCGGAAGGTAGAGTCACAGGCGAAACCACTGGAGCAGTTGCGGCCTTGGGTGCTGGAACAACGCGAACCTCATATCGGACACCTTCTTTGGCTGCCTCTCCTTGCGGTGCCAACCCAACCAGCGAGAAGGTGTCGTCCTGGACGCTGTATTCAAAGGGTTCGCCGGTGACAGGATCGTGTGGTGCCGGCAGCTCTAGCTGGTTCAAGCTCTCGGGCAAACTGTTATGCTCGGCAGCATATGCACGGATAGCCTCGATTGTCTGCAGAGCTGCTACCATTCTATCAAGCTTGGCTTGGAGGAAGTACGCACGCTCCAGAGCGGGCAACAACAGGACAAGGGGATTAAACATATCCCCGGTCATATATTGCTCGTCGAACTGCCGCTGGGCCCGGTGCAAACCCTGGCGAGCTTGCGCATAGGGCAGGTTAAACCACTTGAACAACTCGTCGCGCCAGTGAGCGTAGTCCTGCCATAGATAGGTTGCCACAACCTGGCTTACTGGCATGGCGTCGACCTCGGCACGGCTGAGCCCGCGCTCGATCAGAGCCTTCTTGCCAGCATTATAGTATCTTACCGCCAATCCGGCCTGTGCAAGCACTTCCTCCCCCAGTCGTGGTTCGCCGTTGGCTGATGCGATCGAGTATATCTCGGTTATGCCCCGCAACAGATCCGCCCCCTCGGCAGGACCAATCTGTCCTTTCATAGCTCGGAATGCCGGAATAGACATCAGCACCCACAGCCGTTCGTACTCCATGGCCAATTTCATGTCAATCAACGGCATATCCAAACCAGCCAATGCCCAATACATGTTCGGGCCACCATGGACAATCAACTCGCGCACTTGTTCGACCATAATGCTCTCAATGGCCATGCCCACAAGCGAGCTGATCAACACAGTCCCTTTACCATCCCCAATGTGCCGTCCCATTGCCATGCCGACCTGAATCGTATGAACAGCCTCGTCAAAACTGCCTTGGGCAATCTCCATCCGAGCCTGGAGCGCCAGAACCTTCGCCACTTGGCGAAAACTGCTCAAGGAGGGCATCATCATGGTGACACCTTCATCTAGCGGCAGTCCCCAGTCGGCATCCTCGCGCATTGCCCCGGTTTCAATCTGCCGAAGAACCGGTGAATATTCGTTGAGGAATACTGACACCTCCTGTTTCGGCAGTTCCGACAAGGGCATTTCAAGATACTTCGTGACCTGATCCTGGCGCTTCTGGGCCAGGTGAGAGTCCCCTGTACCGGGCATGACCTGTTGGGCCATGTAGTACATGAGGACAGCGTTACCGGGCGTTTGATCGGCCAGCGACGGTAAGAGCTGATATTTCATGGCGGGGTCTGATGTCGCCTGCGCCTTCACGGTTATCTGAACCAACTCGGGCTGGTCAGTCGGTTGGGACTGACGCGCCGCTTGCGACGAGTCTGGCACGGCAACTATCTGAGCCCATATCATCGAGGTGAAACAGCATATGACGAGAATCGTAAGATAAGGCTTCCGTGTCTTCATGGTTTGCTCTCCCGCTGCCGGCATGGCAGCCTGACGTATTATCTATGATCCGTCTGCGCAGACAACTTCCGAAAAGCACGTATGCAACCACAAACAAGTATCAAAACGGGATGTGTCGACGATACGCGTTTAAGACATTTTACCAGCAGAGGCAAGAAGATAATAGGAATTGTATATACCTTGAATGATGTCAGATGCGGGGGCAAACGAATTGCCCCCTCTGGGCCAATCCGCTCAAGGTGTCTCCCCATAGCGATATGCAAGCGTTTACCGACTACACGTCACAATCTGCTGGCAGGAGTTGAGCGCTTACGCCGCCGTCAGCGACAAGACTGGCGCCATTAACTGCGCTGG
>CAZWAT010000126.1:0-8494 GCA_964632015.1 uncultured Planctomycetaceae bacterium
GCTCATCGCGACGACGCGCCATTCGAAACGCTCATCGCACTTACCAGAGACTACTTCAACGCAAAGGTGGTGGATTTTGCGCAGGTCGTCTGCGCGATGCCGGCGCTAACGACGCTGGGGGGCAAGGTTCTTCGCGCCTGCCGCGAAATACCATACGGACAGACCGTCAGTTACAGCGGGCTTGCGAGGCAGATCGGTTCGCCCGACGCCGCACGCGCCGTAGCGGCCGCTTTGGGCAAAAACCCCACGCCGCTGGTCATTCCATGCCACCGCGTGACCTACGCCGGGGGCAGGCTGGGAGGATTTACGGCACCGGGTGGCACAGAACTCAAGGCCCGAATGCTCGACCTGGAAAAGCTCAACGCCCCCGCATAGCACTCCGGCGTCACCAATGGCTGGAGATCGTATACAACGCGATGGCTGCAACCATCATCGCTGCCCCGGCAATTCGTTGAACGAGTATGCGAACGCTCGTACGCTGCTCGATGTGCGCCAGGCCCATGCTCGCGAGATGCGCGCCGACGATCACCGTCATCAGCCCGCGCATAGACTGAACAATGTTGCCGTAAACCGCGCCTATCAACGCGAAACACGCGAAAAGCAGAACCATCGCCGCGAACCAGAACGCCGAGAAGGGCACGACGTATTTGTAATCCTGCCTCGTGCCCATCCCCGTCCACGGAACAATCGCCAGGGCGACTACTCCCGACAGCGCGTAGCACATGCTCACCGCCAGCAGGGGGGCATGCCACGAACCCACCGGGCCAAGGGTCTCGACCAGTTTCACAATGCTCAGATCGGAAAGGCAGTAGGGCAGGCAGGCGCCCACAGCAGCCAGTAAGCCCGGCCAGGGAATCGTTCCCCCCGTGAAATTGATCGCGAATGCCGCGAGCACCGCGAGTATAACCGCGGCCCATTGCAGCCCCGCCAGGTGGGCGTCCATAAACAGTGTGGTTATCAACGCCAGCATCACGACCTTTAATCCCAGAAGCGGCGCGGTTCGCGAGGCCTCCGTAAATCGCAACGCGATGAAAAACACTAACTGTCCAAGCAAGTAGAACAGCGTGGCGCCCATCAACGGCCAGAAGAAAGTGTGTACAGGCCCGAGCTTGTAGAAAGGTAGCAGGATCGCCAGCGCGACAAGGGACATCACGCCCATCAGCACGTGCCCGAGAACCATCAGCTTGAGTACGCCCCCATGCTCGCGCAGTACGAAAAGGCGGGTGTAGAAATATGAGAACGTCTGCGAAAGAGCCGCCACGACGCCCAACCCTACACCCCCAGCCACCATTACCGCCTGATTCATTTAGACATCCTTGGGCGACTCATTCGCCAAGGGCGAACAATCGCTCGAGATCGAAATTGCTGAACTGGCGAAAAGCGATCATGGTGTTCGTTTCAAGGATGCCCTGCACCTGCACCAGGTCGTCGGTGACAAGCTTGGCGAGCTCGTCGTTCTTTCGCACACGAGCGACGGCAACGATGTCGTAATCTCCAGCCACGCTGTAAACCTCAGCAATGCCCGGAATCTTCAAAATATCCTGCGCCGCCTGCGCTATATGCTCCCGACCGGCCTTTATCAGAATGAACGCGGTAACCATTTTGACTCCATTTCACTTGCGCCTAACGCTTATGTCAGAATAAGCCATTACTCGCCGAATTGCAACTTGCTGACCATGCATACAGACAGGGGTAGAAAAGATCTGCAAACTGGTCTTCTCTACCCCTGTCTGTTTTCATATACGTCGTCAGGATTATTACCGTCGTCGTCGGCCTATCACAAGCGCCCCGCCGAGCAGCATAGCGAGGGTCATCCCCTCAGGCACCGCGTAATAGAAAGCGGTTGATTCAAAGATATCGCCGTAGGATCTATAGTTTTCAATGTCGATGACAATGCCTTCTTCAAACGCCACGAGATCCTGGATCATCCATCGGCACTGAGAGGCGGTGAGAATGTTGCTATTAATATCCGGCGTGCCCTCGGAGAGGTCATCGACGGTATCCATCAGTATCAGCCCGCCGAACGCCCCGACGTTCGACTCTGGGAATTCTGGATCATCAATATCATCATCTATCGTTAACACGTGGTTGTAATAGAATCCTCCGTTGTATGCATCTTCAAGTCCCGTCCCCTGGAGGATTATCTTTCCACCATCGATGGTGATTGTCTCATCGCCTTCAAGAACGTCTTTGCGCATACCGTCGACATCGCTGGCACGGAGCGTCAGAATGTTTCCAACATAGTGGCCAACACCATCGATGTTGAGAATACTGTGCATGCCCGAACCCGGCTGCGACACATTGTGCACTGCGTGAAAATAGCCCATGTCATCAGCGATTGGCCCGGATTCATATTCCACCTTTGCGCCACCGATCGAAAGGGACTCGCTGCCGGCGTTGTAAATCTCCACTACAACACCGTCGCGGTAGGGCATGGGAAAGTGGCAGTAGAATCCGTCAGTTGAGTCGGTGCCCATCGGCAGTGATTTGTAGGTGGGGGCCGACAGGCTCGTCGAACCGAAGAACGCGCCAACCGGTACATCCACGGCGTTTTCAGAAGCTCCGTCATAGCGGATTCTAATTCTCAAATCGGACAACGCAGCATCGTTCGAGCCGTCCATCTGAAGATTGAGGCTGCGTATCGTGCCGCTTTCGCCCGACAAGAAGTTCACCAAGGAAATACTTTCGCCGGCAGCGATATTCTGAGTTCCCACCGGTCTGACGGTGGATGTGGATGAACTGCCCGCGGGATTTGCGCCCGTGTTGGCGAGGATCGCCTGCGCCTGCTGCCGCGCCTGTGCCTGGTCAGTCGTCAGCGTGCCAGTGTACGGAGTCACGCTCGTGCCGTCGTCGAAAAGCTGATAATTGAGCTGGTAATAATGCCTGCGATTCCAAGAACTGTTGCCCGACTCGCCCGACATGTGCCGCAGGTTCACCGACTCGACCTTCAGCGAACTGCTGAACGTGATGGGTTCGTAGCTGGTCTGGCCACCGGCAACCGTCTGAACCAGGGGACTCTTGAAAAGGTCCTGGTCGCCGCCGGGCACGCTATAATTGCCGCCCAGAAAATCATCAGTGTTGGTGTATATTTCATATTGCCCGTCAACGGTGATTTTGAGATCCCGCCCGCCGTTGGCTGTGGCGTGAGGCATCCAATATCTGGTCAACACGCCTGCGCCTTCAACATCCAGAAGCGTTACGGGCAGGTTGTTGTCTTCCAGTTCATTGAGCTGGCGATCGTAGTCCGGGTACCAGTTCCAGTCTTCGTTTGAGCCGTCTCGGGCGTAACTGCTGGCCATGTGGCTGGTTATTTGGCCCTTGACAGCGGGAAGATTCGCCCAGTCTATGATGTTCTCATAACCCGTAACCTGTGCTGTGACCACGTTACAACAGGCAAATGCCACTGCAACGCCGATGAAGACCAGATTCCTCATAAAACACCTTTATATGCGGTTGGGCAAGTTGGCTCGGCTTGAACAGGCGAGACGCTCCTTGTTTCCCTGTTGAGCATCCAGGAATGTATGTCATTCTACGTGATAACCGCATTTAGTCAAGCTCAAATCGCGTCAGTAGCACATAAAGGATGTGCGTGCGAACAGGGCAAGTAACCTGTAAAATGGCTGCTCGCAGACACGAAGGAGTTGTGCATGTCGACAAGCAATATGTTTCTTGCGTTGGATCTTGGCGCCGAGAGCGGCCGTGCAGAACTTGTGACACTGGATGGTGGAAGAGTATCTATGCGGGAAATCCGCCGCTGGCCCAACAGGCCCGTTATGATGGGGCAAACGCTGCATTGGGATCTTCCCTTTCTGCTGGCCGAGATAATCGCCTCGCTTCACGCATGCCACCAGCAGGGCGTCAGTCTCGACGGAATCAGCGTGGACACCTGGGGCGTGGATTTCGGCCTGCTCACCGACAATGACGTCTTGCTGGGCAACCCGGTGAACTATCGGGACACCCGCACCGAGAATATTCACGAGTTTTCCAACCCGATCATGAGCACCGACGAGATATTCTCACTCACCGGATACGAACCCTGGGCGATAAGCTCGCTGTTCCAGTTGCTTTCGATCAAGCGCGACACTCCGCGGCTTCTTGACAATGCCCGTTGCTTTCTTAATATGCCCGACCTGCTTGGCTTTTATCTGACGGGCCTGAAGACGAGCGAAAGGTCTATCGCCAACACCTCAAACCTCATGGGCCTGGACGGCCAGTGGTGCAGGGAGATCATCTCCCGCTTCGAGCTGCCCCCAGAGATGTTCATGCCCCTCGTCGAGCCCGGCGTGGTACGTGGCGAACTGTGGGAACCAGTCCGTCAACAGTGTCACTTGGGGGCAATACCAGTTATATCCACCTGCGGACACGACACGTCCGCAGCCCTTGCCGCGGTGCCCGCACAGGGCGATGACTGGGCGTTCATCTCGTGCGGTACATGGAGCATTCTGGGCTCGATGGTGGACAAACCCGTTGCAACCCCACGCTGCCTGGAACTTGGCTTTACCAACGAATACACGCTGGGCGGCTGGTACCTCGCACGAAACATCTCGGGACTGTGGCTGGTGCAACAGCTACGCCGAAAGTGGAACCGCCCCGATGACCAGTGGGATTACATACGCATGACAAAGGCGGCCGAGGATGCGAGCGGCGATGAGTCGCTGCCGTTGTTCGACGCCGCTGACCCGTCCCTGCTCGCCCCGGCGGATATGGAACAAGCTATCAACGCGCTGACCGAGGGCAAGTTGACAACCCGAGGGATGATGATCAGAAGCACGCTCGAAAGCCTGGCCCTTGAATATCATCGCCGGGTGGAATCGCTTGCGGAGATCACCGGACACAAGCCCGAGAGGCTGTACATGGTGGGGGGCGGCATACACAACAAACTGCTCTGCCAGCTCACTGCCAACGCCACCGGAATTACCGTTCACGCCGGGGCCGATCAATGCACAGCCCTTGGTAACGCCCTGACACAGGCCCTGGCGACGGGCAAGCTTTCAGGCCCGCAGGATATCCGACAGGTCATGCTAAACTCAACATCCATCAGCGTTTACGAGCCCGCCGACAACAAGCTTTGGCGGGTGAAGCGGCGCCAGTACGGCGAGATATGCAACCTGTAAAAGAAACGCCGACCCTGGCAGGTCGGCGCTTCACATATCGTCCAACGAACGAAAACGCAGCAATACTAAACTGGCATTGTCATTCTACTTCTGCGAGCGATAAGGACGCTCCCCGTCATTGTCAGTATGCAGACTGTGATGGGTTCTGGCACATGCACATAACTCAGCATGAAACCGTCATTGTTGGGGTAATCAGGATTTGTTTTCGGATCACCCGCCCTGAATGAATATTCGCCCTTGATCCAGAGTTTTTCCAGTGAGCCGAGCACCTGCATGATTTCGGCATCGCTGGCCTCGACGTCATCACCCGAACCGTCACCAAGAACCATCCAACTGTCTGAGGATGAAAGATTGAGAGAATATGCTGTCCAGGACAGGCCAGGCTCGTCTAGTGCTCTGTAGATGGTTATTCCGCCTCCACTGAGGACTACATCGAGCGGGTTGGAATATTCGGGAGCTATGGTGCTCAATGGTTGGTCAATCGTCATCTGTCTGAGATGAAAAGTCAGGTCATGCCCAAACAGACTCGCCTTGTCGCCCAGGAATTTGTCCGGAGCTGACCAGTACGTGGTGCTGTGGGGGGCAGGATCATATATAGCTAGATACCCATGGTATCCCGGATCAGGGCCGCCCCAGGTCCAGTGCTGCATGGTGGCATAAAGTTCAGATTCGGGAACCAACGTGCCATCGAGGTTTTGGGCAATAACCTTCCATCCTTCAGTCCCCGTGGTAAACGTGCTTTCGATCGTTAATGCCGATGCGGATGATGTTCCCAGTATTACTGAACCGGCGATTAACACACACACAACCCGCTTGCACAATCCGGGGAACAGTCCCAGATACGCAGTCATGTACCTTCCTCCTCATGAGCGCATGAGCTTGGTTTTCTTACGCAGATCAAGGAGGGCGAAACGAATTGAGCGAATCTCCTCTTTCTGCCAGTCGATCACTCGGTGAGCTAACCCGAGTTGCAAATAGTATACATCAGAAAACGAGCGTGTCAATATAGCAATACCCATAATTGTGTCACTTAAGGATCGGCTCGGGGAGCCTGTGGGGTGTCATCCAGATCCATCCGATGGAAGTCGTAAGGCCTGCTCCAGGTCGACCAGAAACTCATGTTGTCCTTGAGATCAAAATGCCTGGTCGTCATGCCCGACAGTATTACCGCAAAGGCATTGACAGAAGAAATATCCTGCGATAAGTCTAAACGGTTGAAATTACAAGCACTTAAGATTGCGCTTCGCCTGTGGAGGCTATGTTTGTCGGGGTATGCCGTGTCAAGGCTTCCCGAGGATGGGCCATGATCGCCCTGAATGAGGATAACAGGACGCGGCTTGTCATTTTGGGCTGATTTTGTCAAAATCAAGTCGATTTGATCAAGAATCCTGCTATTGAGATATTCAATCTGGTCGGGAAACTTTTTTGTATATTTTTCTTGTGAGTATCCGCCGGGACCTATCAGATCGGTGTCGCTGAAGGGTTTGTTCGGGGTGATGAACTCGCCTTGCGGACCCAGCACAAAGGGGGGGTGGGGGCAGATTATATGTGCAAACGTAAATATTGGCCCGGTCATGTGGGCCGCCTGATGAAGGTTGTCGAGGGCGAAGAGGATTCTCGACCTGTGCTCGTCATATTGTCTGCCAGGCGCGAGGACGTTCAGCATCGCCCCGACTGGTGTCATATCCAGCAGGCCCTGCTCGAATCGTGTAAGCCTCTGCGGGGGCGAGAGATAGTAATCCGCACCGCGCATCTCAGTGATGTCATACCCGGTTGCGAAGGCAAGGCGTTTGTATCCCAGGTGAGACAGCATGCGCCACAGGGCACTGTCGTCAATCATCCTGCGAAGCGGCTTTCTAGTGGTCGCATCCTTACCGAGTCTGTCGGCGAGGCCATCGAGGTATGTCATGTTCATCGTGCATGCCAGCGACAGGGCGGTTTGAACATAGTTCGCCCGCGCCTGTCGGGCCACGGTGAAGCCCCGTGCCTCTAGCGCCTCGATGAAGGCGGAATTGTCGTAACCGAAATCATCTCTGAGCACATCATCTCTGCCATATCCGTCGAGGACTATGTAGTAAATATCCGGAGTAGATATCGCCTCGATGTCCATCGACTCAGCCGATAGCGGAGTGGTCGCCTCGTTTGTACCCAGATGTGCGAACACGATCTGACCGGCCATTATCGCAAGCATCACCACGCTTATGATCAGAACCGATTTTGAAACCCTGTTGGCGATGGGGGGGGTAACGTGTCTTATCGCCATTAGCACCCCCGCTAATGGGACTGCCAGTATGATCAACGCCAGTTTTCGGCATCCCAGAGACATCGGCCCGACGGGGATCACCAGGCCTTGGAGCAGGTTGGCGAGGTTCCCGAAGGCGAAACCCCCGACGACGCAGGCGCTGGCGAGCAGACCCGCCTTAGGCCCCGTCCTGCAAACCAGTCGCAGTGTCAGAGTCAAAGCAATCGCAGCAAACATCAAGACAAGCATCGGCCTTGCGAGCACTGCCGATTGATATTCGTCGATATTGCGGTGATACAGAAAGCCCACCTGCCACCACGCCAGAAGCACCGGATGCACCAACCAGGTCAGCCAGTGTGTTGTTGTTGCGTCGTGTGTCTGGGGCGGATCAGTCATGGCCGGGTCATCAGATAAAGCGTGCGGGGACTTTCGACGATGCGTTGAGCCCGATCTATGCGGAAGTATCGCTCGAATGCCCGCTCAAAATTATCCTGTGTGTAGTCGGGAAAGATGTCCTTCCTCATCGCCATCATGCGGCGAACCTGCGGATCGTCCTTGGGCACGAACTCAATAATCACACCCGTTTCACACACGTCGGAAAAGAACTTCGCAATCAGATCGAGCGGGATATTGTTGGAAATCGCCAGGTGATGCACAAGCGCAAGGGCGAGTCCGACATTGCATGGCCCGCGTTCCATCAGCGACTGACGCTCCTGAAGCGACCAGCCCAGCGGGGGGGTCGGATTGGTCATATCCAGCACCAGCGGGAGCGTGTCGGACCCATGATCCGAGGGGCATGTGATCAGCGATTCGTAATGCTTCTGCACCGCCTGGTGGTCGATATCGAACGCCACGGTATACGCCCCGTGATCCGCGGGAATCTGGGTGAATCTGCCGGTATTAGCGCCAAAATCCCAAACGACGGCGGGGGAGGTGAAGTCCAGAAACTCCCCCACGAGGGTGGCCTTGTGATCCATCGCCGGCGGCGTATATGTGGTGCTGTCATAGTAATCGCCCCATTCGCTGGATGAGGCGGGGAGCTTGATCGATTTGACCGTCTTACGAAGGCTTTCGATGATCCCCAGCAGGGCGTTTCGAGAATGACGAGGCAGGTTCTTTTCGCCAGTCTTGACCCCCC
>CAZWAT010000127.1:0-8478 GCA_964632015.1 uncultured Planctomycetaceae bacterium
GGCTTGCTGGTCTGTGTGCTGCGGTGGCGGCGGCCAGGGCGGGGGCTTCGGTCACGCTGATGCAGGACAGGCCTGTGCTGGGGGGCAATGCATCGTCAGAGATTCGCATGTGGGTCTGCGGCGCGCACGGGGCGAACAATCGCGAAACAGGAATCATCGGGGAGATACTTCTCGAAAACCGTTATCGAAACCCCTACGGCAACTGGAGCGTGTGGGACTCGATTCTTTATGAGCAGGCCATGTTTCAGCCCAACCTTACGGTGCTGTTGAATTGTTCATGCACCTCGGCAGAGGTTGGCGACGGGCGAATTCGTTCAATACGCGGCTGGCAGGGAACCGCTGAAACGTGGCATACGGTGGAGGCGAAACTATTCGCCGATTGCAGCGGTGACAGCATTCTTGCCCCGTTATCAGGCGCCGAGTTTCGAATGGGTCGGGAAGCGGCCGGGGAGTTTGGCGAAGACATTCAGCCTGCCACTGCTGACAGCAAGACCATGGGAATGAGCTGCCTCATCCAGGCGCGCCAGGCCACAGGCCCGCGCACGTTCATTCCGCCCGCGTGGGCTTATCGCTACGAAAGCGACGACCAGTTGCCTTATCGCGCGCACGAGCTGGGCGAGGGCAATTTCTGGTGGATGGAACTCGGCGGGGAGATGGACTCGATTCACGACACCGAGGCCGTCCGCGACGAACTGCTCAAGGTTGCGTTCGGCGTGTGGGATCATATCAAGAACCGCGGTCATCACGGTGCAGAGAACTGGGAGCTGGACTGGGTGGGATTTCTACCCGGAAAGCGGGAAAGCCGACGATACGTCGGAGATCATATCCTTACGCAGAATGACGTTCGTGCGGGGGGGCGTTTCGAAGACATAGTGGGTTTTGGGGGCTGGAGCATGGACGACCATCATCCCGGCGGGATGAACTATCCGGGCGACCCGACAACATTTCACCCGGCCCCTTCGCCGTTTGGAATACCGTACCGCTGCCTCTACAGTCGAAACGTCGAAAACCTCTTTTGCGCGGGTAGAAACATCTCGGCCACCCACGCCGCAATGAGCAGTTCGCGGGTCATGGCGACGTGCGCCGTTCTTGGGCAGGCGGTCGGCGCCGCAGCTGCGATAGCTGTCGATGCGGGTCTGACCCCGCGGGGCGTTTTTGAGCACAAGCTTCGTGAGCTTCAGCAGCGGCTGATGGATGACGATTGCTATCTGCCGTATCTGCGCCGGGCGGTTCCGGAAGTGACCCGCCAGGCGAGTCTCAACGCCAGCGAAGGCGACCCCGAACCGCTTCGAAACGGTATTGATCGCACCATCGGAAGCGATGACAACGGTTGGTCATGCAGCCCCGGCGGGTGGGTGCAAATGCACTGGCCTATGCCGCGACAGCTCACCGAAGCAAGGATCGTCCTCGACAGCGACATGTCATCGGATTCAGGAGACAACATCAACCGCATGCACGTGTGGCATTGGCAGGATACCGAACCCTTTGCCGCGCCGCACACGTTGGTAAGAACGCTTAGGCTTGAGGCAGACGCCGGAGGCGGCAATTGGAACACCATCGCCCAGGTGAAAGACAATCACCAAAGACTGGTGCGAATACCGATACACGCACACGCAGTTGGGCTTCGGCTGGTTTGTGAAGAAACCTGGGGTGCGAGTGTGGCGCATGTCTACGCGTTCGATGTGCGTTAGCCTACGTCGCTCTACATATTAAACATTGGTCCTCAAGTCGATTTACGTCGGGTGAGAAAGCAGCTCCCTGGCCTGATCGAGCGATTGGCGAGCGGATGACATATCGCGAGATGTGGATGCGAATGCTTTCGTCAGTGCCGTCATGAAGATCTTGCGCAGCTCGTGGGGGCAGGTCAAGTTGCGAGCGAGGAGGAACTCCAGTCCCCATCTTGTGCCGATTTCGCCCGCCAACCAGATGGCCCTTGCCCGGGGGCGTTGGTTGGTTGTCTGGTCGTACCTGTGCCCTGCATGATTCATCAGCACCCGCGGATGATAGGCCCCCAGCGCGTCGAGTACGCCTCGCGCCTGGTCGCCGTCGCCGTCAAAAAACGCATCGATTAGATTATTGGGAACAGGCATGGCCTCTTGTGGCCCGGCCTCGTCTTCGCGCGTAACAACCTTGTCCTCAACCGGGGATGGTGACTTGGTCGGCTCATTCGTCGCGGTGATGAGAGGCGCGGGTTGGTCTTCCTGTCGAGCTTGCGGGGAGGGCGAATCAAATCCCTGCAATTCCTCTTTGCCCGCGGTGGTGAGCGCGACGACGGGGTACTCGTCGCCCTCGGTGTGAAGCCAGCCCTGCTCAAGCATCTGGGCGATGATCTTTCTGAGCTTTGTGCCGGACATCTTCACGCTGGCGTAGGATTCCAACTCGTGTGCATTGCACTGGCGAATCCATTTTGCCTTGGACCCGGACAGTATGTCGGCGATTTTTTTGAGCCCCAGCGGACGGGCCAGTTCCGCAACGCACTTGAGGGCCATGTGCTGCGCGAGCGCATCTTCGCTCTGGGCATCATGTGCCATCGGCTCATTGGCCGACGCGGTGGGGACGCGTCTGGGCCTGGCTTCAACAGGGGCGGACGTCGAACAGAGCAACTCTTCACCGGCCTGGGTCAGTTCAAGCACGGGCCTGCCACGTTGACCGCCAAGGCACAGGTACCGCTCGTCGATGAGTTGTTCGATGATTCGCCTGACCGTCTTCGCCTGCAACCTGATAGCTCCGAAGTGCGGCATGCGGTTAAGTCGCCAATGTTTAAGTTTCTTGTCGTTCGAGCCGGTGAGAATCTTCGACAGCATCACGCCGCCCAGCGAGAAGGGCAGGTGCTTGACGCAATCCAGAATCGTCATTGCCTGGGGGTGGTGTTCTTCAATCGCCCCGCCCCGGATCGACCCCGGGTCCTTGCACCGGTCACATTTGTCGCAGTCGAACGCGTCATGCTGGCCGAAATACGCAACGATCGACCATCGCCTGCAGCGGTTGCTGCGAACATAATCCTCAACCGCTTCGAGCTTGCGGTATTCGAGATCGCGGCAAAGGCGTTGACGCTTCCAGTCGATGGGCACGTCGGCGAAGTCCGGCGGAGGATCTACGAGCTTTTCTACGCCCCGGCCTTGGAATGGCGGATGATAAACGAGTATCCCCCGTTCTTCGAGATCGCCAAGTCGGGTTCGCGCTACCTGTGCATCCACGTCCAGTATCGACGAAAGTTGGCGAAGGTCGAAAGACTGTTCTCCCTGAGCGGCGAGATCCACAACGCTGCCCAGCGCGTCGAGCGTCTGTTGGGCGGTTCGACTTTTCGCCAGGCGGTACATGTCATCGCGCGAAAGAAAGATGTCCACACCCGCAGCCGGGTCCGACGAGGCGCTTCGAGTCAAACCCGCGCGATCCAGCAACCTCACCGCGGCGCCTGCGTGCCCCTCCTTCACATCGCTGCCGCACATTTCGGCGATCTGCTTGTATGTCTTGCGCACCGACTTTTCAGGGATGCTCCACAGGGCTTCAAATACCTCTCGAACCTGCTCGTAGGAGGGGTAGTTGATATCGATGAAAAATTCCCTCAAAAACCTGTCTGCCGTCGAGTACAGAAGCACGCAGTCGCTTTCGAGCCCGTCCCGCCCGGCCCTGCCTATCTCCTGATAATATTGTTCGAGCGACGAGGGATAATGGTAATGAACGACAAATCGCACGTCGCCTTTGTCTATCCCCATTCCGAACGCCACCGTCGCCACGACTACGCGCGCGTCGTCGTTGAGGAAGGCCTCCTGTGCTCTTGCCCGTGCCTGCGAGTCAAGCCCCGCGTGGTAGACGATGGTTCTTGGTTCGATCGGTCGAAGATACTTGGCGAGCGCCTGCGCCGCCTTTCGCGTGCCCGTGTAAATAATGCCGCAGCCGGGGTTGTTGCGAACGATATTCCCGACGGCGATGTTCTTATTGTCCTCGTCCTGCGTATGCATGACCGACAGGGCGAGGTTCGGTCTGTCGAAGCCGTGAACGTGAACGTCCATGTCGGTTGGATCGATACCGAGGCATTCGACGATGTCCCGTTGCACCTCCGGCGTGGCCGTGGCGGTAAGCGCGGTCACCGGCGGGTTGCCCAACATGCGACGAAACTCAATAATCCTACGGTAATCAGGCCTGAAATCGTGACCCCATTGCGATATGCAATGTGCTTCGTCAACCGCAAGTCTTACGACGTTAAGCTGTTTGAGCGAGCGTGAAAACGACTCGCTGGCGAACCGTTCAGGCGCGACATAAAGAAGCTTCGCCTCCCCACCAAGGCATGCATCGAGCCTAAGCCGCTGCTCGGACGGGCTAAGACTGGAATTGATAAACGTCGCGGGAATTCTCTTGCGGGTCAACTCGTCGACCTGGTCTTTCATCAACGCGATAAGCGGAGAAATCACAATGGTCAACCCGTTCTCGACAAGTGCCGGAAGCTGATACAAAAGGCTCTTTCCGCTGCCGGTGGGCATCACCGCCAGAAGGTTTCTACCGGCGAGAATAGACTCCAACGCCTCGGCCTGACCCGGACGAAGCGAGGAATAACCGAATTTCTCGACCATCAGCCTGCATGCCTTGTCGACGAGCCCCGAAGCATCCTGTGTTTGAAAAAGCGCCATCAAATCACCTTACCGCGCTGGTGCGGGTGAGGCAATGAATTGGACTGGTGATGAACCGCGATAAATGCGCGAACGTCTGGCGAGCGACGGAATATAAATCTATTGGCTTGCCTGGCGTCATGGGCGCGGGAATGATGGATTGCAATATATGTTTGGCCACCGGCGGGCGTCTGCTAACATGATGGCTGATCCCTATGCAAGCAAAGGCCAGTAATTAAAATATGAACATAGCTAATCAAGGTTTGGGTCGCGCACTGTTTGCAGCAACGCTGTGCGCGGCGATGATTGTTCTTGTTCCCATTGACCTGGCGCGGGCGCAGGAGCTGCCGTGGACGACGCCGTGGGGGATGTCCGATCTGCAACAGCGTGTCACGGTGCAGGCGACCCCGTCGCACGTGCAGGTGGTTCCCGGCGGGAGGTTTCATGTCGCGCTGCGGGTGAACCTGGCCGATGGATGGAACCTTTACAGCTACGATCCGGGCGATGACGTCATACCCGCAGGGGTGAAGGTGAGCAGCGATGTGTTCGCCCCTCAAGAGCCACTCTGGCCCGAACACCGTGAATACGCCGTGGACGTCGGGTCAAGTCGAATTGTCAACTATGTCTACTCGAACTCGGCGACCATCTTCGTGCCCTTCGACGTGCCCGCCGATGCCGATGAGGGAACATACAGCATCTCGATCGCACTCACCGGCCAGGTCTGCGGCGACGATCAATGCCTGACATTGGGCAATGAAGTCAACGCGGAGATGAGTCTCACCGTGGGTGCCCAGGAGCTTGCAAACCCCGACTGGACAGACGACAAATCACTTGCCGACGCTCTCGATAAGGCAATGTTGGTCGAAGGGTCGATCCAGTTTGACGATGCCCCGGCTGTGTTGTACGGGTTGGGGCTGGCGTTGCTGGCGGGGTTGATGCTCAACATCATGCCGTGTGTTCTTCCGGTTGTTCCGATGCGCATATTGAGCCTCACCGAGCTGGGCGGCCAGTCGCGTCGTCGCTTTGTAACGATTGGTCTTGCCTTCGCCGGCGGAATGATGTTGTTCTTCGCGGCTCTCGCCGTCGCCAACATTGTCATACGCGTGACGCTTGGCAGGGGCCTGTCGTGGGGCGAGCATTATCAGCTTCCAGCGGTGAGGATAGCGCTGGCGCTGGTGGTGGGGGCACTGGCGGCGAATCTGTTCGGGCTCTACACGGTGACGGTTCCGCGATGGTTGAGTTTTTCCGGGGGAAAGTCTGACCCGTCGTCCAGGGGCAAGCACATCACTGCCGGCGGGTGGGGCTTCATGATGGCGCTGCTTTCGACGCCGTGCAGCTTCGTATTCCTGACCGGTACGATGACGTGGGCGCAGCTTCAACCTGTCTGGTTGGGAACCACTGCGATACTGATGCTGGGTGTTGGAATGTCGGCCCCGCACGCGATGCTGTGCGCGTTTCCGGGACTGCTGAAATGCCTGCCTCGCCCGGGTCGATGGATGGAACTGATGAGGCAGACGATGGGGTTCATGCTGCTTCTGCTTGCGGTGTATCTGATACACACCCTGCACGGCGGTTCGAGCTATCCGTTCTGGGTGGCGGGTTATGCCGTGGTGCTGTGCATGTGCCTGTGGATGTGGGGAAGCTGGACGAGGTACGACGCCCCGTTGAAACGTCGGCTGATGGTCAAGGGCGTGTCCGCTGTCCTTGCGGTGGGGGCGGGGGCGTTCATGCTGACCCCTCCCAAGCCCCTGGCGGTTGACTTTCAACCTTTCAGCGAAGCTGCCCTGTCAAGCGCCCAAGCAGACGACAAGCCCGTTATTGTGAAGTTTACCGCAAGTTGGTGCGTGAGTTGTCACGTGATCGACTACAAGGTGTACGATCGTCCTGAACTTGCCGATGCGCTGGCCAAAAGGGGAGTCGTCGCCCTGAAGGCGGATGTAACCGACGAAGGTTCACCGGCCAGCGAGTTCCTGAAATCGCGATTCAACATGCCCGTCCCTCTGACAGCGATATACTTAAGGGACGAAGACCCGGTACTGTTGCCGGGCGATTTCTCGATTGATGAATTGCTCGAGCTCATCGGGCCAATCGATGGCAATTAAGGAGAAGGAACATGAGCAACAAACTTTGGGCGGTAGTGGTACTGTCGGCAGTGTTTGTGTTTGCGGGCGTCATCGCGGGTTGCCGCGACGAAGGAACAACCACTGACACGGGTGAGACCACCGACGAAGGTCAGCCCCAGGATACGACCGGGGGCGCCGGTGGTGCTCGTCGGGATACGACGGCGCCGGAAAATGGTGCTGTACGTCCAAGTGAAACCGCTCCCGAGGAGGGCGGCGCTGGTGGCGCGCGTCAGCCTGAAACGGCTCCGGCGATTGGTGGCGCACGTCAAAATGAAACCACTCCTGAGGCGGGTGGCGCTGGTGGCGCGCGTCAGCCAGCAACCGCCCCGGTCGGTGGTACAAGTGGGGGGGCATAAGGAGAGTAGCATATGAGTTTTAGGTTGTGGGTAGTTTCCGCCGTATCGGTGGCATCGATGTTGGTAGTCATTACGGGTTGTCGCGGCAGGTCAACCGCTGAATCGACGCGGAACAACGAAGGGGCCAGGGAATCGTTTGCCCCGGCCCCTGATTTTACCCTGCTCGATACAACCGGTCAGTCGCATACTCTCGCCGATTACCGCGGTCGGTGGGTCGTGCTGGAGTGGATGAATCACGGCTGTCCGTTTGTGAAAAGGCATTACGATACCGGAAACATGCAGCGGCTTCAGCGAGAATACGGCAGCCGGGACGTTATCTGGTTGTCGATATGCTCGTCCGCTCCGGGCATGCAGGGGCACATGACGAACGAACAGTGGAACGAGATCACCGCTCAAAAGCAGGCTTCACCGCTGGCGGTGCTCGTAGACGAGGATGGACACGTGGGCAGGTTGTACAGCGCCGTGCGAACGCCCGGAATGTTCATCATCAGCCCCGACCAAAAGATAATCTACAGCGGCGCGATAGACGACAAACCGTCTGCCGATCATGCCGATGTAGACCGGGCGAACAACTATGTTCGCGACGTGCTCGAAGCCGTGCTCGCCGGCGAAAGGCCACCGATAACCAGCACCAGCCCCTACGGCTGCACCGTCAAGTACGCCGGGCAATAGGCGAGTTGCCTGTCCTGTACCCCCTGGCGAACTTCGCGGGGGACGTCCGGGCCTTGGCTGAAAAGACGTGGTAGAAGTGGCTCAGGGTATCGAAGCCGCACCGCAACGCCACAGATGAGATGGTCAGATCGCTCCGCGAGAGCATCTCCATCGCGCGGGAAATCCGCACGTCCTGCACGTAATCGACAAATGTCTTGCCGCTCACCGTTTTGAAGGCGGCGTGGAACTGGCTTCGGCTCAGGCACGCCAGCGACGCCATTTCCTTCACCGACAATGGCTGCATGTAGTGGGCGTGAACATAAGATATGACTCTGCGTATACGTTCGGTGGAATGGTCTGTGCCGATGCCCTTGAGTTCCGGCGCGATGTTCGCGTCGCGCAGCAGCACAAGCAGCAACTGCCCGAGCCCCAGCAGCAACGCCAGCACGTGTCCCGCAGATCGCCCGTATGTCTCGTCCATGAGCCTTGCGATGATGCTTTTCGCCCGGCGTCTTGACGCGGCGTCGAGAGGCACTACGCAATTGCCCTCCGACGAACGCCGGCTTAGGTAGTCGATAACCGCCTTGGGAATGTCGCACGGGCCTGGAATGTCGCCTAGGCTTGTGTCGCTGAAATACACAACGTGCAGGATGACCGATTCGGTGACGGTTTCGGCGAGATGATCCATACCCGCCGGCAGGAAAAGAAGGTCGCCCTCGCTCATCGGAAAGCTAAGTTGCC
>CAZWAT010000128.1:0-8341 GCA_964632015.1 uncultured Planctomycetaceae bacterium
GATCCGCTTACCCCGTATGGCAACAGGCCAATGGTGACGCCCATCGTCAACGCGGTGAACTATGAGTACCTGTCGTTCGAGGTGCTTCGCCAGATTACCGATGGCGAGATTGACGGGTACACCTACCACAGGGATGATAACCCGACTGTCCGCGAGGTCGAGCAGCGAATCGCCCAGCTTGAAGGCGCGGAGGATTGTGTTGTCTGCACCACCGGCATGGCTGCGTGCACAATGGTCTACCTGACTTATCTCAAGGCGGGCGATCACCTGATTATCTTTCACGACACATATGGAGCGAACTACAAGGTTTCGTTAATCTTGGAACGCCTCGGTGTTGAAATATCCTGGGTGGATGCCGATGACGCGGATCGAATCGCCGAGCACATCCGTCCGAATACTCGCATGGTCTTTCTGGAAACGCCCAGCAACCCCCTTTGCAAAGTGATCGATATCGCAGCGGTTCGCAAGGCTCTCGATGCTGTCGGGGCAATGGTGATCGTCGACAATACTTTTGCCACGCCATATCATCAGAACCCGCTTAGTTTGGGTGCAGACCTGGTTGTTCACAGTGCTACCAAGGCCCTGGGCGGGCATAACGACCTGATGGCCGGTGCGATTGCAGGCTCAAAGGAGCATTACAACAAGTTATGGTTCACGCGCCAGGCGATAGGTACGACACTGGATTCCTACTCGGCGTTTCTGCTGGATCGGGGCTTGAAGACCTTCGATCTGCGCGCCAAGGCAATGGCGGATGGGGCGCAGAAGGTCGCTGAGTTTCTTGCGGACAATTCAAAAATTTCTCGGCTATCGTATCCTGGTCTGAGCGATCACCCTGATTACGAAGTGGCCTCAAGACAGATGCGGCACGGGTTTGGAGGGATGCTTGCCTTCGATGTGGGCGTGGACGAAGAAGATGCCAAGCGTTTCATAGCCGCCCTTAACACTATCTTTCACGCCGTCAGTCTTGGTGCGACTGAATCGTTGATCTGTATTCCATACCTGACAACGATGCTCTACCTGCCGCCGGAGCGGCGAACGGCATTTGGAGTTCGTAAGAATACCGTCCGACTTTCAGTGGGTATCGAGCCCGCCGATGAGCTTATCAAGGATATCAAGCAGGCCTTGGCCTGCGTGGCGCAGGGAATGTCAAATGGCTGACCAGGAGCGCACAACATAATGGGGCCTTATCTTCAGAGCCTTCGCTCACAGGTGGGTTCGCAGAGAATCCTGTTGCCCGGCGTTCGAGCGATCATCCTGAACGATCGCGGGGATGTACTGCTTCAACGCAGAACCGATATGCCCCTGTGGAGTCTTCCCGCAGGATCATTGGAACTGGATGAAACCGCACTCGAAGCACTCAAGCGGGAAGTCCTCGAAGAAACCCATCTGCGCGTGCACAAGGCTGAGCCGATGGCGCTGTATTCCGGCAGGGGCGAGGATTTTGAATATCCAAATGGCGACAAAGTTCAAAGTTTCGCGATTGCCTTTATCGTTCGTGAATGGACGGGGCAAGGCGAAGCTGACGGTGTGGAGGGCTCTGAAGTAAGATTCTGGCCCTTGGATAGTCTGCCCGACGACCTCGCCGACATCCACGCCAGAACGCTGGATGACTTCAGGCGGTACCAGGGTGTTTTTATGATTTCAGATTGTAACCCAGACAGAAAGGAATGATGTATGAAGTCTTTGCCTCAAAATGTTCGTCAGGCATGGAAAGATCGAGAAGGCCCGGTGATCCTCGCGACGGTTGGTGAGGATGGCGTACCCAACATCATATATGCCACTTGCGTTGGAGTTTTTGGTGAAGATCGGCTGGTCGTTGCCGACAACTACTTTGACAAGACCCGCAAAAACCTGCTTACTGGAGGCCGGGGGTCATTGCTGTTCCGCTGCAAGGATGGCAAGGCGTATCAGGTCAAGGGCAAGCTGGAATATCACAAGGATGGAGAGATATTCGATGATATGAAAACCTGGAATCCCTCCGAACATCCAGGACATGCCGCCGCGGCGATTTGCGTTGAGGAAGTCTATTCCGGGGCAAAGAAGCTCTGCTGATTAACGGATAGCGGTACAGAAGGATTTTTATGGGACACATTTTTGGCCCCGTACCATCACGAAGACTGGGACGCTCGCTTGGTGTGGACCTGGTTCCGTTCAAGACTTGCAGCTATGACTGTATCTACTGCCAGCTTGGTCGGACAACCAGCAAAACCATCGAGCGACGCGAATGGGTGGTATTGGATGAGGTGCTCGAGGAACTTAAAGACAAGCTGGCGACAAAGCCGGACTATATTACGTTGAGCGGTTCTGGAGAACCGACGCTGTACTCCCGACTCGATGAACTGATCGATGGCATACGCTCGATGACGGATATCCCCATCGCCGCGCTTACGAACGGGTCTTTGTTGTGGCAGAAGGATGTACGCAGGCAGTTGAGGGATGCTCACCTGGTCGTCCCGTCGCTGGACGCTGGGCACAATGGCGTCTTTCAGGCGGCGAATCGTCCACACGAGGACATCACGTTCGAAAAGATGCTCGATGGGTTGATTTCATTTCGTCGGGAGTACCAAGGCGAGTATTGGTTAGAGGTATTCGTGCTGGCGGGATACACTGCCGTTGACAATGAAATCGCCCAGATGGTGGAGTGCGTCAAGCGAATCAAGCCGGATCGAGTGCAACTGAACACGGTTACGCGTCCTGCGGCAGAGGATTACGCCATTATGGTTGATCCGGCTCGAATGAACGAAATTGCCAAGCGCTTCGACCCTGAGGCCCAGGTGATTGCCGACTATCGTGGGGTGCACGCCCAGACCGATTTTCAAGCTGGACGAGAAAGCGTGCTGGAAATGATCCAGCGACGTCCATGTTCCCTTGAGGATATCGCTAACGGTCTGAATATGCACCGCAACGAAGTAATAAAGTACATCACCGAGATTGAAGCCTCAGGCGTTCTGACGAAGCAATCTTCGGCCGGAAGGTTGTATTACAGCACCAAGCACGAAATCGCCTGACCGGGTTCGCAGGCCCAGAACCGCCTTTGTCGCCTTCAGCAAACTTCGATTGGTGACGGTAATGGAAGCGAGTTTCTACCACTCCCTGCGGAAGATCTCTTGCACCTTACGGAAAGCCGGTTTGGGTCGCCGGTACTCATCGAGTATGCCCTTGTTGTTGTAGTTTCTGGGGCGGTCTGCCCAGCGGTATTCGCTGGTGCGTATATCGCAGAACTGCCACACGCACACGCCGTTAAAGAGCGGTTCGGTGCGGATGTACTCCATCGTGTTCTCAAGCAATTCGCACTGGTATTCCAGGCTCCAACGGATAGGGGTGTAGTGCTCGAACCCGACGATGCCCCCTGCGCCGATTTCGCTGATGATGACAGGCTTGTTATCAAGCTTGCGAGATTTGAACTCCTTCGCCAGGCCGGCGAGCTTTTCAGCACAGTTGTCAAGCTCGCCAGAATACCAACCTGGATATATATTGATGCTGATCCAGTCAACAAGATCGAACATGATATCCTGAATAGTGGCGGGGGAGTTTTGTTCTTCGCAATAGATACGATTGGACGCAAACGTCACCGGCCTGGTCGGGTCAAGTCTGCGTATCAGCCCGACCAGTTCTTCATAGATCGGTCTGGCTGCGGGGCCTTCAGATGCGCATTCATTGAAAAAACCCCAGCAGGCGATGCATGGATGATGCGAATTCCACCCGATCATCTCGGTTATGCAGTTTCGTTGTGCTTGCAGCATCCTGGGGTCGGCGGTCGCCTTTTCGTCATATCCCCATGAGGTCGCTTCAACCCATACCAACATACCCAATTGGTCGCAGAGGTCAAGAAACGCCTTGCTCGGCGGGTAATGGCTGATGCGAACGAAGTTGCAGTTGAGTTTCTTCATCAACTGGATGTCGTTGATGTGAGACTGGTGTGGCAGGGCGAACCCGAACTCGACATGGCTCTCATGTCGGTTGACACCCCTGATGGAAATAGGCTTATCGTTAAGCAGTATCTGCGAGCCATCGGTTCTGATTTCACGCAGGCCCAGGTTTACCTCTCGAAAGTCATCACCTAATTCAATACCCAGCCTGTAAAGGTTGGGCTCTTCGGGCGACCAGGGCTTGGGTTTGGGGATGGTGAAGGTGACCTGACAACGAGCGGCCTGTGAGGGTACCTGCGAACCGTGGATCTCATCTCCATCAAGCAGCAGCTTCAAAGGGAGTTCCTTGACTTCATCTGAAGACAAGTAGTCCAGATTCAGGACAACATCTCCGCTCTTCCATTGCCGCGTGTCGGCGAAGATATTGGTTATCAGGGCGTCCTTCCACGAAATCAGCGACACTGGGCGGATGATCCCACCATAACTGTACCAGTCGAAATGCGTCATGTGCAGGGGGCGATCCAGTCCGGCGAAACGGTTGTCGGCTGATATGACCAGTTCATGCATGCCATCAAGACCGGGAGGAAGATCAACCTCTATCGGCGTGAATGCGCCATGGTGTTCTCGCAGAAGATTCCCGTCAAGATACACCTTGGCATTGTGGGCAACGCCTTCGATTATTAGCCTGTATCTCCTGTCTCGCGAAAGTTCCAAGGGCTTGCGGTAGTATCCTACGCCTCGCCTGCTCCACAATTCGGGAGTGGTGTCGAAGCATCCGGGTACTGCTGCCTTTGCCGGGAAAATACCGGGAACCTTGGAGTCATCTTCGCAGAAGGCGAAATCCCATATTCCATCAAGTTTTAGAACGCCATAATGCGACATTGGTTCTTCCGTTATGTCTTTGGGTCTGTAGAAGGTGGGACTACTTGTTGCTTTTCTTTGAATCTTTCGAGCTTTTTGACGACGAGTCTGACGAGGACGAGTTTTTGGAAGATTCAGCCTGTGCGGATTTCTTGTAGGAATCGCTGCGATAGTCAGTCTGGTAGAAGCCGCTGCCTTTGAATATGATACCCGCGCCGGTTCCGATGAGCCTTTTCACCTTCAGCTTTCCGCATGAAGGACACTTTTTGACGGCGGGCGCCGTAATCGATTGAAACTTCTCGAAGGTGTGGCCGCATGCGGTACACTCGTAATCATACGTCGGCATTTTGCTGCTTTCTCCTGTATATGCGTGGCTTGACAAACGCCATGCCTGTCATTCCTTGTCTGGTTTTTTGGACACTACAACCATTGCGGGGCGGATAGTTCGCCCCTTGAGCATGTAACCCTTTTGAAGCTCCTTAATGACCGTTTTGTCGGGGACCTGGTCGGTTGGTTCCTGAAGCACCGCGGAGTGATGCTCGGGGTCGAAAGGCTTGTCCTGGGCTTCGATCTGGCTGACGCCAAAGCCCGACAGAATGTCTATCGCCTTTTCTTTAACCAGCTTCATGCCAGTCAGGAGCGGGGCTTCCTCGTCGCCGCCGCCAGCGGCTTGACCGGCCTCAATCGCCCGGTCCATGTCGTCGAGAATCACCAGCAGGGCCTTGATGAGGCTTTCGTTGGCGTATTCCCGTGTCTGGGTCAGGTCTTTCTGTATGCGCTTCTGATAATTGACGTAGTCCGCGCTGAGTCGCTGCAACCGGGCGAGTAGATCGTCGCGTTCTGCCGTAATCGCCTCGATATCAGGGGTTTCCTGTCCCGGTTCGCCCAATTCGCTTTGGGGTTCGGTGGGCTGCGTCGATTCTTCGGGCTGATGTTCAGGTTGAATTGGTTTCTTATCCTCTTTCGCCATGACACTTGTCCTGCTAATGCTGGTGAAAATCCTGTTACTACTTCTGCGACACGAAACAGTCCTTCAGCTTATCCAGAAAAGTCTTTCTCTGAGGCGTTACCTCGATGTCCTCTGTTTGAGCATATTCTTCGAGCAGCTCCCGCTGTCGCTTTGAAAGCTTGCGAGGCACTTCGATATTCAACTGGATGTACTGGTCGCCTTTTCTTCCGGTACGTGCTGATGGAAGCCCCAGCCCCTTGAGTCGAACCACATCGCCGCTCTGGGTTCCCGCGGGGACTTCTATTTCCTCTGTACCGCCCAGCGTGGGCACTTCCATTTTGCCTCCGAGGGCCGCCTGCGAAAACGAGATCGGCGTCTGGCATAGCAGGTCGTCCCCTCGCCTTGTAAGCAGCGGATGGGGCTTGACCCGAATGTACACGTGCAGATCGCCGCGGGTGGTTCCTGTCGTGCCCGGCTCGCCTTCATTGCGAACCCGCACGACCTGGCCTTCCTGAAGCCCCGGTGGAATATGCACCGTGAGAACTCGTTTTTTCTTCTCTCTACCCGAGCCCAGGCATGCACCGCATCGTTCTTTGACGATATGCCCCTTGCCCTTGCACGCGGGGCAAGCCATCACCCGCACAGACATGCCGAAGAACCCGGGCATCTGTTGCTGAATTCGCCCATAACCTCCACAGGTGGGGCATTTATCAGGACGGGTTCCGGGCCTGGCGCCGCTGCCGCCACAGGTCTCACAGAAGTCCATTCGTTCGAACTCAAGTGTTTCGTCGTGGCCTTTGGCGACCTGCTCGAGGGTAAGCTCCACTTCGGTTTCAAGGTCCAGGCCTCTATCGGACATGCCCTGACCGCCGGACATCCCACCGAAAATGTCCTGGAACATCGAGAAAATATCCCCGAAGCCCATGTTCGAATAGTCATGCACGCCCGCCCCGCGCAGGCCTTCATGGCCGTACTGGTCGTACCGCTGGCGTTTGGCGGGGTCGCTCAACACCTCGTAAGCTTCGGCAAGTTCTTTGAATTTCTTCTCGGCCTGTGCCTTGTCGCCCCTGGCGTTGTCTGGATGATATTTTAGAGCGCCTTTACGGTACGCTCGTTTTATCTCATCTACGCCCGCCTCTCGCGAGACGCCAAGAACTTCGTAATAATCGCGTTTTTCCATCCGTGCGATGTCCTTCGCTGCTTATGGCAGCGGGATAATATACCTAAAAAACAAGTCAGATGCAGCCATTTTGGAGCACCCGGATATCACACCCAAAGCGTAGGCTTGCGGTCCCCTGCGTTTGCGTCTTCACAGGCCAACATAACCTTCACACGTCGTCGACGACAGAACGTTCGCGCGATAAGACCATTGAACTCCGCCGGTGGCGCCTGTCAAGGGCATTCGACCATGGTCTTTGCAAGCCTGCCTGACGGTGGGTGGCGTGTCGCCACGTGGGTCTAGATCACGCTTCTGAGGTATCCCCTGGTGGCGGCGAACCATCCGCTACCCCAGTGCCTCAGGCCATGAAGCAGCAAAGACGCCATTGCCACCGGAGTAAGCTCGCAGAAGTTCTGCTCGATGAACGTCACCGCCGATGCGGGGTGATCGCGAACGGGTATGAGTTCCGCATGTTCCTTCGCGTCACTGGCGGTCGAAGCAAATCTGCGAACCTGGGCGAAATCCGGCTTGATGGCAATATCAAACACAAGTTCGGGCTGGATTATGTGCTTGTCGCGCACCAGCCCCAGGCATTTAACGTCGGTGTATTCATTGATGTTGATCTCCTGCGAGATCTCCATCGCGATCGACTCGAACGGGTCTGGCGGAGCGTTTTTGCTTTCACCTTCGTCTTTGCACGCCTCCACGATGCCTCCCACCGGGTGAATGCGCCCGGCGTGATACAGAACCGACTTGCTGCGTTTGCCCAGAAGCAGGAACCCATCACCTGTCCTGATCACCGCTGATGTACCCAGCGCGTCGGCCAGTACCTCCGGCCCATGCGTATATCGAAGATACGCGTGCGTAAGGTTGGTTCCCAAAAACTCTTTGAACGTCACCTCGCCGAGTTCGAGTTTCAGCGTCGAGTTTCTGTAAATCGCTGAGTTGAGCCTGCACAATTTACCGTTGAAAAGCATTCGTCCCGCTGCGCCGGCGCGTTGGGTTTCGTTCCGCCAGGTCTGCTCGATGATTTCATCGACCTGGGGGTTAGTGTGCCTGGGCGCAGAGGAGGAACTCAATATCAACTGAGAACGGTCGAAACATCCCGCACAATCGAGAAAGAATGTGCCGCAATCGCACGCGTTTTCCCTGCACAAGCCTGAATGCGCAACTTCTTCTGACATCGCCTTCAACTATAACCAATCCGCCAAAGCTTCGGCGTAATATGTAATGACAATTTCCGCACCGGATCGTCTAATGGCCGTCACCATCTCGATGACTACCGATCGTTCGTCGATCCATCCTTTCTGTGCAGCCGCCTTTATGCAAGAATATTCTCCGCTGACCTGGTAGGCGGCGAGCGGAAGATCTGTTTCACATCGGAGGTCATGAATTATATCGAGATACGCTCCCGCGGGTTTGACCATAATGATATCGGCCCCTTCGTCCCGGTCCCCAAGGGCTTCTATTCTCGCTTGGCGGGGTGAGCGATAATCCATCTGG
>CAZWAT010000129.1:0-8340 GCA_964632015.1 uncultured Planctomycetaceae bacterium
ACATTACCAAAAACGTCTCCGCGCATGCTCGCCCTCGGGGAATTTCAAGCGGCGGATCGGTTATACGTACATGTCAATGTAATCATGAGATGAACTGGCCGTTAGTAAGAAGGTAAATCCTCTGCTTCGGTTCAAACGTTCATAGTCAGCAGCAGTATGCTTAACAAAGCGGCGACCGCACCCAGGGAGCCCCATACGCCGAGGCGTTCTTTCCAGACAAGCCTTCCTGACAGAAGCACCAGAAGTGTTACGGTTATAGCGGTGACGGGGAAGACCACCGTACCAGGCAGCGACTTGAGTGCCCACGGGCGCATGCCGGAGGCTAGGAGGCTGCATATCGCAACAAGCATACCGAAGGAGCATTCCGACTTTCCGATCTTGGGGCGGAACGTCAGAAGAATCGGAATCGACAGGATCATCGCGCCCGCAAAGACCATCGAAATGAAGAACGACCGGCTGGCGTCATCGGGAAGAGATCCTGACGCCCTCAAGACAACTTCCCATGTGCCTTGAGACAGAAACGCACCCGCCAGCCACAAGGCCCATGGTAGCAGGGGCTGATGAGTCTTGGTGAGATCGGTGGTCTTCGAGCTGTTTCTGATGCCGATAAGCACCACCGCGGTTACAGCAAATGCCAGGCCCGACACGCGCAGTACAAACAGCGGTTCCCGCATCGAGACGGGAATCTCAAGCCAATAGAAGATCGATGCCACGGTCGGAAGAACCATGCTCAGTCGCACTACGGTCCAGGTGATTCCGAGGGGGCCTGTGTTAACCGCCTTAAGAGAGGTGAAACCTGCAAGCCAGAAGCAGAGCGTTCCAATCACAATGTGAGTGCCGGTAGAGGCCCAAAGATGCCCGAAGTCACCCCAGGGAGTTGAGAAGATCGCCAAAGATCCTATGACCGCGCCGGCAATGATTCTGCTGATCGATGTCAACGCGAGAGGGTCGGCCTTTTGGCTGCTAAGCCTCATCGAAAGGGCCATGGCCCACATGAAAAAAATGGAAACAATGAGAAAAAACATGATAATCCACCGCCGCTGTGCCATCACGCATGGTGGCATGTAGCGGCATGTTACTGTTGTTGGGCAAGATTCCGCTTCCTGCTCCTGCGCATATAATCGCCAATGGCGGACAAGAACAGCAAGGTAAAAATGCGTTCTCTCGGGTTCTCGTGTGTCAGTTGATTTAGTTATACGAAACGAGTCGCACACAGAGGCCCTCGGGGCCGGTCTCCTGGCGCGAGCGAGCGAAGCGAGGCAAAGGGTGAATCTACTGTTCTATTGTTCTTATGTGTTTGGCAACTGTGAAGCCGGCGTTCTGGGCATCTGTTGTGGTTAAATGGGGTTCTTCCATTTGAACAACTGAAGGCTGGTGGTGGGTTGCGACCAATCAATGATGAGCTTGTTGTTCGGCGTGGGGATGGAGACAACGGATTGGTCGAGGAAATCGTCGGGGTTTTCCCGCGTGCGGGTTCGCATGAGTTCTGACACGTTTTCTTTGAACGCGTCAAGTTTGTTGGTGGTTGGCATGAGGTCGTGGCCGCCGCCGGGGTAGAGGATGAAGGAATTAGGCTTGCCCAGTTCCTCAAGCTGCTTCTGTAGTGATCGGCTGTGGCGGTCGCAATTCACGGTGAGATCGGCATCGCCATATTCAACATGAACAGGTGTGTCTATTTGGTGCGCGTGATCGGGAACGCTGCGAATGGAAAGCTCGTCAGGTGTGAACGATCGTCCCGTCCAAAGCCTGATATCCTCATCCAGGTGCGTCAGCGGGCTGGAGGCGTATATGAAGGCGAACGTCTTTGGGGCATACAGCGAGGTAAGCAGCGCGATGTGTCCTCCCTGTGATCCGCCGTAGTGGAACAGTCGCTTACGGTTGAGGTCGGGGCGCACGTGGAGGACGGATCGCAGGGCATTGAGAACATCAAAAACCTGGTAGAAGCTCGCGTCATATGGGCGATACGCGCCCAGCCCCGTGACAGGGTTGAAGTCATAGCCGCTCTGGCGATACTCGACGGATATGCAGACCAGGTCGAAAGCGTCAGCGGCATGAAGCATCTTATCTTCGTGCTGAAACCGGTTTCCGCCCCAGCCATGAGTAAAGAGCATCACGCCGGTGCTTGGCGTAATATTGTCCGGCTCGATAACAAGAACGGTTATCGGCTTGGTGTAGTTGTCGCTGTTGACGCTCTCAAAGGTGAATTCAAAACGTTTCATGTTGCATTTCTCTAAGGCAAAGGAACCAAGGCTTCGCATTTACAAACGACGCGGGCGAGTGCACGATGCCCAATCCTGAACGGATCGCCTGGAAGTCTATCGACCAGTAACCCTGGCCGTCAATGATAAGAATCGCTATGAGGCGAGACCTGCGAAACCTGTTGTGGTGTCGCAGTGGACGATTACCGCCATCGCCTCATTCTTGCTTCGGTGACGTGTTGACCGAGAGCAGGTTAACTTAATGCATCAGCATTCCGCCGCTTACATCCACTGTTGCTCCGGTCATGTATCCTGCCCGGGGGCTGCACAGAAAGGCTGCGACGTTTGCGACTTCTTCGGGCCGGGCGATTCGCCCAAGTGGAATACGCTCGGTGTAGGCGTTGCGACGTTCGGCGAGCGCATCCGAGGACATTGGTGTTTCCATCATTCCCGGCGCCAAGGCGTTTACGCGTATGTTCTTTCGTGCGGTTTCGCGTGCGAGCGATCGTGTGAAGTTCACCATTCCCGCCTTGGCTGCGGCGTAATGGGCATGTCCGCTTGTCGCGCCTCCGAAGGCAGCCTGGCTGGTAATGTTAAGTATCACGCCACCTTGCGATGCGTCAATGCAATGGTTGACGAAGTCTCGACTCAACACAAAGACGCTGGTCAGATTCACGTCCAAAGTTTTGACCCATTCCTCAAGGGTCATGTCGGCGACATAACACGTTGGCCAGAGTCCGGCGCAGTTGACAAGAATATCCAGCCCTCCGATTGCGTCCTTCGCGCGTGACAGAAGGGTAGCGGTGTTTGGTATATCCGACAAATCGCATTTCAGAAAGACGTTTTGGTCTGGCATGCCCTGGGCGGGCTCCTTCATGTCGGCCTGTGCGGATATGACGCCTTCTTGCGACAGCGTTTGGGCGATGGCGGTCCCCAGGCCTCCCGCGCCACCGGTGACCAGGGCACGTTTTCCAGATAACTCAAGGTTCATACATCCACTCTCCTGTGTTCGAGCATGTTGTTGAATAATTCGTAGCGTCTTTGCCAGTGCGTCTTTCGTGCCTTGAGGGGCGTTATTCGTTTGAGTGCCGGGCCGGGGGAAAACGAGTTCATTTTGATGGACTTCGCCGCGCACATTGCCGCCCCCCGCAGTGCGGCATGGGGATTGTCCGCAATTTCGACGGGTAGTTGAGCGGCGTCACAGAGCATCCTTACCCAGGCAGCGCTTCGCGTCAAGCCGCCCGTCACCATCAGCCGGTTAATGTCGTTTGTCAGCGACTGGTACTTGTGAATCTGCCTCAGGTGGCCCAGCACGATGCCCTCATACACTGCCCGCACCGCTTTCGCCGGACCAGGGTTCATGGCGATGTTTGCGAATACCGCCCGCTGGTTGGGCATGTCCCAGCAGCCCAGCGGGTAGGGAAGGTAAACGGGATCATCCAGGGCGATCTGGTCGTTGAGGCAGGTTTCCCACTGTGCGAAGGGGTCTGTGTTCGTAGCGAAAAGGCGTTGCAGGCAAGTGAGGTTGATTGCACTGGTCGGGCTGGATTCCACCCAGAGCATTTCATCCGCCCCGCACCAGGGCGACCGGATCGTTTGAAGGATAGTCATCGGGCGCACGCGCTGGCTGCGCCTGAGTTGATGAATGCCCCATGTCCCCGCGGTAACGTGCAATGTCGCCTCGTCAGCAAGGCCATCGCCCATCGCGCCCATCGCAAGGTCGATCGATCCGGCGACGACGGGGGTTCCCTCCGGCAGATGGGTCTGGTTGGCTCCGATGGCGTTGACCGTTCCGGTTATCTGACAGCTTGAAGTCGCAAGGTCGGGCAGGTTGCAGAATCCGTCCAGACCAAACAGCGACATGGCGCTGTGCGACCATCGTCCGGTATTCAGGTCAACAAGCCCCGCCGCGGAGGCGTCACCGGGATCAGTGACACACAGACCCGTCAGGCGATATCGCACATAGTCCTTCGCGAACAACAGTGTCAACCCGGGCGACAATTCGTCCTTCAAGACCGCCAGAATCGCCAATGGCTGACCCGCCCACAGATGCCCTCCCACAAGTTTGGCGATCGTTGCCGCCTTTTCTCGCATCCGCTCACGATTCAGCAGGGGCTGGGCACGGGTGTCCATCGAACTGACGCCACACTTGTCTTGCCCGCGATGGTCAATGAGGTATGCCCCGTTGCCATGCCCACACAGACCCACCGCCTTTATTGACGCGGGTGACTGCACCTTGGTCAGGCATTGGGCGACAACATCGCATACCTGCGCCCACAGAAGTTTCATATCCACGCAAGAACTGGTGGAGTTGTGGCGAACTGCGCGGTTGGGCGATTCGATCAGGGCGACCAGGGCGCCATTGGCATCGAAAACGCCGGCCTTGACGGCGCTGAGACCAAGATCGACGGCCAATACTTTCTCGCCAGGATCGTGCAACAATCGCCTCCGGATGTCTTCTCAAGTTTTCTCTTGTACAACCAAACAAATCGGATAACTTATGATACAGTGTCTCAAATATAATACAAGAGGATATGCCCCGGGAGTCTCCCAAGCCATGCCCTCTTGAGGAGAAAACAGGATGTATGACACATTGAAGGATAAGGTGTGTGTTGTCACGGGGGCCGCGGGGGGGATAGGGTTTGGTATTGCCCGCGCCCTTTCCAGAAGCCAGGCGAAGGTCGCCATGATAGACATTCTTGACGACACGCTGCAAAACTCCGCTACTGAGTTGGGGCGGGAAATCGGCGATTCCCAACGCGTTCGCGCCTACAGGCTCGATATCACCGATCGCGACGCGGTGATGGCGTGTTTCGCCGGAATCGCCAAGGATCTTGGTGACATATACGGCCTGGTGAACAATGCAGGCGTCGTCGATCAGAGGCGTTTCGAGGACATCACCCCCGAGCAGATAGACCGCATCATGCGTGTCAATGTCAACGGAACGCTATGGTGCTGTCAGGCGGCGGGGGCGATGATGAAGAACGCCAAAGCGGGGCGGATAGTGAACTTTTCGTCAAAGTCGGGCAAGACCGGTTCGGCGCTGATGGCCCATTACTCGGCGGCGAAAGGGGCGGTGATCTCGCTGACGCACGCGCTGGCGTTCGAGTTGGCGCCATATAACGTGACGGTCAACTGCATCTGTCCCGGAATCACTGCTGAAACGGGCGTGTGGAGCCACGTCAGCAAGTCATACGTGGACAATCTTAAACTTGGTAGCGAGGAAGTGATAAAGAAGTTCACCGCCAAGATTCCTCTCGGGCGACTCACATGCATCGATGACGTGGTAGAGTATGTGTTGTTCCTTATGGCAAGGGCGAACTACTGCACAGGGCAGTCGATCAACATTACCGGTGGAAGAGAGGTTCATTGACATGACGCAACCCATCAACAGGTACCTGGATCACGCGGTTTTGAAACCCGAGATGACTCGCGACGAAGCGACCGAACAGATGAAGATCGGCGTGAGGTACAACGTGCGGACAATCTGTGTCAGGCCCGCGGATATTGAACTGGCGAAGGACATCAGCAACGGCACGGATACGCAGGTGTCATGTGTGCTGGCGTTTCCGCACGGAACCGCGCTGAGCGCCGGCAAGGCAGACGAGGCAAGAAGGTATATAGGGCTGGGTGTTGACGAAATCGACATGGTGGTGAATTATGGTTTCATTCGCAGCGGTCTGTGGGATCTGGTGGAAGAGGACATCCGAGCGGTAACCGCCCTGGCCGGTGGGGCGGGGGTGAAGGTCAAAACGATTTTCGAGACAGCCTGCCTTTCGATCAGCGAAATAGCACGCGCCACCGAGGTTGCTGTTTCCGCACAGGCCGACTTCGTGAAGACGTCAACTGGTTTCGGTCCGGGCGGGGCGACCAAAGAAGCGGTGCAGGCAATGTTGGACGCTGGCAAGGGGCGCATCGGGGTCAAACCTTCAGGCGGAATTCGAGATCTCGCGACGGCCCAGATGTTCGTCGAAATGGGGGCGACGCGTCTGGGTGTCGGTTCAACCTCGACGCCTGTTATCTGCGACGGAGCCACCGCGAATCAGGTCGGCGGGTACTAACGATGGATCCGCAAAAGATCGTGTATTACGGCCCTGAGGACCTTCGACCCGAACCGCAGGATCGCCCGGAAATTTCCCGCGGAGAGGTTCTTGTCGAGGTCGAAGCCTGTGCCATTTGCGGCTCGGACATCAAGACGTACGTTAACGGAAACCCTCGCATCGCGCCGCCTAACACAATGGGTCACGAGTTCTGCGGTAGGATAGTCGAGGTCGCTGACGGCGTCGACAATTACCGCGTTGACCAACGCGTGACGATGGCGACCACCATCGGGTGTGGTGAATGTGCCTGCTGCCGGCGAGGGCGGACGAATCTTTGCCCATCGCTCCAGGCGACGGGGTTTCATTTTCCCGGTGCGATGGCGCGATGGGTGCGCATTCCATCCTTGGCGGTGCGTCAGCGTCACTTGATACCCGTTGGCAACCTTGAAGCGGATGTGGCGGCGTTAAGCGAACCGCTTTCCTGCGCCGTCAACAATCTTCAACAGGTTCCGATGAAGCAGGTCAAGAACGCTGCCGTGATTGGACTCGGGCCGCTGGGTCTGATGCATACGATACTTCTGCGTCAGATGGGCGTGGAGTCAGTGATAGGTGTTCAGTCCGCCGGGAAGCGCCAGGCGATGGCGAAACAATTCGACATGCGAGCAGTCGTCACCCCTGAGGAATTCAGCGCGAACTTCAAGGACATGACCGGCGGCGAGGGATTCGATCTTGTCGTCGTGACCGCGCCAAGCAACGCCGCCCAGGCAGACGCTGTGCGCTACGCGAGCAAGGGCGGGTATGTCTCGCTTTTTGCGAGCCTGCCGGTGGGGCTCGAAACGTTGTCGGTCAACTCGCGAACGATTCATTACAACGAGTTGCACGTGTACGGTTGCAGCGATTCCACTGGCGTACATGTTGCGCTGGCGGTTGAGCAGTTGCGGGCGCAGCCGGGGGTATTCGCCCGACTCATTACAGGACGATACCCGCTTGAACGGATTACAGAAGCGATTCAACGCATTCAAAGCCGCGACGAGATGAAAGTTGTGTTGTTTCCCGGTAATAGCAAGGACGACAAATGAAACGCTGCCTGGCGATTGGCGACCTGTTCGTGCCCCCAGAGGCGATGGCCAAGGGACTGGAGGGGCTGAAAGAGAGTAGTGTAGATATCTCGACACGTGAATTTTCGGTGGGTGATTTCGAACAGCTCCAGCGGGTCAATCACCTCATCGAACAGCAAGGGCCTGGTGTTGTTGAACTACCCGGCGATCTGGTGGATGCGATGATGCGGGCCGATCTTCTGGTTGTGCATTTTTGTCCTGTCTCGCAGCGGTTGATCGAGCGACATGGTCGTCTGAAGATAATCGGCACGTGTCGAACGGGTTTGTCGAACATAGATACCCAGGCTGCGAAGGCCAAAGGCGTTGCGGTGGTCAACTGTCGTGGTCGACTTGCCAACGCCGTTGCAGACTTCACAGTTGGGATAATGATCTGCGAAGCGCGAAACATCGCTCGCGGCCACGCTGGGTTGCGACGGGGCGAATGGATTCGAAGATACAGCAACCTTGGGCAGATTCCCGACTTGCCAGGCAGAACCGCGGGGTTGATCGGACTGGGAGCGATCGGACAGGCGACGGCACGACGACTCGGCGGGTTCGATATGAATATTGTCGCGTATGATCCGTATGTCGATCCTGCGATAGCCCAAAAGTTGTCTGTAACAATGGTTCCCCTTGAGGAGGTGATGCGGACGAGCGATTTCATCTCGCTGCATGTCGACCTCCGCGAGCAGACCCGAAACCTGATCGGACGTCGGGAAGTGACCCTGATGAAACCGACAGCATACTTCATCAACACCGCCCGGGCCGGGGTCGTCGACGAAGAGGCACTGATTGAGGCCCTGCGCGAAGGCAAAATTGCCGGGGCTGCACTGGATGTCTTCGAGAATGAGCCGATTCCTGATGGTCACCCATTCTTGACTCTACCTAATGTTACGATCACGCCCCACATGGCGGGGGGGTCGGACGATGCCTTTCGCAACAGCCCCAAACTGCGCTGCGAGCAATTGATGGATATGCTGTGACGCTGCGGCGACAGGAATGAAC
>CAZWAT010000130.1:0-8312 GCA_964632015.1 uncultured Planctomycetaceae bacterium
ATCGACAAGACGCGCCCGTGGCGCAATTGGATAGCGCATCGGTCTTCGGAACCGAGGGTTAGAGGTTCGAATCCTCTCGGGCGTAGTATAACCACCCAGCACTGCAGCAGACAGCAGTAGAAAAAGTGGCAATCGGGTTGGTGTGCATCATCCCTACGTCGTGACAACAATACGTGTCGTGACCAATCCTTGTTCTATTTAAACACGTTTATTGTTGCAGTACCTGCACGTCGTGCGGCACAGGCGTCCGGGGCGTGATTTTTCTTGATCCGACAATGCACCTTCCATATACACTTACCTTCCGGCACTGTCGCCGGACAGGAGCCACACAATGATCGGATGTCATCTAGGCAGATTTCTTCAGGTTACCGTTTCAGGTGGGTCTTACCAGGATGGTCTTACCGCAACCATTCAGGGTCTGCCGCCCACCATGCCCCTGACGGAACAAGAGATTTATGGCGACCTTCTGCTTCGCAAGCCGGGAGCGGATGAGCTTTCCTCACCAAGAAAGGAACCCGATCTTCCCATCATCTTTACCGGGCTCAACGCCGCGGACACTATCGATGGAGCGGGCAACTGGAATCAGACCAACGGCACACCGTTGACGATTCTCATACCCAACCTCGACCGGCATTTTATCCATATCAAGCAGTATCAGGACACCAACCGCACGCCTCGTCCCGGTCATGCGTCCTATGCCTCGTTCGTCAAGTACGGCCCCGCCGACGACGCCATAGGGGCGGGGATATTCAGTGGCAGGTACACAAGCACCATAGTTGCCGCCGGGTTTGTCGCCAAGAAGGTACTCAAGGCGATGGGAATCGAGGTCTTCTCTTACATTAAAGAGATGGCCGGCGTCACAATGCCCGACGTCCCACATGATGAGGCATTAAAGTTAACTAATTCTTATAAAAACATGCGTTGCGACACCGATCCCTTTTACCAGCAGGTGTACGTCAGGGGCAGAATCACGCCGAAGATGCGTTTTCTCGAAAAGGCGGCGGTTTTCGCTCAGATAGAAAACGAGATAGAGGCCATTCGCGCCAAGGCGCCGGTTATAAGCGACGAAGAGATCATCTCCAAGTACGGCGTTCATCATGTGATCAACTGTCCGCACCTGGACTGCGCCCAGCAGATGCTCGAAGCCGCCAACAGAATCACCGCGACGGGCGACTCGTCCGGCGGTGTGGTGGAAGTAATCGCCACGGGTCTGCCTGTGGGCCTGGGCGAACCGGTTTTCAACAAGCTCGATGCTGAACTGGGCAGAATGCTCGGAATCGGCGCGGTCAAGGGCGTTGAAATTGGCGCCGGGTTCGGCGTCAAGAACATGACCGGCTTCCAGAGCAACGACCAGATGCACAGCGAGAACGGAAAGGTCGTATTCGACAGCAACCAGGCGGGCGGCATCACTGGTGGACTTTCCTCCGGCCAGCCGTTAGTGGTAAGACTAGGCGTCAAGCCCACCCCCACCATCGCCAAGCCTCAGCACACGGTCGACAAGTACACGCTCGAGAACAAGCAGCTTGCCGCTATAACCCGACGCGACCCGACCATCGTCGGGCGCATCTGGCCCGTCGCCGAGAACTACACCGCGATGGTGCTTCTCGACAACCTGGTGGCGCATTACGGATACCAAACGCTCAAACAGGCAGTCAAATGGTAACCCGGGCTCACGCCGCCTTTGCCAGTCGCGTCAACCTGTCGATGGAAGCGTCATAAGGTGCGGTGAACTTTTCGACGCCTTCTTTCTCGAGCCGGTCCGATATTTCGTCCAGGCGTATTCCCATGTCCTCAAGGTGCGACAGCAACCGCTTGGGCCTGTCGGGGTTCTGTTCCAACCTGCTTTCGGGTTGACCATGATCCCTGTACGCCGCAAGCGTCGCCAGCGGCATCGTATTGATTGTGTCCGGGCCTATCAGGGGCTCAACGTACTTGATGTCACTGTACGTCGGGTTCTTCGTTCCCGTCGATGCCCAAACAAGTCTCTGCGGATGGGCGCCGTGTTTGGCAAGCTCATGGAACTTCTCGCTGGCGAAGATCTCCTGGTACATCTCGTAGGCCGCTTTCGCGCAAAACGTTCCAACCATCCCGTGCAACGACTTGGCCTGATCGCTGCCCGGCCCGCCAAGCGATGTCCGCTCAAGCATCGGGTCCACAAGGGTATCGATCCTGCTGATGAAGAAACTCGCCACCGAGAACACATTATGCAGGTCTTCACCGCGACGGGCGCGATCTTTGAGCCCCTCGATGTGCGCCTGTGCCACTCGCAGGTATCTGGGCAGGCCGAACAGCAAGGTGACGTTCACGTTGATCCCTTCCGACACGCACTGCCTGATGGCGGGAATTCCCTCAAGTGTACCCGGAATCTTCACCAACAGGTTGGGACGGTCCACCAGTCGCCATATCTCGCGGGCTTCGGCGATGGTCCCTGCGGTGTCGTACGCCAGATGCGGCGAGACCTCAAGGCTCACCAGCCCGCGACTGCCCCGACTTGACCGGAAAAGCTCCATGAACATGTCCGCAGCCGAGCGGATCTCATCGGCAGTAATCTGTCGATAGATCTCATGAGGGTCAATTCCCTGCGACTGCATCTGACGAACCCTATCGTCGTATTCGCCGGAGGCAAATGCCTTTTCAAATATGGTTGGGTTTGACGTAACCCCGCTCACACCATCGACTTGCATCAGCTTCTCAAGCCCACCACCATGAATAAGCCCATGGTCTATGTTGTCCAACCAGACATCCTGACCGAAATTCCGAATATGCTTCACCGGAGATTCTCTGGATGCAAATACCATGATACTACTCCTTACCCCAATTCCTCCTTACAATTGTAGCAGGGCGAAACGCCCCAAACGTAGGGCCAATAAATGGACTTAGCGAGTAGATTCACCCACAACCCGATAATCGCTCCCACCGATGTTCCGCCTATCGGCGAGGGCATGAGGGTCATATGCACGATGAACCCCGGCGCGTTCAGGTGGCGCGGCAAAACGGGCCTGATCGTGCGGGTGGCGCAGCAGCCAACGCAGGTTGAGGGCTTTGTGCGAACCGCCATAATGGATCCATCGGCGCCACAGAACCCGCGGGTGCTGACGTTCGACCTCAACGACGAGCATCTGACCATGACCGACCCGAGAATCTTCGCCTATAAGGGCGAGAAGTATATCACCTCCATCAGCCACCTGCGCCTCGCGTGGAGCACCGACGGGGAAACTTTCACGCTTGATACAGGCCCGCATATTGCCGGGAACGGGCCTATGGAGGAATACGGCATAGAAGACTGTCGCGTAAGTCGCATCGGCGAGAGGTTTTACCTTACCTACACCGCCGTTTCCCGTTATGGTGCAGCGGTGGGATTGATGACCACAGAAGACTGGCGATCCTTCACCCCGATGGGAGTCATCCTTCCCCCACACAACAAGGACGTCGCCCTTTTTGATCGGACGTTCGACGGGCTGTTCAAATGCCTTCACCGCCCCATGGGTAGCGAAGTCGGTGGGCCTTACATCTGGATATCAAGCTCAAACGATCTGCTTTCGTGGGGGGCGCATCGATGCATCGCGCGAACAAGAGCCGGTATGTGGGACGAGGAAAGAATCGGGGCCGGTGCCGCCCCTGTTATGACCAACCGCGGATGGTTGATGATCTACCATGGTGCCGACCGTAACCATAGATATTGCCTGGGCGCGATGCTGCTCGATCCTGACGATCCGGCCGTGGTGATCGCCAGGTCCCGCCAGCCCATCATGGAACCTATCATGGAGTACGAGCGCAAGGGGTTCTTCGGAAACGTGGTCTTCACGAACGGACACGTTGTCGATGGTGATCGGTTGACTGTTTACTATGGAGCTTCTGACAGCCTCGTATGCGGCGCGTATTTTTCAATCGAAGAGATTCTGTCGCACCTGGATTGAGCATGCAAGGAGAGTCCATGACCGGGCCAAATGACAAAATCGTCGGCGCGTATGGAACGTGGAACTCGCCCATTACCGCCGAGCTTATCGCATCTTCGACGCTGGGGCTTGGCGAGATTCGCGTCAACGGCCCGGACGTATACTGGAACGAATTTCGCCCACTCGAAGGTGGAAGATACGTCGTCATCCGCCAAACCCCCTCCGGTCAGCGCCTGGTGGTCAACCCCGACCCGCTCAACGCGCGAACAAGGGTTCATGAATACGGAGGAGGGTCATATGTAGTCGCCTACGGCGGCGCAATCTTCAGCAACTTCAACGACCAGAGGCTGTATTCTTCGCAGGATGTGGGCGAAGCGGCGCCGCTGACTTCTATCGGATCATATCGATATGCGGATGCGTCTTTTGACCCGCACATGGGACGGGTCATCTGTGTTCGAGAAGACCATAACTCACAAGAGCCCGTAAACAGCATCGTGTCCGTGAACACGGTTCACGGTGGCCCGGGCGAGGTGTTGGTGAGGGGCAACGATTTCTACGCTGCACCCAGAATCAGCGCCGACGGCAGGCGATTGGCGTACCTGACGTGGAATCATCCATTCATGCCATGGGACCGGGCAGAGCTTTGGGTCGCCGAACTGCTTTCGGATGGTGGCGTCGCAAAGCCGGTAAAGGTGGCCGGGGGCGACGACGAGGCGACAATCGCCCCGCAATGGTCAAGCGATGGCGTGTTGTACTTTGTCAGCGACAGGTCGGGCGGATGGTGGAACATCCACCGTTGGCGAGAAGGCAAGGTTGAGAGCATCACCGAGATCGAAGGAGAATTCGGATACCCGATGTGGCGGCTGGGACAAAGCTGCTTCGACTTCGTCAACCCCGAGTTCATCCTCTGTGCCTACACGCGAGATGGCGTTTGGCGACTGGCCGAGCTGGACATACCCACCGGGGACCTTTCTGAAATACAGACACCATACACCAGCATAAGCGATGTTCATGTAAGCGGTCAGAACGGGTATTTCATAGGTGGCTCGTCGAAGCAGACAACATCGGTCGTGAAGATCAACGTGCGATCGAAGAAGATGGAAGTGCTTCGCAAGGCGACCGAGCTTCAATGGGACGACGAGTACTTGTCGACACCTGAGCCGGTGAGTTTTTCCACCTCGGGTGGCGCCCTGGCGCATGGCATGTTTTATCGACCCGCGAGCGCCGATTTCACAGGCCCGGGGAATGAGCTTCCCCCACTGCTGGTCAAGGTTCATGGTGGACCGACTTCATCGGCGGCCGGGGGGCTTCGCCTGGACATACAGTATTATACTTCAAGGGGGTTCGCCGTGCTGGACGTCAACTACCGCGGCTCCAGCGGGTATGGCAGGGAATACCGCCAGAGCCTGTACGGCCACTGGGGGGAAATGGATGTGGACGACGTTTGTGCCGGCGCTATGCACCTTGCCGACACGGGCAGGGTCGACCGAAAGAGAATGGCGATTACCGGGCAAAGCGCTGGTGGATACACGGTGCTTGCGACGTTGACGTTCCGGAACGTGTTCTCGGCGGGGTCAAGCCACTTCGGCGTCAGCGATTGCGAGATGCTCGCTCAACAGACGCACAAGTTCGAATCTCGCTATCTCGAAAGCCTCATAGCGCCATATCCGCGGGGGCGCGACGTGTTTCATGCACGATCGCCGATATATCACGTTGACAAGCTCGATAGGCCCGTGATCTTCTTTCAGGGGCTTGAAGATCGTATCGTTCCGCCCAATCAGGCGAAGACGATGTTCGAGGCGCTCAGGAGCAAGGGCATACCGACGGCGTATGTTCCATTCGAGGGCGAGCAGCATGGGTTCCGCAGGTCTCAGAACATTGTCCGTGTGATGGAGGCGGAGCTTTACTTCTTCGGTAAGGTGTTCGGCTTCACCCCGCCCGACAAAATCGAACCCGTACCTATTGAGAATCTACCCTGATTTCGCCACGCGCTATGAGCGACGCTGCTGGGGCCGGCGATCTTGTCGTCGACAAGTTCGCTTACTGAGCAGCGCTGCCCCGCCAAGAACCACGATTGCGAAGCAGGCGGGCTCCACCGACATTGCGGGCAGCGGCGCTGATTCTCCTGACGGTAGAGGCGGACGGGAAAGAGAGACAGCAAGATTGGTCACTACCAGAATGCATCCGAAGACCAGAAGCAGACACACACGGAACTTCACGCTCATCGGTCACTCCCTGGATACCGAATGATAAATCCCGGGCCCCCAGGCGCAGGGAGCACCCTGCGCATCCTGAGGGCCACGCTTGAATTTCTCCATGTGAAACCTACGTTACAGCGACGGGCGGGGCAAGAATATCCGGGGTTTCGACGGTATTCCCACGTGGGGAATTTCACCAGACACGCCATATAATCTTTGCGGAAAATGATTGCCTTGTAACTTCAGCCCATATATGATTCGTGACGGATAACCTGGCGTAATCAGGTGGTTTTCCCCGCCAAAGACTGTGATGCGAAAGGAGCACGAATGTTAAGGCGACTTTCTCTGCTTGTTCTGGGTGTTTCACTGGCCTCTGTTCTTACTGGGTGCAGTGTTCGCAGTGTCCAGTTTGTTTCCGCTGCCGATATTGTCGCGGGATACAGCTCCATCGGTGGACCAACGGCGTCAGCCACGAAACAGGAAGTCGCATACCTGATCGAGACCGGTGAAATTCACAGAATGGCGGCCGCCAATCAGACCAGCAAACGCACTAGGGTCATTCGCAGCCTCGGTGGAAGGCGAGCCCTTGTCACCGAGCATCGAGTTCACGGCCAGTTGGCGATGGTGGAAGTTCGCCAGCCCATCAATCCCGTTGCCGATGTGCTTTCGACCAACCTTCGACGCATTGAGTACGGCCCGACCGGAAGCCAGATGTTCATGGCGAATCCATGGCAGATGGCGGACGTTCTGCGAACCATCCGCAATCACAGTTACAACGCCAGGCCCGAGATAGCGCTGCGGTCTTATCGGGATTGTGACGGCATCGTTCATCCCGCGCAGGTGATACAGGGCGAACAGCCCCAGTGGGCAAGCGTTCATCCTATCGACCTGACCATTCGAACAGAAGTCTGGCCTTCACCGACGATTTACCTTCAGGGTCTCAGGCCCGAAGGAAGAGCCCCCAACGGCACGCTGTTGAGTCCCGACGGAAGGTGGGTCGTCGCGGACACCGGACCGTCCGCGTCGGCGGTGCCCACGTTCATCAATTACAAGCTGCACGGAAAGCTGAAGATGGTCGCGTGGTCACAGATGTTCGACACCAATCTGTTCAACGCTCCACATGACGCAGCCGTTGCGGACATCAGATAGTTCATTTATACTTCACGGTGTTGTCTGAACCGGAAAACGATTAGTTAGAGGTGCAGCTATGAGAAACTTGATCTTGTCAGCATTAATGTTCGTGGCGGCGGCAATTGTGGGTTGCAGCCCCGTTTCACTTGTCGAGGTGCCCGTTGACGCCACTCGCGAGGTGGTTCATGGCCAGAATGCCGACCATGGACTAGGGCACAATAAGCAGGACCGCAAGGCACGCATCAGCCTGATCAACGACATTCAGGCCCGCCAGCTTCAGGACGATTGGGATTACATCTGGCTGTATGATCGCAGCAGCCACCTGAGCTACTGGCAGACTCGCGCGGGCAGATAATCGCACCGCTCAACACGACTGACAAGAGGCGGATTGACTCACCAGGGCCTTTCCGCCTCTTCTATGCGCCGCCCAGTGCCTTCGCCGCACGTGTCATCTCGACATAGAAGTAAGGAACCCCATGATGCTGGTGAAGCCAACGCACCCAGGCGTGAAACTTCTCGTAAAGCGGCTCGTTTTGAACCTTGCAGAAGTACATTCGGCAACCCAATGGGCGATCTGAGCGATTGTGACAGCGGTTCGCCCGCAAGAACGCGCACCTTCCCTCCTGCCACTGGCACAACGGACCCGACGTGATGATCGCCAACTCACCCGTCGAGCAATAAAGACGATGCCCCGCCTGCTCGAACATGCAGCATTTTCCGCAGGCTTCGCAGGTCGAGACCGCATGCGTCACACTGTCCTGTGCCTCGTCAAGAAGCCCGCGTACTTGCTCGATGAATCGGGCATCGCGACGAGCGGCTTGCACCGCCTCAAGCAGGTCGAGCGACTCGTCATGGATTGGTGAGCTTGGCACGATCTTCGATCTCCTCACGGGAGAACCTTCTGCCGCGATTGATTCCCGGGCACCTCATGCCCGCCAACGCCCAATCATCGGGGTCTTCGATGTTAGACGGCCAGAACGGCCAGGTTCTGCATTGGCTTGGACGAACGCTGTATACAGTGCAGCCCCTATGCCCGTCAGCATCGGGCGGACTAAGGAAGACGCAATCGTGATTGTCGCGTCGCTCA
>CAZWAT010000131.1:0-8296 GCA_964632015.1 uncultured Planctomycetaceae bacterium
GACAAGATCACCGTCACTTTCGACCGGCCGATGATGGACAAGAGCTGGTCGTTCACGGCCGGGGACAAGGCATTCAGCGAGAAGACCGGCTCGCAGTTCCCAGAGCGCCCTTCGACAGGCTCAGGGCAAGCCGGCGAGATTTCCTACGACGCCGCCCGTACCACCTGCACGATGCCGGTCAAGCTCCAGCCGGGCAAGGTGTACTGGGTCGGCGTCAACAGCCCGCAGCACCAGCAGTTCAAGTCCGCTGAAGGCACCCCCGCCCGGCCATACCAGATACTTTTCGCCACGCGCTCCGCCGACGGCAAGCCAACCCCGCTGCTGGAAGAACTGGTCAAGCAAGCCAGGGAGATCAATGTGGCGGCTGAAGGTGTGTCGTCCGACGAGGCCCTTCAGGGAAAACTCAAGACGTGGGTCGAAAAGTTCTTCAGCGAGAACTACCGCGATATCACGGCCCGCAAGACGCTGGAGTGGGGCCAGCCGGAAACCACGCCCGGCGGCAATCTCTCCATCCGCTACAAGTACCTGGCCACGATCTGGAACAAGGACCAGATGATTATCGAGCAGCGATTCACTTTCACGCCTGAGGGCAAGTACATATCGGCCGAGACGATTGAGAAGGGTCCAGCCAGTCAGCAAGCAACACTGCCAAGCGCGGACACAACGAGAGCAAGTGCAGTTGATCTTGATCCAATTCGCCAGAAGCTGGACTTGTCTTCACCCGAGGCCACGGTGAAGGCGTTCACTGTTGCCGCCGCAAAGGGCAACATAGACGAGGCCATGGCCTGCTTGCGGATCGACAGTTACGATTATGATGACATTGCCAAGCTGCTAGCCAAAGAATCAAAGCATCCGATGGCGGCCCTGATCGCAGCCATTGACCTTAATACAGAAATACAGATCGAGAAGAAGGTGTTTGAGGGCGAGCAACAGGACAGATGTATGATTGCATGGAAGGTGACGCTTGCCAAGCCATGGTCGCTTGAAGAACATGGGCAGAGGATATCGCTGAAGGCTGGCGAAACGCATACTCTCGACGGAACGGTCGTGAAGACCGGTGATATCTGGCTTATCGCCGGGATTTGAGGAACAGGACATTCATGCCTGATCCACAACCATCACTCCCAGTTGTGGTAATAATTATGTAGCGGCCCCGGTCGAGGACTGCGCGCCACGGCTATAGGCCTGAACCAAATTGGAGCCGAACTATGCGGATATTGACCAAGCGGGTATATGAGGCCCCGACCAGAACAGACGGTTATCGAGTGCTGGTTGATCGGCTCTGGCCCAGAGGCATCAGCAAGTCCAATGCCGCACTGGACGAATGGTGCAAAGAGCTTGCCCCCAGCGACGAGCTTCGCAAATGGTTCAGCCACGATCCCGACAAATGGGCGGAGTTTGCACGACGATACACGCGGGAGCTCAACGCGAAGAAAGACCAGGTTAACGCGCTGCTGAATCGCACCCACGCTCGAACCATCACCTTGCTGTACGCTGCCAAAGACGCAGAGCACAATAACGCCATGGTGCTCAAGCGGTACATCGACTCGCATCTGTCAGCTCAAGCAGCCTGAATATCTGGGCTGGCAATCAGTCACAGGCGCGCACAGCACAGATAGGTACCGCTACTTCTTCTTTTTGCGGGCACGAACGTTGACATCATATCCCATGTCGGTTGACGATTGGCCTGGGCCGTCCGACGCATCATATTCGTCGATCACCTTATGCAGTGCCGCCGGAGATATTGTCATTTTGGGCTCGGGCAAATCTGTCGCATCCGCATATCGAGTAAGGCAGGATTGCAAATAGGCGCCCGCTGGATCGTCGGCCAGAACCCCGCCGGCACATACCACCAGCCGACCCTTGCTGACTGCTGCCTCAAAAACCATCGCCTCCCACGACGGAGCCTTGTAAGAACCCACCGCCTCAATTATGGGCGCAAATCTATCGGCCACGCCCCAAAGATCGACGGCCCGGCCAACGTCTAGAAATCTTCTGAACTGCCAATCACACCAACCTTCATGCGGAAAATCTCCGAGCGCCGGATGTGAGGTTATCACAGTTGCCGAATGTCTGCCGGGCCTGCCTGCGACGTTCATCTGAAAAGAAGCCGGACGGGACCGGAAAGGACTATGCCCAAACAGAAGCACATTGCCACCATTTTCCAGGTGCTCGATATCCGAATGAGCAAGCTCCGTCACGACTCGCGTCTTCGTTGAGACATCAACAGGTTGTGCCTTTGGAAAAACCCAGAAATGCCATTTGTTGCACAGATGGCTTGGTACGTGTTCAACCAGAAGCGTGAACTTCTCGGGTGTCCCTATCTCCGGCCAATCAATGCTCAGTATACCCAGTGTCGACATACCACTTTCATTAATGGGCTCAGCAGGCAACTCACCTTCCAGACGCACGGTTTGGGCGGCGTCGAACAGCTTCCATTTCAGCGTGCCGGCCGGCATTGGTCCAGATTCATACCAAGCGGCAAGGATATCTGCGGAAAAGGTGGAGCCTGCCAAGTGACAAAAGCTGTCACCATGATCGAGCAGAAGAATGCTTTGATTATTGTATTCGAGAAAATCAGCGGCGGCATCACCATGCTTGAACTCGTAGAATTCGTTCAGACACCCGCAGCCATACCCCGACCTGTGCCAGTGACTGTGGATGCCGCCCAGGAAGTCGTATCCGTTCAGACGCGTGCACAGCCTGGCCTTTTCGATTACATGCTTGCGAAGCACCGACTGCCAACGACACGAGTTCTGGTAGTACAGCGTCCATCGATCGCCAAGACCGTACCTGGCGAGTCGCTCCGAGGCTGCTTCGTATAGATCTTCACCAATTCGCGTGCCTGCATATCGCTCCCTCAGGTCCGGATCGAGATAGCTTTCCAGAATACCAAGCTCGTGTGACAGTAGGGGGCGCTCGAAGATTGCTTGTCGCCGATTCAGTTCACTCACTGTGCCTTCGGTGCTGTTGTAGCTGAGTTGACCCAAGTCATAATGGCCAAGTACATCAGCAATAGCGGTTATTTTCTTCAGCCGCTCGGGATGATGCGTGAATGGTTCTTCCGCAAGCGGGCCGTCGCCGAAACAACTATCCTGCCATTTGTACTCTATGCCACGCATTGCTTCCTGGGGCATGAACAAAGCCGCATCATCAAGCGATGTCATTATCTTCCGCAGGCATCCCCAGAAGGCAATGTGCTCATCGTCGCACAGTTCCTCATTGCCTCCGCAATACAGAACAACCGAAGGATGTCGGCGACATCGGCGGACGATCTGCTCCCACTCCACCTCGCCCAGGCCCAAGGGTAGTTCCACCTGCACCATCAAGCCAAGTTCGTCGGCAACGTTCAGGTAAGGCTCAGACGGTACCCATGTATGACATCTCAGCCAATTGAAGCCAATCTCCTTGAGCTTCGAAACGACAATTTGAAAGTATTTCGGGTCGAACGGTGGCGTGCAGGTTTCGGCAAAGTAGCAATGCTCAGTTGCGCCGCGAAGATAAACAGGTTCCCCGTTGAGTTTAAGCGTCATGTCATCCCTGACGAACCGTCGCAGACCAATGCGCCGCTGGAATGATACTGTCGTGCTGCCGTCCGTCCAGGCAAGTTCCACAGTAACCATTTCAGGCCGCTGGTCAGACCAAAATGGCACACCGGCCGATGAGCATCGCCAGTTGAGGCGTTTGTTATCCGCCGGTTGGTTACCGGAAATCAGTTCGCTACCATCATCATGCACCAGACGCCACTCAACCTGGCCGGCTATTGAATCTGAAGAACCGGGCGAAGTCTCAAGCTCTACTGACCATGCAAGTTCGCACAGGTCTTCGGTGGGCACAACATGCACATCAGCGATTCGCCGGCCTGGATGCTCGGTCACGCGCACATCTCCAATGGAGGCACTATGACCTTTGAACCCGCGCAGCCGCAGACCACCCATTGATATATCGACATTTGAGACTGCAATTATCAGCTCGTTGTCACCACTCTTGACTAACGCTGGATCAAGCCACACCTCAAACGGCGCCGCATAGCCGCGATGATGCCCCATCAGCACACCATTGAACCACGCCCAGGCTTCGGTAAAGACCTCCTCTATCTCCAGCCGCCATGCTGTTGGGGTGTTCTTGCTCTGGAGTTGCAATCGTTTGCGGTAAAAACCCGTCCCGACCAAGTGGGGCAATGACGCATCCTTTGGTGCATCGTTGGTCACTGGGCCAACCATTTCGGGAAAGCTCAGCGGGAGATGATCCGGGTTGAATTTCGCCCTGCTCCACCAAGATGGCGGATTGGCTGCGGAAAACTGATCGTCCCAATGACCCGGGACAGAACAGATGGAGTCAAATTCGTCAGCCCCTGGAAGCGCCGGGGTCACACCTGCCTCGCCGTCTGAACGGTATGCAAAATCCCATTCACCAATCAAACTGATCATAATGATCCTTCCAAAACTTTGAAAAACAATGCCTGGCGGATGGTAGCACGCCCGATTCAGCAAGTCATTACAAATGGTCATCTTTGTCTTCAGAGGCTTTATGATCAATTAGAAGAGGACGTTGACACAATAAAGGGGTGCTCAGTGGGATCAGCAGGTTCGACGTCCATCGAATTATCAGAGTCCTGTTCATACCAGCCAGCCACGGGTGCGAATAAGCCTAGCTAAATGACCGCAGCGGAAAGGGTTCTTGCGAAGTTCGCGCCGAGAATGTTTTTCTTGTCCTTTGCGTCCAGTCGCGTATACACGCACCAGGCAAGCTGAGGACGGGGGTCACGCATGGGCGCGTCGGTTCCGAACAACACGCGATTTGAACCAACCTCCCCGCATAACCACTCAATGATGCCGTTGGGCACAGGCGTCAGAGTCAACTCGGCCATGACGTTGTTGAATTCTTTCATCACCTCCACAACCTGGCGGGCAAAATCCCATCTTCCGCCACAATGGGCAATCAATATCGTCAAGCCAGGATGCTTGCGAGCAAGTCTAGTCACCGCCTCGATGCCCCCGGCGGCGGCGTTGACGTGCAACAATGCGTAAAGACGATGTACCTCGCCGAACTGCCAATATGGCTCATAACGCACATCGTCATAGGGTACGCCATTCATGTAATACGGCTTCATCCCCCGAAATCCCTTTTCAAGGTGAAGCCGACGACACATGTTTTCTATCTGCTCGGGGTCCTGATGGGTCGGATCACAGGAAGACACGCCGATAACCTCATGCGGATGGCGATTGACAACCTTTTCCACCAGGGCATTGCCCGCTTCCACATCCATGCATACCGTGCCGTTCCAACTCATCATCGCCGTGCGTTTGATCCCGATATTATTCCCCAGTTGCACCATGTTGCTTGAATCCCCATGCAACATGACGTAGGGGCCTCCGCCTCCGTTGAGTTCGTCATCCAGAACATGACAATGCGCGTCCAGAACATTACCCGGCAAGGCCCGACCCTCAATGGTTGCCTGAACATAAGCATCGTCACCAATGGGCGTGCGAGGCGATAAGGGGGTGTTCGATTTCAGCAAGCGCTGAATATTCGCATGAGTGTACTTCGCCTTCTCGTTCGTGTTCAAATAAGACCAGTCAACGAACCCGCGTGCAGCCCCACCTGAATGCCGAAGAAGCCCGGAACCAAAAGCCAGCCGATCAGCGCCATAACGTGATGCGAAATACTCGACCGCCCGGTTTGCCTGAAACATGTGGAATTCCATGTGAATATTCGGGCAGGCGTCCATCAGCGCAGTGACCAGCCGCCATTGATTCCAGCTCGCTTGACCGATAAGGACAGGGCAATCACAGAACCATCGGCAGAATTCTTTGATCGAATCGTATCGTCCACCGAAGTCCTCAAGCGTGGTGAGAATCAGCATCCCGCGCGGATTCATCACCTCCGCCAGCGGCCCCAGCACATCCTCGTGCAGAGGGTAACGGTGCCAGCCCGGCTGGAAGAACGCCGCCTTTACGCCATTGTCGTCCATCCTCTGTATGACTTCATCAGGTCGGGGAAAATCACCACCCTGATGCGGCAGTACCGCCCAACATGGGACAAGTCTGTCTCGATGATGGCCGACATCACGCGTCAGCCGGTAGTTGACATGCATTGCGTCGTAACAGGCCATCTGCTCATGCCGCACCAGCGCAGCGGCAATTCCATAGAAATCCATATCATCAAGCAGATGATCGAGAGTCCATCGCTCCTGGGGATCCTTATTAGGCCTGGGGCCATAACTTGTCCAACAGTCAAACACAAGTGAAGGTTCCATTAATCTTGCCTGTTAACTAAAGAAGACTGATTTTGACTCACCGGCGGACTAGCGGATCCTCAGCCGGCTCATGCACTGTTTTATATTCGGAACTATAGGGTTTCGCAATAACATGGTCGTCTGGACGTGTTAGCATTCTACTCGTTCGCACCAGTTATTTCCCGAACACCCTCATACCCAACTTGCGTAGAAAAGCTCACACACGAATTGACATGAGCCATGCGGATATTCTTCTGGCAATCCGTCTTGTCTTATGGTCTAATGACGGGACGAGGTGAAGCTTAGGCTCCAACTGCAACTCTCATCGACGTACTGAGGGCTGTCTTGCTCGTCTCTTGCCTTGCCATCTATGGCAAACGCAGGAAAGTCCGTACGTGATGGTGAGAATACTCTGAACGATACCTGCTACCCGGCCGCTACCTTTTGGTCATCGACCTGCGCCCGCCGCAGTGCGCTCCCATCGTTACATCATTTGCTTGAGGTCTGAGATTGTCTTGGGCCGATACCAACACAAAGATAGAAAGTTACAATTGAACCCCGAAAACGCATCATTTGAAGGCATGGGCCTCAGTAGCGCTCTACTGCGCACAGTCCGAGACAAGCAGTTCACACGACCCACCGAGATACAGGCTCAAACTATTCCTCACGCACTCAGCGGCCGCGATGTTCTTGGTTGTGCCCAGACGGGCACGGGCAAGACGGCGGCGTTCGCACTACCGATTCTCCAGCGTCTGGCGCAAGTGGAATTAAAACGCGGGTGGAGGCCGATCCGGTCGCTGATCGTCGCCCCCACACGCGAGCTTGCCGCGCAGATCGCGCAGGCTATTGGCGAGTTTAGCGCCGGTATAGGCCTGCGACACCTTGTGATATTCGGCGGCGTTAACCAACGGCCCCAATGCTCTGGCCTTCGACGCGGCGTCGATATCCTCATCGCGACCCCAGGCCGACTGCTGGACCTGCTAAACCAAAATCAACTCAAGCTCGACCGTGTGGAGATTCTCGTCCTTGACGAAGCCGACCGTATGCTCGATATGGGATTCCTGCCGGATATCAAGCGCATCGTCCAGCTTGTTCCCACAAAGCGACAGACGATGCTCTTCTCGGCAACCATCCCCAACACCATTAAAGAGATGTCCAACAGTCTCCTGAAGAATCCTCTGCGCGTGAGCATTTCACCGCAGGCGCCAGCCGCCGAGACGGTACAGCAGTGCGTTCATTTTGTACAGAACCCCAACAAGCTGTCCTTGCTCAGGAACATCCTCACCTGCAAGAGCATTACCAAGGCCATTGTGTTTACGCGAACGAAACACCGTGCTGACCGGGTCGCCCGCCAGCTCGATCAGGCCCGCATCCCCGCTGCGGCAATGCACTCCAACAAGAGTCAAAACCAGCGAGAAAGAACCCTCAGCCGGATGCGCTCGGGAGATCTGCGGGTCCTCGTTGCCAGCGACATCGCGTCTCGAGGTATCGACATTTCCGACATCTCGCACGTATTCAACTACGACTTGCCGAATGATGCCGAGACATATGTTCACCGCATCGGGCGCACCGGACGGGCCGGCGTTGAGGGACAGGCAGTCTCTTTCTGCTCCGACGATGAGAAACCTTTGCTCAAACAGATCGAACGACTTCTGACATGCCGCCTGAAGGTTCAGAAAACAGCGAATGACGACCTTGCAAACAACCGGAATGAGGTGACTGCACAGCCTCGCCCGACCCGACGTCACGACGGCCGCATGAGACACCCTAGCCAAGGAAAACGCCGCCGCCCCCGTCAAGCCAAGGGCCAGCGACGCGAAAATCGTTCACCCGTAGCTTGCTGACCGGATGGCGCACCTCAGGGACAGCTGCGCTGTTGTAGAATCTAACCACTATCATAAGCCCGGAATTTGTCAAAATTATCCCGGGACGGATGCTATCGAATTACGGTAAGTCCAGTGACAGTGACATGCCAGTCCTGTATAACTATAAGTGCAATGGGCTTCAGTGAGTTAGCATGCAATCTTTGTCATCTGCTGGAAGAGAGTTTGTAGAACT